>NZ_NWSZ01000065.1:0-5364 GCF_002531885.1 Rhizobium sp. L9 | reverse complement strand
GGCTGGTCGAGCAGCGATCTCGATGCACTCATGCCGTGGAATTACGCGCGCTGAACGGTCTCAGCTTGCCGCTTACCCTGCAGCGTCCGGTTCATCCGCTCGACACGGCCTTTGGCCTGGCTGGAGTTTGCACAGAGAATCTCGATATTTAGCTCCGAGAGTGCCCGCCCGAACTGGGTCATGCCCTGGCCACCCTTGGCATCCTTCTTCGTCACCCGGAACACCGAGTGCTTGTCGGAATAAAAGGCGATCGGCGCCCCGTGCTGCTTCAGATAAAGCTCAAGTGCGTCGAAATAGCTGAAGGCGCTTTCCGAGCGCACGAAGCGCAGCTGCATCAACCGGCCCGTCGCATCATCGACGAACACCAACAGCGAGCACGGATCTCCACGATCTTCGAACCAGCGATGCTCGGACCCGTCGATCTGTACCAGATCGCCATAGGCTTCGCGCCGCAACCGCGGTTGATGAAACGTCCGCCGCTGCTTGCGTGACAGCCACAATCCGGCCTGCGTCATCCAGCCGCGCAACGTCTCGCGCGACACACGCAAGCCATCGCGCTCGGCAAGCTTCTCGGCCGCCAGCGTCGGACCGAAATCCGCATAACGTTCACGAACCAGCGTCACCGCATAATCGCGAACACCATCGCTGATCCGGTTGTTCGACGGCCGGCCGATCGCCTTGTGGCGGATCGATGCCGCACCGGTCGTTCTGATGCGATCCAACAGCCGCCGCACCTGGCGCTCGCTGAGAGCAAGCACATGCGACGCCGACACCATCGTCATCCGCCCGTCGGCAACCTTCGACAAAACCTCGATCCGCTGCAGGTCACGCTCGCTCATCGCAATCAGTCCCATCCGCTTGTCTCCCGCGCCATCAAACGCGGGGAGAGTGACATTCCAACTTTGCAGAAACAGGACACTTCAACTTTGCGCCTACAGCACCAAATAGCATAATCAACGTTATGGAACTTTACGCTGAACCGGCCGCGATAGTTACAAGCAGGTCCTTGGCATCGATCTGGTCGCCGGCTTTGACGAGAACTTCGGCGATCGTGCCGTTCTCCTCGGCGTGAATTGCCGTTTCCACCTTCATCGCTTCGGTCGACACCAGCACATCGTCGGCATTGATCGCCTGTCCGGGCGACATAAAGACGCGCGAGATGGCGCCCGGCATCGGTGCGCCGACATGAGCGGCATTGCCGGGTTCGGCCTTGGGTGCGAAGACGGCGGCCGGTGACGCTGAGGAATTTTGCGAGCTCTTGCTGTTGGTTCCTCGCGGACCCGAGCCGCATCTCGTTGTGCACCTAACCGGCTCGGCTCACGTGACAACAAACACAAGAACATCTGGTTGTTTCTATCAAGTTTGGCGCAGGAGGCGCAGGAGGAAAATCAACATGACTGTCGCGGCTAGGCCCATGATTGCCAAAGCGTATAGGCCTGTAGAAAAACCTCCGGGCTGACTACGGAGATACCCTATAACGAACGGCCCCACAAATGCTCCTAGGTTCCCGAGTGAGTTAATGAATGCGATCCCGCCGGCGGCAGCGGAGCCACTAAAGAAGCAGAAGGCAGCGCCCAAAGGGTCCCTTGCAACCCAATATGCCGCGCATGAGCATCCCTCGCCAGAACCCGTCAGGGCCGGGTTGATCTACCGTACGGCCGGGGCAATACTCCAGGATTGGCTTAGCTCCTCCGATGCGTCAAAATTCCGCTTGATGAGTGCCATATCAAGGCATAACCAATCGGCCATTCTCCGATTCCCGGAGAATTGCCGGACATGACTTGGAGCAGGTGCCATTTCTCCGCAGCCATCCCGGATATTGCAAAAGGACCGATACCATGTGCTTTGAATGCAATTCCTCCCCACTCAGCCGTCGCTCCCTGCTGAAATTTGCCGGCATCGGAGGCGTGGCCGTCATGACTGCAGGCTTTGACATGACCATGCCGGCATTCGCCTCGAACGCTCCCGCCCTCCTGCCGGATGAAGCACTGGCAAAACTCCAGGAAGGCAACAAGAAATTCGTCACCGACACGGAAGCCTGCGCCGCCAATATTTCCAAGCGCCGGCAGGACGTCGCCAAGAGCCAGGCACCTTGGGCGATCGTGCTGACCTGTTCCGACAGCCGTGTCGTGCCGGAACTTGTATTCGGCGGGGTGACGCTCGGCGAACTCTTCGTCGCCCGCAATGCCGGAAACGTGGTCGACACCGATGTGCTCGGCACGATCGAATATGGCACCGAACATCTGCATGCGCCGCTGATCGTCGTCATGGGCCACAAGCGTTGCGGGGCGGTCTCCGCCGCCTGCGAGGTCGTGTCCAAGGGCACCAAGCTCGATGGCTCAATCGGCAAGATGACCCAGCCGATCCTGCCCGTGGCTTTGGCGGAGACCGATCGCGGCGACAATTTTGTCGACAAGACCGTCCATGCCAATGCCTTCAACGGCGCCGAGCGCATCCTCACCGAAAGTGCGATTGTTTCTCGCCTGGTCGAGGAAGGCAAGGTGAAGATCGTGCCCGCCTATTATGATCTCGATACCGGCGTGGTCGATTTTCTGCACAAGGTCTGACCTACGAGGCGACTTCATGTTGCCGACGGCTATCCGCGGGCGCCTCGTCGCGTTCGCGGAACCATAGTCGCTGATGACCCTTGCCGCCCGCAGCATCACCCGGCGGGTTACGCGGGCCGGAGCTGAGGTCGCGAGCTGGCTGCCTGGGCGACGCTCTTCTGGAAATTTCCGACCATACGCCTGCGCAATTTGGTGAGCTCAATCGACAGGTCCGACAGCTGCGCGATGACATCTATCGGAACCTGGGCAGCTGGGCCGCGCCCTCCTGAGCCAGTACAAGGACATAGGCGTCGCTCGTTTCAAAGAACGCGAGACAATCGGCCTCCGGCAGGATCTCAACAAGATCAAGACGGCGAAACCGCCTGTGGAGCTTGAACGCAAAGGCGCGATCTGGGTTCAGCCAACCCTATTCGCTGAATCGAGTATCGCGCCTGGAGGCATAACGGAAAACTACGGCATCGAAACTGGCCGCATTGATCGAAGATTGGTACGAACCGTGAAATTGACGTAAGCGACAAGCTGACCCCATCTGGCGTCAGTAGCGTTGGCCGCTGTATTGCGGACAGACGATTCACAAACTGTGAGCTTCTATGTCTGCGCCTAGCTCTGGAACTAGAAACTTCCATATGATCGAGGCTGTTCCGGAACGGCTTGAGGGCGCCCCACGGCAATTTCGGCGCCGCTGGTCCGATGATTTTAAAGCGCGGGCTGTGGCTGAGGCAATGGAGCCCGGCGCAAGCGTCTCAGCCATTGCGCATCGCATCGGCATACATCCCTCGCAGCTATTTGGCTGGCGTCGTGATGCTCGTGACGGACAACGATCTACCTCGCAAATCGGGCTGGTCAGACGGAGACTGGGACGATTGGCACACGTGCGATGATCGAGCTTATCATCGGCGACGTCGTTATCCGGGCCGACGCAGATATCGGCGAAGCACACCTGCAGCGGGTGATCCGAGCGGTGCGGTCGGCATGATCCCGTCCGGCGTGAAGGTCTTTCTTGCGAGCCATCCCATCGACTTCCGAAAGGGGCCGGACAGCTTGCTTTCGCTGGTACGGGATGCTGGCAGTGATCCGTTCAACGGTGCACTTTATGTCTTTCGGGCCAAGAGAGCAGACCGAGTCAAGATCGTGTGGTGGGATGGCTCCGGCGTTTGCCTCTATGCGAAGCGGCTGGAAAAAGCCCAGTTCTGCTGGCCCCGGATCGGCCATCATCGCGTCCAGCTCAATCATGCCCAGCTTCTGGCTTTAGTCGACGGAATGGACTGGAAGCGGGTTCGATCCACGCCGGTGAAGCCTCCCGAGATTGTTGGGTAAAACCGCTGCGGCGAAGTGAATCAGGTCCCTGAAAGCATGGGCGGAGCGCGGCAAAATATGCTCTGATCATACCCATGACGCGGCCCGAGATTGAGCTCCCGGATGATGTAGAGGCTCTCAAAGCCATGGTTCTTGCCATGGCCGCAAAAGCAGCCCGCGTCGAGGCTTTGGAGAAGCAGGTTGACGATCTAGAGGCCCGCAACGCGGACGCCGATGAGCGCATCGAGCGGCTGACGCAGATCCTGAAGGCTTTCGATCGCGCCCGATTTGGCCGACGCTCGGAAAGGCTTGCATCATCCACCGTCGATGACGAGCAGCACGCCTTTGTCTTCGAAGAGATCGAGACCGGCATTGCGACGATCAAGGCTCAGGTCACGAAAGGCCGCGGTAGCGCGGACAGCAAACGCGCTCCGCGGCCACGCAAGGGCTTTGCGCCTCATCTTGAGCGCGTCGAGGTCGTGATCGAACCGGAAGAGCTTCCAGAACATGCAGGTAAGACCAAAATCCTGATTGGAGAAGACGTCTCCGAGCGGCTGGATGTCGTGGCAGCGAAGTTCCGTGTCATCGTCACCCGTCGGCCGAAGTATGCCTTTAGGAACGAGGATGGTGTCGTCCAGGCGGCGGCTCCGGCACATATCATCGAAGGTGGCATTCCAACGGAAGCACTTCTGGCCCAGATCGCCGTTTCCAAATATGCCGACGGGCTGCCACTCTATCGCCAGGAAGCCATCTACGCACGCGACAAGGTCGAACTCGACCGCAAGCTGATGGCTCAATGGATGGGCAAGCTGGGGTTCGAGCTCAATATCCTCGCCGACTACATCCTCGATGAGATCAAGAAGGCCGAACGGATCTTTGCCGACGAAACGACCTTGCCCACACTTGCACCTGGTTCCGGATCAGCGAAGACGGCATGGCTATGGGCGTATGCCAGGGATGACCGGACTTTTGGGGGCAGCGGTCCACCGATGGTAGCCTATCGCTTCGAGGACAGTCGAGCCACCGAGTGTGTCGCACGACACCTGAGCGGCTATCGTGGAATCCTGCAGGTCGACGGATATGCCGCTTATAACAAGCTCGTCCGGAAAGATGGAGGCAATGACAGCGCCATCCTGGCCGGCTGTTGGTCGCACAGCCGGAGAAAGTTCTACGAGTTGCATGTCGCAAAGAGCTCGAAGGTCGCTACAGACACCGTCGAGCGTATGGCGAGGTTATGGGAGATCGAGGAGCGTGTGCGCGGCCAAAGCCCTGAAGCTCGTGTCGCTGCACGCCAGGAGATCTCCGCAGCGATCGTCCGTGACCTCTTCACTCTCTGGCAGGCGACCCTGCCACGGGTCTCTGGAAAATCCAAACTCGCCGAAGCTCTGCGGTATGCCATCTCGCGTCGAGACATCTTCGAGCGCTTCCTGACCGACGGCCGCATCGAACTCGACTCCAACATAGTCGAGCGAGCAATCAGACCCCAAGCGATCACGAGAAA
>NZ_NWSZ01000064.1:2500-5715 GCF_002531885.1 Rhizobium sp. L9 | reverse complement strand
GATGAGCATGAACAATGAGAACGATCAAGCCGATCGAGCTATTAGTACCGGTAAGCTTCATGCGTTGCCGCACTTCCACACCCGGCCTATCAACGTGGTCGTCTTCCACGGCTCTGATAGGGAACACTCGTTTTCAGGTGGGTTTCCCGCTTAGATGCCTTCAGCGGTTATCCCGTCCATATATAGCTACCCTGCTATGCCCTTGGCAGGACAACAGGTCCACCAGAGATATGTCCATCCCGGTCCTCTCGTACTAGGGACAGATCCTGTCAATATTCCTACACCCACGGCAGATAGGGACCGAACTGTCTCACGACGTTCTGAACCCAGCTCACGTACCGCTTTAATTGGCGAACAGCCAAACCCTTGGGACCTGCTCCAGCCCCAGGATGCGATGAGCCGACATCGAGGTGCCAAACAACCCCGTCGATATGGACTCTTGGGGGTCATCAGCCTGTTATCCCCGGCGTACCTTTTATCCGTTGAGCGATGGCCCTTCCACGCGGGACCACCGGATCACTATGACCGACTTTCGTCTCTGCTCGACTTGTCAGTCTCGCAGTCAGGCGGGCTTATGCCATTGCACTCGACGACCGATTTCCGACCGGTCTGAGCCCACCATCGCGCGCCTCCGTTACTCTTTCGGAGGCGACCGCCCCAGTCAAACTACCCACCATACACTGTCCCGGACCCGGATGACGGGCCGCGGTTAGACATCCATGACGATAAGGGTGGTATTTCAAGGATGGCTCCACGGAAACTGGCGTCCCCGCTTCAAAGCCTACCACCTATCCTACACATGCCGACACGAATGCCAGTGTAAAGCTATAGTAAAGGTGCACGGGGTCTTTCCGTCTGACCGCAGGAACCCCGCATCTTCACGGGGAATTCAATTTCACTGAGTCTATGTTGGAGACAGCGGGGAAGTCGTTACGCCATTCGTGCAGGTCGGAACTTACCCGACAAGGAATTTCGCTACCTTAGGACCGTTATAGTTACGGCCGCCGTTTACTGGGGCTTCGATTCAAAGCTTGCACCTCTCCTCTTAACCTTCCAGCACCGGGCAGGCGTCAGACCCTATACGTCGTCTTGCGACTTCGCAGAGCCCTGTGTTTTTGATAAACAGTCGCTACCCCCTGGTCTGTGCCACCCCATCATAGTTGCCTAAAATGGGGTCACGCTTCTTCCGAAGTTACGCGTGCAATTTGCCGAGTTCCTTCAACATAGTTCTCTCAAGCGCCTTGGTATACTCTACCTGACCACCTGTGTCGGTTTCGGGTACGGTCTATACGGTGGAGCTATTTCCTGGAACCGCTCCGCTGCCCTGATAATCCAATAAACCAGAACAACTTGTGCAATCCGTCACTACCACCAGGCCCACGAATATTAACGTGGTTCCCATCGACTACGCGTGTCCGCCTCGTCTTAGGGGCCGGCTAACCCTGCTCAGATTAACTTTAAGCAGGAACCCTTGGTCTTTCGGCGAGAGGGTCTCTCACCCTCTTTATCGTTACTCATGTCAACATTCGCACTTCCGATACCTCCAGGAGCCCTCACGGGTCTCCCTTCATCAGCTTACGGAACGCTCCGCTACCACTTGCATTGCTGCAAATCCTCAGCTTCGGTGCATGGCTTCAGCCCCGTTACATTTTCGGCGCAAAGACCCTTATTTAGACCAGTGAGCTGTTACGCTTTCTTTAAATGATGGCTGCTTCTAAGCCAACATCCTGGTTGTTTTGGGATCCTCACATCCTTTCCCACTTAGCCATGACTTGGGGACCTTAGCTGGAGGTTAGGGTTGTTGCCCTTTTCACGACGGACGTTAGCACCCGCCGTGTGTCTGCCGAGTAGTACTCCCCGGTATTCGGAGTTTGGTTAGGATCAGTAAGACGGTGAGTCCCCATAGCCCATCCAGTGCTCTACCCCCGGGGGTATTCGCTCGACGCTCTACCTAAATAGATTTCGCGGAGAACCAGCTATTTCCGAGTTTGATTGGCCTTTCACCCCTAGCCACAAGTCATCCCAATCTATTGCAACAGATGCGGGTTCGGTCCTCCAGTTGGTGTTACCCAACCTTCAACCTGCTCATGGCTAGATCACTCGGTTTCGGGTCTAATGCAACAAACTATATCGCCCTGTTCAGACTCGCTTTCGCTGCGCCTACACCTACCGGCTTAAGCTTGCTTGTTACACTAAGTCGTTGACCCATTATACAAAAGGTACGCCGTCACCCTTGCGGGCTCCGACTGTTTGTAGGCATCCGGTTTCAGGTTCTATTTCACTCCCCTTGTCGGGGTGCTTTTCACCTTTCCCTCACGGTACTTGTTCGCTATCGGTCATGCACGAGTACTTAGGCTTGGAGAGTGGTCTCCCCATGTTCAGACAGGATTTCTCGTGTCCCGCCCTACTCTAGGACAATCGTGATATCTACGCGTACGGGGCTGTCACCCACTACGGCCGCACTTTCCAGAGCGTTCCACTTTAATCACAATTGCCACTGGCCTGGTCCGCGTTCGCTCGCCACTACTTGCGGAGTCTCGGTTGATGTCCTTTCCTGCAGGTACTTAGATGTTTCAGTTCCCTGCGTTCGCTTCTTACACCCTATGTATTCAGGTGCAGATACCTTATCACAATGCTTGGAAACCATTCGGGTTTTCACTCACGCTTGTTCTGCACTTCGTGCAGCGCTGCGTGGGCGCGCCGGACGACCGGCGACGCGCTCTGCGCTGTATCGGGAAGTTCCCTTACAGGCCAGAGGCCGTCGGCGATCGTTCGCCGTAACGTCGGGTCGAAGACCCGACAACCAGAATGATTTTCCAAGCATTTAAGGTGGGTTGCCCCATTCGGAGATCCATGGATCAAAGCTCATTCGCAGCTCCCCACGGCTTTTCGCAGCGTATCACGTCCTTCATCGCCTGTGCATGCCAAGGCATCCACCAAATGCCCTTACGACACTTAATCGTTCTCATTGCCAATGCTCATCTTTAGTTGGATTTGGCAGACCTTATCCACTCGGCTTTCGCCCTCGTGGGGTGCCAAATCTGACCATCCGGACAACTCTTCAGTTGCCGCAAGGTCAGCTCCAACAATCCGGCTACCTTTTAAAACCGGATTATTCAGATGCCATCGACGTGTTCGACCTGATCACTTTATTGGAGCTACGCCGAGCAGCTCGCTTGTGTCAGGTCTTAAGACCAGCTTCTCGAGATTTGATC
>NZ_NWSZ01000063.1:0-5933 GCF_002531885.1 Rhizobium sp. L9 | reverse complement strand
GAGAAGGTGTCGACCACCGTCAGCACGCGCAGTTTCTTACCCGTTGCGAGTTGGTCGTGAACGAAGTCCATCGCCCAGACGTCGTTGGGTCCGACGGCCATGTGCCGATCCTCGCGAAGCTTGGCTTTTACCCCCCGCTTCGGTGTCTTGTTCCGCAACTGTAGCCCCAAGTCCCTGTAAATGCGGTAGGTTCGCTTGATGTTGGTGCCCCAACCCTCGCGTTCCAACAGCACATGCACGCGGCGATAGCCGTACCGCACACGGATCTCGCAGATCTCGCGAATACGACGTTCCAGACCGGCCTGATCAGCACGGCGAGAGGTATAGTGGTGAGTTGATCGATCGAAGTTCAACGCTCCACAAGCACGTCGGATCGAGATCGCCCAATCGCAGCACATGCCTTTCACCATCTCCCGCTTCCGAGCAGGCCTTAGAGCTTTCGGCGGATGACATCCTGCAACATCTCGCGGTCCAGCGTCAGATCCGCGACGATCTTCTTCAGGCGCGAATTCTCGTCCTCGAGCTGTTTCAGCCTCTTCATCTCCGGTGGCAGCATGCCCGCGTATTTTTTCTTCCAGTTGAAATAAGTCGCCTGGCTGATCCCCGCCTTCCTGCAGATTTCAGCAACCGACACGCCTTCATCACCTTGCTTCAGAATGAACGCCTTCTGAGCGTCCGAAAACTGCGACGCTTTCATCGTCTTCTGGTCCCTTTCCCAGCCAGGAAAATGCACCGGAAAACTCTAACCAAAACTGGTCCAGTTTGAAGGGTTCAGATCAAAGTGCACAAGATGGTGGCGAATGGGAACGTAGGGTCGTCGCCTCGATCGCCAAGAAATTGAAAAGGGGCCAGCGAGGAGCGCCTTTTGGCTCGCATCGCCGGGTCCGCGATCAAGGCCCTCGACGGAGCGGTGCCGAAATTGCCGAACAGGCGATACTTTCGGCTCTGGTCCGCAAATACGAGACTGGCGGTTCCTAAGCAGCGAGCCCAGGCGGTGCCACGTTCCTCCTACGGCATTTCATTATCCACGCATGTTGCCGAGGCTGCTGAGCCTGCTCGAATTCCGGAACAATGCAGCACATCGGGTCCGCCATCGCGGCGCTGGAATGGCTCAAGCGTCTGATCGACGAGGACGACAGACGGATCGACCCGTATCGATCCGAGACCTGGCTGTAGGCCTGAAGGCCTAGCATCCTGCCGTATTTCACGTTTACCAGGGCGTGGCCTTGTCCCTATTGGCAGATGCTATGGCCGGATGTGTCAAGTAAAAGATCCACCGGATGCGAAAAGAAACACGAGACCTATTGGGCAATGCTTGGGCGGGTCCCGACGCTATGGCGATCTCAGACCTGCACTTGTTCCGGCCCAGGCTGTGGCCGACAGCGATCGTCTCGCGGGGCCGTTGCGACAGGAGGATAGCTGGCAAATCTCAAGCTCACCTCGACATCCGGTTACGCGAGCTTGGCCGCGCCAGCTCGGGCTGTTACGATTCCGGGCGGCTCGATTGCGAAGGCGACGTCCAGACGTGGATGCTGCGACTGGCTTCTGCGAAGCATTCAGTCATCTGCGTACAGGAGCGCCCTGCGATGAACGTCATCCTCGCAGAAGAGACTAGCTTTGGCCTGCGCATGATGGCCGATGCCACAGACACCCACACCTTGTGGGTGTTAATCCGTGTTCGACAGTGGCATGTCGAGAGCGAAGCCTACGACCGGGCGCTAGCCAGGGTGGTCGAGGCGCAGGCGGGGTTACCGATCCATGGGCACTCCGGCTTCGAGCGACGGCCTATTATTTGCCGCCACAGCGCAAGGCGACGGCCCGCGGCACCAAGCGGCGCATCCGCGCCCACTATCGTGCGGAGGGCCACCAACAATTCACCAGGTTTCAGAGTGAATCAGCAGCAACAAAAATCGACGGCAAACTCGATGGGGGCTACGCGGATGGGGGCGCGCTTACTGAGCGCCGAGTCTCAACTGTACCGTCGCCACCGAACTTTGGAGCTGTCGATCCTGTTCAGGACGTTCATTCAGAACCCTACTCGGTTTGTCGTGCTTGCGACAGCGTGATGTGCGGTTTGGCACGTCTCGGCGCTCTAGGGCAGCCATTGAATAACATACAGAACAGTTTTCTGATGCTTTTCGCTCCTTCTGCATTGGCACGAATCTTGAACCTTTTTGTTGCGCGCCGCTAGGAGCTCCCAACGGGGACCTTGGCATCTTCTCAATCCAGCTCTGAACGGAGACACCAATGATGAACAACATGGCAGCCTATCGTGTAACCGAATTAACCCCTCAAGAAGCAGCTGAAACCTCCGGAGGTTGGTATTTTTGGGTTTACTTGTTTTTGCGACGTTACGGACACTTGTTTGGTTGATAAGCGAGCTGGCTCTCGATGGCTCCTAGTGACTACAGACTAGCAGTTCCCCTTTCTGCTGAAACGGCCAGCTGCATCGCAGAAAGCATACTGGCGCGACGATCAGGACGATCCTTGAGCATTTATAGGGCGATCTTGCTCTTCGTCGCCGCGGCATTTGGCTCACTGCCACTCGTTACCATACCGGTCTCCATGCAGAGTGTCGGTACTATTCGCCCGATCGTGGAGAAGACGCCCCTGATAGCGCCCGTCTCCGGACGCATCTCCCGTGTCCTTGCCTTTGAGAACGATGTCGTTGCTAAGGGGAAGGAAATAATCGCCTTTGACGATCATGTAATCGAGGAAAAGCTCAGCGGGGTTTTAGCCGACATTCATGCCAAGAGCGATCTTGCCCATGACTTCCAAACGCTGATTTCTTCCGGCGCAAGGCTCAGCGTCTCGCCCCCCCTCCAAACCGAATCCGCGACGGCTGAAAGGGTGCATTTTCTCAACTTGCTGCGCGAGAACCAAAATGCGCGCAGTAACGCCGCGGCGGAACTCGACCGCGCAAAGCGACTTGTCTCGGCTGCTGCGGCGCCGGCGAAGACCGTTGACGAGAAGGCTTTCGCTCTCCAAAATATCGAGGTCCAAGGCGAGATCCTCGTGCGACGCAAAACCGCTGATTGGAACCAGAAGCTCCTTGATGCTAACCTGCGCTTAAAGGAACTCACGGCCACCTTGCATCAGCTCGAGCACGAACGGGACCTGCACCGCATCCGCGCCCCAGTATCGGGTGCTCTCGAGCAGTTCTCCGGCCTCGCGCACGGAAGCTACGTGCAGAGCGGGCAAACCGTTGGTTGGATCTCGCCGAACGACGATCTGGTGGCGGAAATCTACGTCTCCCCCAACGACATTGGCTTTGTGCAGCCTGGTCAGCCGGTGCGGCTCCAAGTGGATGCCTTTAACTACAACCAATGGGGTGTCATCAAAGCAAGGGTGGTCGAGGTGGCGCAGGACTTCACTCTGCATGACGGGAACCCGGTCTTCAAGGTCCAGTGCGCGCTCTCTCGCAGCGAACTCGCGCTGAAAAGCGGGGCCATCGGCCACCTGAAGAAAGGCATGACCGTGCGGGCTCGCTTTCTGTTGGCCAATCGCACTCTCCTGCAACTGCTCTACGACGAGGCAGACGATTGGCTCAACCCGATGCTGGCGGGGCGCTAATATTGTCCCAACAGCCAGCGAGCCTCCATGTCGAGTAAGGCCATTAAGTTCAAACAGCGTGACATCACGGATTGCGGCGCCGCCAGCCTCGCATCTGTCGCAGCCTTCTATGGCTACAAGTTGCCATTGGCGCGCATCCGCCAGTATGCGTCGACCGACCGCTCCGGTACGAGTGTGCTGGGGCTCACGGAAGCGGCGCAGAAGCTGGGCTTCATCGCGAAAGGCGTCAAAGGTGGCTTCGACAGCCTGTACAAGATCCCCAAGCCCGCTATCCCGCACGTCGTCAAGGAGGACCTGCACCATTTCGTAGTGGTCCATGCGATCGACGCCAAGTGGGTCATCGTCATGGACCCGGCCTTGGGCGAAATCTGCAAAGTGCCGCATCAGGAATTCATGGAGCAATGGACCGGCGTTCTGGTTTTGCTGGTTCCGGCAGACACATTCAATCGTCGAGACGAGACCACGTCGCCCCTCGCCCGATTCGCCCGCCTACTCGCGCCACACCGCACGGTGATGGCGCAGGCTCTCGTCGGCGCTCTTGTGACGACCGTCCTCAGTCTCTCGACGGCGATCTACGTTCAGAAGATCGTTGATCACGTGATCCCAGCGGGAAACCGCAACCTGCTCAACTTGATGAGCATCGCAATGCTGCTGATCCTAGCGATACAGATCCTGATCAACCTCCTAAGAGGCCGACTCGTCCTGCAGACGGGGCAGAAGATCGACGTATGCTTGATCCTCGGCTATTACAATCACATCCTGGCCCTGCCCCAGAAGTTCTTCGATAGCATGCGCATGGGAGAAATCGTGTCGCGCATGAACGACGCTGTGAAAATCAGGAGCTTCCTGAACGACGTTTCGATAAACATGTTTGTTGACATTTTAATGATACTGTTCTCGTTCGGAATGATGTTCATCTATTCCTGGAATATTGCTTTGATCGTGGCGCTCGCCATTCCAATGTACATCCTGGTATATTGGGCCATCAATCGGATGAATCGAAATCTCCAACGAGTCATCATGGAAAATGACGCCAAACTCGAGGCGCAACTGGTAGAATCACTCGGAGCTGTCTCCACCATTAAGACTTCCGGCGTCGAGAGCTTCGCAAACTTCAAAATGGAGACCCGCTTCGTAAAGATGCTGCATTCCGTCTACAGCTCCGGGCTGATCTCAATCTGCGGCGACAACGCCTCGACGTTGCTGTCGGTCCTGTTCACCATCGTGCTGATGTGGTTTGGAACCACGCTTGCGCTCGAACAGGCCGTCACGCCCGGCGAATTGCTGTCCTGCTATACGTTGCTTGGCTATATCACCCGGCCGGTCGCCCGCCTGATCCAGACCAACCGGATCGTTCAAGACGCGTTTATCGCGGCGGATAGACTTTTCGAGATCTTTGAACTGGAGTCGGCAAGCAGCAGCGGCATCGATGCTACGAAGACCGATCTCGGAGATATTCGCCTGGAGAACGTCACATTCCGCTATGGCGCGCAGGCGGAGGTTTTCAGCGATCTAAGCGTCTCCTTTCGCCAAGGAGAGTTGACGGCCGTCGTGGGTGAGAGCGGCTCGGGCAAAAGCACCCTTGCGGCTCTGCTGCAGAATGTCTACCAGCTTGAGGATGGATGCATTCGGATCGGCCAATATGCCCTCCAGGATTTCTCGAGCGCATCACTGCACAAGGTCATGGCTGCAGTACCGCAATCGATAGACGTCTTCTCCGGTTCCGTGATCGAGAACATCGCCCTGGGCGAGTTCGAACCGGAGTTCGATAAGATCGTACGCATCTGTGATCGAATAGGACTGCGGGAGTGCATCGAGCGCTGGCCCGGGCGGTTCCAGGCCCATCTGGGCGAGAACGGGGTTCGCCTCTCCGGAGGTGAGAAGCAGCGCCTCGCATTGGCTCGGGCCCTGTACCGGGATCCCGACGTTCTAATCCTTGACGAAGCGACCTCCTCTCTGGACTCGGCAGCCGAAGAATTTGTGCTGCGGGTTGTTGAGGATCTGTCTCGCGCTGGGAAGACCATCATAGTCATCACTCATCGGTTGAGCACCGTTCGTGGGGCGGACAATATTGTGGTCCTGGACAAGGGGCGGGTCATTGAGGAGGGAAAGCACGCTGACCTAGTGAGAACTGATGGCCCTTACGCTCGATTATGGCGGGCGCCAAGGTCGTGATCCGTGTAGGCCCTGTCGGCTCGAGGATTGAAAACGGTTGTGAACGTCACGGTTAAGCAGCATGGCAACATTGTCGGCTGTGAACTTGAAGCGGCGGTGATCGGAACGTGGGCGATGGACTTCGTTCACGACCAACTCGCAACGGGTAAGAAACTGCGCGTGCTGACGGTGGTCGACACCTTCTC
>NZ_NWSZ01000062.1:0-6074 GCF_002531885.1 Rhizobium sp. L9 | reverse complement strand
AGAGACCGGCGAACAAAACGTTCCAATCACGACAAACCTGACAAAAGTGGCGGATGCCCGACATTTGCGAGAAATGTCGACGGTTGCGCTGGGGACAAGGGAATTCACGTGGACTTCAAATCGCGCCAAGGATCATGTGCCTGTTCGTGGCTAAGGGGCGTTACTCGACTTCTCGTGAACGTCCCTGGCGGTCTTATCAACCCTTGTCCTGGTTCCTGCTTTGCACCACCTTCCGCTTGGAGCCATGAAGAGGGTCGTTGTTTCGATAATTTGAGGATGGGCTGCTTGGCGATTTGTTCGTAGCCCAGCTCGGGTCCATACGTCTCGGTACGGTTCGCCTGCCTATCCTGTTCACGGCACTTTCGAACATAAGACCGAACGTCATCAGAGCGATCGCTGTGATGCGCAACATATTTCATTTGGTACGACGTTTGCTGGTGATCGGTGACGCTGGTTGACCATAGGCTCTGATGCCGATCTCGTCGGACAAGGACGCAATTGAAGTCAACTACGGAGGTTTTCGGGACCTGACACGATGATTGGTTCGGTGCATGCGGAACGCTTGGCGGCACGAGGATGACACCGAAAAGTACGTGGGGTCAAATCAATGGAGTGAAAAATGAAAAAGTATGTTTGCGAATTCTTCGGGACCTTCACACTTGTCTTCCTCGGCTGCGGCACATTGCTTTATATGCGTCAAGAGGTGGGCCTGTTGGGTGTCGCTTTAGCCTTCGGGACGACCGTGGTTGCAATGGCCTACACGATTGGCCCAGTCTCGGGCGCGCATCTCAATCCGGCGGTCAGCCTGGGTTTCCTCGTGTCGCGCCGATTGAGAGTGTGGGACTTTCTCGCGTATGTCTCCGCCCAATGTGCAGGAGCTATCGCGGCGGCAGGCACGCTCTACCTTATCGCTATGAACAAGGTCGGCGGTTACGATATCACCCTAGAAGGTTTCGCCCAAACCGGCTGGGTAGTCTACGGATGGAGAGCTGCGTTCCTATTCGAGTTTATCGCCACGTTCCTGTTCGTAACTGTATTCCTCAAATGCACGGCTGGACGCGGCGCTGTTGCACGATTGGCGATTGGACTTGCCTTAGTTGCGATCCACCTTGGCGGTATCACCGTTTCGGGTTCTTCTGTGAATCCAGCACGATCGATCGGCCCAGCACTTTTCGCAGGAGGGGCGGCACTCTCTCAACTCTGGCTTTATATATGTGCGCCAATGCTCGGCGCTATTGCGGCCGGCCTTCTTCAGCTCAGGGGGATCGTCGCGTCAAGCGAGCCGCAAAGTCTGCGCCAATTTGAATCGCGCGAAATGACCAGCGACATATCCAGCCCGGTTTCATTCCTTCGCCACCGAAGGAGAGGTATCCCAAAAAGGGAAAGCCACTGATCGAGGAGGGGGTCTCGACCTTGACAGGGGAGCGCATCCCCAGACACTCGCCGTTGCATCCCGCATATCTTGACGCTTACTGCGATCTTCCTACGGATTGGGACCACGGTCGTCTCTGACGTATCGACAAACGTCGCATACGGATCGACAATGGCAGCCCAACGTCCAGCTATCATTGGCGGCGATCCAAAACGGCGGCGATCGCGGCCAAAGCCTCGTGTATCGCGATACTCACCGACCTTCCGCTCAAGGTTGTCAAGGGTCCGCGATACTCATCCATACCGCAGATGCGTGTCATTAGGAGCATGAATTTTACAATGGTGAGGCTGCCATATAGGACACGTTGGGCGGCGGATCTAATGGAGCAAATCTCCAGCGTCTGGGGGGTTGCGCTGGGGTGCCGATCCACACCCAAGCGCCGGTAGGTGATAGACGATACCCACAGCGGCTAGGAGCCATTGAATCGGCAATATGTTCTTTTGATACGGTGTCGCGCAAGTTTGGCATGGAGAATCATATGCAATCGCAACAATAGCCGAGTGCAGAGTCAAGCAGCGCTACTTGCATACGCGCAAATGTCCGTTAGAAGATTTCGACGACGTGGCAGCCCAAGCAGTTGCGCGGCAGCGAGTTTAGGCGGGGCGTACGTTGCGGCGAAAAACAGCCAATGGACACGCCGAAAACGGCTACTGGGCCTAAGTCGCCACGGTCGCCCTGTGAACTTGGAACCCAGGCAAATTGTATGACCGTTGGCCGTCGTTCAGCATGCCGAAGTCGGAGCGCTGATCGGAAGCTGGATTAGCCTGCATGATGAACGAGAGGTTGGAAAATGCCGCTTTCAAAGGCTCCCGTAGGCATCGTGAGATGTTGAGAATGCGAGCAAGAATTGTAGGTGGAAAGACAGTGCCTGAGGCGCCAGAGGCCGACGATCGCGATCTAGCTTTAGACTTCGCCAAAGGAATACTCATTGTCTTGGTGATTTTCGGTCACCTGATACAATATATCTTTTACGAGGGTGATGGCTTCTGGGATTCGGCATGCTTCAAATCGATCTACATGTTTCACATGCCTCTCTTTATGGCGATAAGCGGATATCTCTCTAGATCAGGGCTACTAGGCAAATCGTTCAGGCAAGCCATCGGTGATCGCGCGCTGCAGCTCCTGGTGCCGACGCTGTTCTGGTGCACCCTTTTGGAGGCAGTCAAATTGCTCATGTTTCCCCGGCCGCCGGACGCACCTGGCAACCTGTTGCAATTCATGCACGATTTCGTCGGCACATACTGGTTCATCTGGGCTGCGTTTGCTTCTTTTCTTTTGGTCAAACTTATTTCGATCTTCAACTCCGGGTCGGCACGCTCTTTGCTTGTCTCATCCATACTGGTCGCAGTTGCCCCCGTGACGTTTTCTATATTCCCTCTCATAAAGTACACCTATCCCTTTTTCTGCATGGGATTTTCATTTGCGCAGTCGAGAGATTGGTGGACGAGCATAATGCGGTATCATAAGCCACTCCTGATGATGTCCGCCTCTATCGCGGCTAGCTTGTGCTTCATGGCGTGGCGCGAGGACACCTATGTCTACAACAATCTCGCCTTAATCCAGGATCTGCAGTCGGCAAAAGATATCCTTCTGATGTTTTTTGGCTCGACAGTGGCCTCTGCAGTGATGATCGAGATTCTGCTTCAATCCTGGAAAATTGGACGCTCGAACCGGGTGGTTCGCTTTATCGCCGTGGAAGTGGGGCAGAGCACGCTCGTGTTGTACCTGGTGCAGGCTACGGTATTCCGTCTCATGGATTTGATACAATACGGAGAACAATGGGCTCCCACAATGAGGTCTGGCGCGGCGGGAATTCTCGGGACGATGATCATTGCCGTAGCACTAGCAGTTCGCTGGAGCGTGCGCGACATTCCCTATCTGTCCCAGCTCATGCTTGGAACGCCACCCCGCCTCGTTCGTTTGCCGAGCAATCCTGCGAATAACTAGCGGTGTTCAATTCTCAACCTAAACTTCGTCAGCAAGCAAGCATGCCAAGGCACGCGTTAAGGGGCCCATTTTTAAAGGATCCTTTTGCACGAAGATCGGCTGAGGTCCGACTGATGTGCCAATCACGTATCGAGAATCCGCAAACCCCTCGCGCCCAATGCTCCGCGACGACGCGGGCGCTTGACCCCCAGGGTATCGACTCCACCCTCTTTGAGGTTGCCAAAGATTCGGTTTGCTTCGCACTTGTTTGGGGTCCGCTTGCCGCCAGGTCCCGTTGTCCCTGCTAAAATCGCGAGCGTTCGCTAAGGTACCAGAAACGCTTTTCCGGCCTGTGCTAAGCAATGACCGGAAACAGCGAGTATCGCCTCAGCGGTCACACCGAGGCAGCACTGCTCCATGACGGCCGCTGCCACAGTCATCCTCTTGCCGGCGCCGACGGTACCGGCCAGCTAGGTCGTGCCGGCAGCATGATCCCCCGGGTGCCGTGTTCTGGTGCGGATAGAGAGTGAACGCGGCCGACGCACGCCGGCAACTTAAGATACACGCCGCCGAGGCGCCCAGGGGCTGGTTGTTGAAACGGTCCTAAAACCTTGCGGCCGGTCGATCCGGTGGGCATCGGACCAGGACCCGGCCCTGAAGGGCCATCTGATCTTCGTGAGCTTCCCCTTTGCCGGCTACGTCTAACAGCCGTTCACTGTGGAAATTCAGAGCGTTGTTGAGCTGTCGCCGGCGTCGCGGGGGCCTATGCCGCATTCCATTTGCCCGCGGCATTCCCCCAAATGACGGCGCTAACTGTCGAGGAAGGGAGCTCCAGCCAGTGATGCATGCGGGTCTCGGAGTCCATCACTGGGAGGCGCTGTGATCGCCAAGCAAAGAAGATCGACCGGCTGCACCTCGGCAAGCGGCCGGACATTGCGCCCAATCCGCGAATTGAGAGCGGAGCGGCTTCGGCGGGTGTCATTTGTTGCTGACGTGGCCGGAGAATAGGCTTCCGCCGCTGCACCGGGATGCCATTTCTTCGATCCCCACCGCGTCTTGTCCGGTTCACGACAACGTTGTCCTCGATCAATTCTTCATGGGCTAGCTAAGAAGCTGGAAACAATACAGATGCCGTGTTCCGAACCTCAGCGGAGGAGACTGGCATGAGTCTTGAACTCCCAGAACTACGCGGCGGGCAATCGCCTGGTGGAACGTGTGGCGTCCGGTCGAAGTCGATTTGAACCTTGAAGGGAAAATACATGGCAGGTCTGCATCAGTTCGCACGGAAAAGGGGGTATCGGCAAGTACACGGCCTCTCAAGATACTCTCACTGTCCTTGTCGACCTCGAAAAGCTGATTCCACCCCCCGCCTGATCCTCAATTCGAAAGCCCGAGACACGGTTTTACACCTGGCGGCGAATAGGTTGGTTGAGGGTGGAGTTCGCGGCGAAACCTACCGCCACTGGACTATCGCGACGGGAATCTCGCTTGTGAAGCGCTTTTCGTCAAGCCCGCCAGCGTTGCCCGCCGCTTGCCGTTGTTGTTGCGGCCGCCCCGTTTCGAGGGGCCATGTCATTCGTCCGGGCCAAGTTGCGTCGCCACAGGTCCCATCTGCCGCACCATTTTAAGGGATGGTGTTACCGGAAGCGGGTGTGGCCCTTAGTCAAACCGCATCCAACACTCAGGAGGATTTTAACTGATGTCAAACGTCACCCCTGTCCCCAACAATGCTCGATTAGATGAGAAAGATGCTCTCGCCACGCCTTTCATTAAGTGCCTCTTGCGTCTGATGCGTGCTCAAGACACCTTTGAATTGTGGCAAGAGAAATCGGACACCGATTTGCTCTGTGATTTCATCGTGACGAGGCAGCAGCGTAGGGCGATTCCTCTCATCGGGGGACCTGACCTAGAGGTGCAGTGGCGGCTTGAGATCTTCTATGCCGCCGTAGCACTTGCTATAGAGGAGCAGTCCGGACTGATGGCGTCACCGGTGTTGACTGTGAACCATGAGGGATTCGGTCGGATATTACTCACGGCGGGGCGGCTCGTAGTACTCTCGAAGACGCTCCGCGACGTACATCGATTTGGCTTCGACAACCTCCAAAAGCTCGCCGAGGCGGGAACTGGCCTGGTCGATAATGGCTTAACAACAATTAAGACCTATTCAGATGTAGCGCGCGTTTAAGTGCGGTTGAAACGGCTCATATAGGGCGGAATTCTTCGCTAATCTGCCCAGCAATCAAGCAATCCGGGGGTGTGCCCTAGCGTTCTTGGCGCGGGGGGGGGGGGGCGACATGGAGGAACCTGCATGACAGTGCGTTCACTACTCACTACGGCTCCTCTTTGGCTCCGGCGTATCTCACAAGCACTGATCAAGCGACGTGTATTGGCTGCGCCCCTTGTTTTCTGGTCTGCCAGTGTTCGGCAGGAAGGTAGGTGGTTGGCCTTCAAATGACCTGTCACCGAATTTTCATCCGGCGTCTGACCTGCCACTGAGAATTTCTGAACCGCTCCCAAACGTTGGACCACCGGATGCTAGAGTTTTCCGGCTTCATTCAGGGAGGCGGGCTGGTTGCGCCTCCCGAATTCACCAACGAGATCGGCACCTTGTTGCCGATCGCACCATGAGGTCTTTCCTCATTGTAGTATCTACGCCAATCCTCCATCTTTTCGCGGGCATCCGCAAGGGTCAGGAACCAATGCTGGTTCAGGCATT
>NZ_NWSZ01000061.1:0-6876 GCF_002531885.1 Rhizobium sp. L9 | reverse complement strand
CCTTTGTTCCATGTCGTGACAATGCCGGACAAGCTCTTGCTGACAATGGCATCGTCTGACGATTCGATAATGGCCGCGAGAAAGGCTGCGGCATCATAAGCGGGCGGTACCAGCTGGGCAGTAGCGCGTTTTTCTCGATCACCCAAACTCGTCTACGCCCCAGTCTGATGTTCAATAGAGCCACTGACGAGAGCAATAACGTCTCCTCCGTTCTGGCGGGAGACAGCAGCCTCTCAGGTGCCTGAGCCTAGCATTCGCGGCGTCATAACGAATATGTAGCGCGGAAGCGTACACAGGCAATGTGCGGAACCGAAGAAGCGATCGAAGCCGGAGAAGAAGCTGACAATCCTATCTCTGCCAATTTGTTTGCAAGTCGATCGTTGCGAATTCCGGGGTCACACCAAACCGCTTTGCCTACCCGTCAGCATAGGTCTGGGCGTATCGCTCACCGCCGCTTGGAACTCCGCTCTCCATCCCGCGTCAAATATAACCTTCTGTCTATAAGATCAGATAAAACACTAATAATAAGTTGTTATTGTTGGCGTGTGAATAAATTGTATAATTATATGAATATAATATTCCGCTGGCTTAGTATGATGCGTCTACTGATACTTGGAATTCTTAGCATTTACTCGACTAGATACACGTTTGGCTGCACGCTTGACGAATTAACCAGCTGTCAAAACCTGAACCAATCTTGCGTCAACCAATGCGTTACCCTTCAAGACGCCAAACTGCGAGACAACTGCCTCTATGGCGGCGACGGGTGCAAAGTACGGTCCGACGCCTGCTACGCTCAATGCGCCGGGTTTAGACCTCCGATCAAATCGAAATCGAAAACACGTCGGATCACTTTGACACAGACGGCCTCCCAGTAACCCTCGGAGAGACAGCGTCGTTTGGCTGCTTCGAGGAGCGGCTCATGCAAAAGTTCTACTCCATTTAAGGCGAGGGGAGGAGCTGGATCTGGATACAGAAGGCCTGGAGTTCGCCAGTGCTGCGGAAACTTACGACCAGGCAGTCGAGGCGGCTAGAGAGATGCTTGCCGAAGGCATCTTGGCAAAGCGACCAATTGACGCCGACTGCTTCGAAATTGCATTGGAAGACGGCGCGACCGTCGCGTTGGTTCCCTTCGCGTCTGTTATCCCGGACGGATGATCTTACCACGGGCTAATCGCACCAATCGTTCGATCGCTTTGGCGGCCATGTCCCGGCAAACCCTCGCGGAGCAGTTTCTTGCCGCGGCACCCTCATATAAGGGGCTGAGGGATGTTGCTGATGAGGTGGCGGTTTATGCCTTGGAATGATGCAGAACTGGGGGTTGAGTAATCGTCGATGAAGGGGGGCGTTTCCAGACCTAAGTCCGATTGTCGCCGGTAACCAGATGGCTACATGATTAACGATGACAAAAACTGAAATCCTCATTGTCGTTGCTTTGTTGCTTACCGTCTTTGCTTTATTCACCTTTGGCGAAATCTCAGAAATACTCCTGTCCCCAAAGGCGCTTGGCGCAACCCCTTTTCTCATTTTGAGTTCCCCGCCTTGGCGGCAAGATGCACCACCGTCGGTCTCACACGTCGTCATCTTCCATGTCGGCGATGTTTTCGGCCATCGCAATGGCGTGCTCGGATAGAACGGCAGCCACATTGTCGAGAAGTAGGTTTGAACGGGCCCATCGATGGTCGACAGGTGGATTTAGTACATTAGGAATGGGAAATGAATTTCCACAATCAACATCTTAGTACAGATAAATGGTGCCGCTTACGTGACTCGAACACGTGACCCCATCATTACGAATGATGTGCTCTACCGACTGAGCTAAAGCGGCATTTGGCGGCCGAAGAGTGCGGCCTGCGATTTGCATGGCGCTGATACAAGCATTGTCTGAAGATTTCAAGCACCCTGTCACGCCTTTGGCAAAAAAGAGGGCGGGGTGTGGAAGACCCTCAGAGCGAGAGGCGGGCGCGGGCGGCCCTGTATTCGGCCTCCAGCCGGTCGACGAGCTTGGCCACCGGCTCCACGGCCTTGACCGCGCCGATGCCCTGGCCGCTGCCCCATATGTCCTTCCAGGCCTTGGCGCCGCCGGTCGCCTGCTCGAAATCCATCTTGGAGGGATCGGCGACGGGCAGGTTGTCCGGGTCCATGCCGGCGGCGATGATGGAGGGTTTGAGATAGTTGCCGTGCACGCCGGTGAAATAGTTGGAGTAGACGATGTCGTTGGCTGCCCCGTCGACGATCGCCTGCTTGTAGGCGGGCGCGGCACGCGCCTCTTGCGTTGCGATGAAGGGCGAGCCGATATAGGCCATGTCGGCGCCCATCGCTTCTGCGGCCAGAATGGCGCCGCCGGTCGCGATCGCGCCGGCAAGCAGCAGTGGCCCGTCGAACCATTCGCGGATTTCCTGGACGAGCGCGAAGGGCGACAGCGTGCCGGCATGGCCGCCGGCGCCTGAAGCCACCGCGATCAGCCCGTCCGCGCCCTTGCGGATCGCCGAATGGGCGTGGCGGTTGTTGATAATGTCGTGCAGCACGATGCCGCCATAGGAATGCACGGCGGCGTTGACCTCGGGCACGGCGCCGAGCGAGGAGATGACGATCGGCACCTTGTATTTGACGCAGAGCGAAAGGTCGTGCTCCAGCCGCTTGTTCGACATGTGGACGATCTGGTTGACGGCAAAGGGTGCGGCCGGCCGTTGCGGATGGGCTGCATCGTGGCGGGCGAGCTCCTCGGTGATCTCGGCCAGCCATTCGTCGAGCTGGCTTACCGGTCGGGCGTTCAGTGCCGGAAAGGCACCGACGACGCCCGCCTTGCATTGCGCCAGGGTCAGTGCCGGATGCGAGATGATGAAGAGCGGCGAGCCGATCACCGGCAATCTGAGTTTATCCTTGAGGATCGGGGGCAGGGCCATGGTTTACCGCTCGCATTGACGTTTACGAAAACGTCAAATCTCATAACAGAGAAGAAAAGCCGATAAAAGAGCGGCCGCCACGCCTTCGTCGATTTCACGCCGATATATCAGGCAGAGATGGCGGGCAAGGTAAGCCCCGGGAGCCGCGAAAGCTGGCGATTATCGCCGCCGATCAGCGGCGGGCGGGGCTGCAAGGCTTGCGGTTTGCCGCGCTTGCCGCTACCGAATTTTGATGGAGAACGGCGGGGACGGCAGTCCGATGCCGGGTTCGAAGTGAAGGACTTGACGTGAGCGGATTAGAAACGGCCATCAGAACAGCGCTCGAAAATGCCGATCGCGACAATCCGGAGGTTCGAGCGAGGATCTACCAATCGGCCCGCCAGGCGCTGGAAGCCGGCCTGCGCAAGCAGGATATCACCGATGCCGATGCCGTCGCCCATCACCGCCATCGCCTGGAAACCACCATCCACGCCATCGAAAGCGAGGAGCGCGACCGGCTTCACCCGCGCCAGAGACCGCCTGAAGTGCCGGTGCCGCCCGTCGTCGAAATGCCGCCGGCTCGCCGTGGCGATGTGGCCGATATCGACAGCCTGATCGACAGCCCGGTGGCGGCAGGCGAGACCCGCGCGCCCGAAGTGATCATGCACCGCAGCGACGAGTCGAGGCTCGACGATGTGCATGCGAGCAATGCCGATCACCTCTCCGCCGCCCCGGTCGGCGACGAGCGGCTCGCGCGCGGCCAGCGCGCCGCCAACATGGATTTCCGTCCGGAGCGGGCGGCCGGCCGCCGCAAGCCTCGCAAGTTCTTCTCGAGGCTTCTCGTCTGGTGTGTGCTGCTCGCCTTCATCGGCATCGGCGCCTGGTGGGCCTATACGTCGGGCCTGCTCCTGACGGCGGCCGAGCGCGACACCAGCGTCGCCAATCCGCCGGCCAGCACCCAGCCGGAGGATTTCACCGGCAATGACGACAGCGCCGATAATGCGGCCGCCCACACCGATCAGCCGGTGACCATCGATCCGCAGAATAGTTTTTCGGCCGATTGGATCCCGGTGTTCAAGCCGGACGAGGTCGACAAGATCAAAAGCGGCCCGCGGGCGCGCACCGAAAAGATCACTGAGAATGACGGGCCGGCCGTGCGCCTGATTTCCGAAAGCGGTGCGGCTGACGGTAATATTTCGGTCAGTGTTCCCGCCTCTGTACTGCAGCAGCTCGCCGGCAAATCCTCAACCATCGCGCTGACGCTGCAATCGACCAGCGATGAGCCGACCCAGGTGACGGTCGAATGCAATTTCCAGTCGCTCGGCAATTGCGCCCGCCATCGCTTCAGCGTCACCCGCGAAAAGTCGGATGCGCTGCTGCAGGTGAGCTTCGACCGCTCGCTGGCGCCGAATTCGCCCGGTACGCTTGTCATCAACAGCGATCTCGACGGCAAGGCGCGCGGCATCAACTTGTTCGCGATCCGCATCCTGCCGGGGCAGTGACGTCTCTTTCCAGCGGCCTGCGGCCTATTTCAGGAATCCGGGACCGGAGCCGATGATCTCCTCGTCGATCTCGCCGAGTGCCGCTTTGTCCTTGCCGTCATAGTCCATCCTGTCGAGCATGTGACGAATGAGCTGCAGACGCGCACGCCGCTTGTCATTGGCGCGGATGACGGTCCATGGCGCGAAATCAGTATGGGTTTCCTTGAGCATGCGGTCGCGCTTTTCGCTGTAATCGCCCCATTTCGTCAGCGCCGCGACATCCATCGATGACAGCTTCCAGACTTTCAGCGGATCGTGCCTGCGATCATGGAAACGCTTGAGCTGCATCTCCCGGCCGATATCGAGATAAAACTTGAAGAAGAAGATACCCTCATGGGCAATGATCTTTTCGAGCTGCGGCGCCTGCTTGAGGAAACCTTCATATTGCTGCGGCGTGCAGAAGCCCATGACCGGTTCGACGCCGGCGCGGTTGTACCAGGAGCGGTCGAACAGCACGAATTCGCCTGCGGTCGGGAATTGCGCGACATAACGCTGGAAATACCATTGCCCCTGCTCGCGCTCGGTCGGCTTGGCGAGCGCGACGACGCGCGCAAGGCGCGGGTTCATATGCGCCGACGAGGCCGAAATGGCGCCGCCCTTGCCGGCCGCGTCGCGCCCCTCGAACAGCGCCATCACCCGCTTGCCGGTCGCCTGAAGCCAGAACTGCACCTTGACGAGTTCCGCCTGCAGTTTTTCCAGCTGCTCCAGATAGTCCTCCTCGTTGAGTTTCTTCTTGTAGGGAAACCCGCCGGACTCGAGGGCGTTTTCCTCCACCCAGTCCGGCAGGACCGGATCATCGACGTCGAAGATGCGTTTCTTGCCGCGGATATCGAGCTCCACCGCCCTGCTTTCGACAGTCTCGCCCATATGCTCCTCCTGCGCTGGTGGTCCTCTTGCCGTAGGCGAACATATTTGCCGTTGAAAATCAAATCTTTCGCGTTTGGCCGGTGATTTTTCCCGAGCCTGCGCTGAAGTCTTTCGCTTGACCGGCGCCAGCCGAAAACTTCTGTCATGAATTGCCGCTATCAGGCAGAGTTCAATATAGAGAAAACGAATCGACGCCTCGAGGCCCACTTGCAAGACGAAACCCCCTGGAGAAAAAGCCTGCTGGCGCGCATCCGGCGCGAACGTCCGGTGCTGCTTGCGGCCATCCTCAGCGCGCTTGCCGCCCTTGCCGCCGGGATGAACAAGTGGGTGGTGCTCGCTCTCCTGCTCGTCATGATCTTGACCGCGCTGTTCAAGGAGGCGCCTGTCGTCAAGGCGGAACCCGTCGAGCCGGCGGCAGCGGAGCCGCAAGTACCGCCAAGCCGCCTGCCTGACGTTTCCGCCACACTTGCCGGGCTCGATATTCCCGCCATGGTGCTGTCGGACGACGCCTCGGTGCTGTTCCAGAACCCTGCCGCCGAAAAGGCCTTCGGTGAGGTGGCGCTCGGCGCGCATATATCGGCCCGGCTGCGCTCGCCCGGCGTGCTCGACATGGTGCGCGAGACTATCGCCACCAACGCGCCGAACCAGATCGAGCATGCCGAGCGGCTGCCGTCCGAGCGCGTCTATATCGTCCGCAGCGCGCCTGTCGAATTCCAGGCCGAGGGCCAGCGGGAGCGGTTTTTCATCCTGTCCTTCCGCGATATATCTGAGGTCCGCCGCATCGACCGCATGCGGTCGGATTTCGTCGCCAATGCCAGCCATGAGCTGCGCACGCCGCTTGCTTCATTGCGCGGCTTCATCGAAACCATTCAGGGGCCGGCGAAGAACGATCAGAAGGCGCAGGCGCAGTTTCTGGGCATCATGCTCGATCAAGCGACGCGCATGAGCAGGCTGGTCGATGATCTGTTGTCGCTCTCCCGCCTGGAGTTGAAATCGCACATCGCGCCGGACGAGAAGGTTGACCTTGTGCCGCTGCTCGGCCATGTCCGCGACTCGCTGGTGCCGCTCGCCAGGGATGTCGGCGTCGACATCAACCTGCATCTGCCCGACGGCCAGGTGGAGGTGCTGGGGGATCGCGACGAGCTTGTCCAGGTCTTCGAGAACCTGATCGAGAATGCCTGCAAATATGGTCAGGAAGGCAAGATCGTCGACGTCTGGCTGAAGAACGGCGCCGGCGCCCCGGTGGAGGTCAGCATCATCGACAAGGGTCCGGGCATCCCGGCCGAGCACGTGCCGCGTCTGACGGAGCGCTTCTACCGCGTCAGCATCGAGGACAGCCGCTCGAAGAAAGGCACCGGCCTCGGCCTTGCCATCGTCAAACATATCCTCACCCGCCACCGCGCCCGGCTGATCGTCAAGTCCGAGGTAGGCAAGGGCACCGATTTTACGGTGCGGTTCTAGCGTGGTACGCGACGCGAGCGATAAGCGATGCGTACCGCGGACGCTGCCCCTCACCCTAACCCTCTCCCCGTAAACGGGGCGAGGGGACGTGCCCTGTGAAAACTGGGTGGGGGACGGAGAGG
>NZ_NWSZ01000060.1:0-7400 GCF_002531885.1 Rhizobium sp. L9 | reverse complement strand
GCCCTGGCCCTGGACGCTTTCTAGCCCCACCAGGTATTTGTAGCCGGCGCATCCACCTGCCTCGACCGCGATGCGAAAGCCTTCCGCCTGCTCGGCTCGGGAAAGCGTTACGTTCATGATGGCGGCGGCATTCTCTGTGAGCTTGATCATGGGATGATTCCTTTTTGTTCGATGGCGCATTTTCGGATTACCGTGCATGCGTCGTGCCAAGCGGTGAGGAAGGCCAAGAGTTCGATCAGCCCGCGTGTTGTATTCCTGCGTCGTCGAACATCGGAGATCTCGAAAGCGCGCCAACTCCAGAACGTCTGCCCGCGTATCTCCGTCTATCATTTTCGGTTGAGGCTCTCGTTGCCGCCGCACCGAAATCCCAGCGGTTCGGCGAAAATGAATGGGAGGCGACAACTGCTTCTAGATTTGTCGCTTGCGCGACATAAAAATTCTGCACGAGTTTTCGTGATTAACCGCTTAGCCCCTAAGCGCTTGGGCTATGGAACAGACATCTAATCTTTTCTGGAACGTCAGCTTAAGCGGCCGGAACAACTTTTGAAGCTCCCGTGACGAGGCTGCGGTCGCCAGCCCATATGAAGTCGATCCTCCATGGAGAGGACTAAGCACAATGTCACATGTGCCTCAGTTCCGCGGTTTTTGGGAAAAGGGCATCACCTACGGTACAAAGGACTTATCCCTCCGCGGCCGCCAGTACAAACCGTTTCTCCCGCCGGCGTTGCGCGGACGAGGGGATGTTCATCGCCTCGCGATATTTGGCGACTGTGCGGCGAGCAATGTCGACGCCTGTTTCCTTGAGCTTGGCAACGATGCCATCGTCGGACAGCACATCATGGAGCGTCTCTGCGGCAATAAGTGCCCTTATCTGATGGCGCACAGCTTCGGCCGAGTGCGCGTCACCGCCTTGTGAGGACGGGATCGCGACGGTGAAAAAATACTTGAGCTCGAACACGCCGCGGGGCGTGAGAATGTATTTGTTCGACGTTACCCGACTTACAGTGGACTCGTGCATGTCGATCGCGTCAGCGATGGTCTTAAGATTGAGAGGGCGAAGATGAGCAATGCCATCTTCCAAAAAGACATCCTGGTGGCGCACGATTTCGGTCGCCACCTTAAGGATCGTCGTGGCGCGCTGATCGAGACTCCGAACCAACCAGCTCGCGCTCTGGAAGCATTCGTTCAGGAATGACTGATCTTTCGAGCTTTGGGCGGTTAGGCGAGTAACTTGCGCAAAATAGGTTTGGTTGATCAGTACCTTGGGCAAAATCTCCCGATTAAGCTCGACGTGCCATCCGCCTCCCGGCGAGGGTAGGACGAAGACGTCGGGTATGATGGATTCCGACCTTGCGGACTGGAACTGGTTTCCAGGCTTTGGGTCAAGTGCACGAATTTCGTTCAACATATCGAGAAGGTCGTCTTCATCGACCCGGCAACGTCGCTTCAGTGCTCGAAAATCGCGTCGCGCAAGCAACTCGAGATTTGCGACCAGAGCTGCCATGGCCGGGTCGAACCGGTCTCGTTGGCGCAACTGAATCTCGAGGCATTCGCCCAGACTTCGCGCAAATATGCCCGGCGGGTCAAATAGCTGCAAAGCCTCAAGAACCCGCTTCACTCCAGCCTCAGGGCTATTTAGCCTCTCTGCTAGCTCCAGAAGGTTCACTTGCAGATACCCAGTGTCATCCAGATGGTCGGCAAGCGCGCCAGCAATCAGCCGCTCCTGGGGTGTGAAGGCAGTGAGGGCGATCTGATGGGCGACATGTTCGTGCAATGTCTCAGTTGAGGCGGCGAACTCATCCAGGGAAGGCCTTTCCCCCGGCGAAAGGTTGCCTGTGTCACGGATTGATTTCCAGGGACTAGACAGCTCAGGCATGTCCGTCCTGGCCGGTCCATCAACGTGGTCTTCGCGTGCGCTGATATTTGGATCATCCGCCGCAGTTGGCGATACGCCAGAAGCCCCGCCGTCATTCGACGCCAGGTCGAGAAATGGGTTCTTCTCGATTTCCTGTTCCACGAACTGATTCAGTTCGGTGTGCGCCAGCTGCAGCAAGCGAATAGACGCGATGAGCTGGGGCGTAATAACCAGCGATTGCTGCTGACGCTGATGAAGGCTTGTAAAGGACTTCATGGTTCGAGCAAAACTCCTATCATTCGGCGCAGGTGTGCACGACAAGTCGTAGCTGCTGGTCGTTGGCTTCAATGCTCATACGAAGGCTGGGGCCTTAAGGCATTTCAAAATGTTTTGCGGCGAAGAAACGCCATACGGATCGGTCGCGCAGTTGTCGCCAAAGCCTTCTTCCTCGAACCACCCCTCCACGACGCCATTATTGATCACGGCAGCGTAGCGCCAGGAGCGCAGACCGAAACCGAGATTGTCCTTGGCGACGAGCATACCCATTTTCCGAGTGAATTCTCCCGAACCGTCCGGGATAAGCTTGACATTTTTCAACCCCTGAGACTTGCCCCAAGCATTCATGACGAAGGCATCGTTGACGGAGAGACAGTAGATGTCGTCAATGCCATTCTTCTTAAACTCGACATAAAGACTTTCGAAATCAGGCAGTTGGAAGGTGGAGCAGATTGGCGTGAAGGCGCCCGGCAGCGAAAAAAGGATTACCCGCTTACCGCTGAAATAGTCGTCGGTCGTCTTGTCTTCCCAGCGGTAGGGGTTGGGACCGGATATAGACTCGTCGCGAACCCGCGTGCGAAAGGTGACAATAGGGACCTGCTTTTCCATGGTCATCAATGAAGCTCCTCTAGGAAAATTTATTTGCGGCCTCTCAGTCACGGCTAACACGAATCCGACCTCGGCCCACACGCCAGGGCAAGCAAGCGTCATGCCATTTGGCCTGAAGGAGATGGACTTGCGGTCAGCACAGGGCCTTCGTCGCCGCACTCGTGCGCTGCTCGTGCGGGCGAGCGAATTGTGAAGCCGTTGTGCCGCGCTGACGGCCGGGCGCTGTTTCGGCTACTTCCGACCGCATCTCGATCAAGGTTTCTCTGCCGCCTTTTAGAACCTTAGCATACTGCCCGCCAGTCCGGTCGCGGCGGGAAGGCGCGGGTCACGAGGTTTGAGGTTCTGCTCGTGCGTATGTCTACCCGCGCACGTTTTCTTGTTTGAAACTGCACAAGAAAGTTTGAGGTCCGACAAAAAGGGGGCGCCAGGCTCGGACCGCGCATCGAAAAATGGTGAAACGCAAACGGCTCCGATAATTTCGTCACAGAAGACGACGATGGCGGATATCCGCAGGTTGGGGGCGTGAAGAGCTCGCAGCCGCCAATATCGATCGGCTGATGCCGACCGGCACCCGGGTCGCGCTATGTAGCCTTTGGCCTACGAGCATTTGTTGCTCGGCTGACGTCGCCGCGGAGCTGATATTTTGTTCCTCTCACCGCTCACCGCTCAGCTCGCTGGCGACCTGCTGGGCGCCCGGCGCCGATGGCGACGCCACCCACCTGCCCGGCGGCTATCCCGAGCTGCAAGCCGGCGGCTCCGGGACTAGAAGTTTTCTCGCCCGGAATGCTCGATGTGGTAGCGCCCGGCACGTCCGTCTGCATCCCGACAATGCCGCCTAGTTCTTTACGCTGGCGCGCCAGGCTGGCCTTTCCAATACGCGGGTGGTAATTACCCGCTGATTTTCTTTGCGAGCGCATCCATGTCGGGCACGGTGATATGCCGGATGTTCTCGATGCGGATGACGCCCTCTTTGCGAAGCCGGGTCAACTGGCGGCTGACGGTTTCGATCGTCAGCCCGAGAAAGTCGGCAATCTCGGCACGCGATAGCGGCAGATCGAAGGCAGTGCTCGTCGCCGTCTCGGCGTGGGCGGCAATGAGGTGGAGCAGGCTTGCGACCTTCTCCTCGGCGGTCCGCCGGCCGAGCGTCAGCATCCATTCGCGCGCGGCATCCAGCTCATTCAGCGCCTGAGCGTGCAGGCTACGCTGCAATTCCCTAGTCTCCAATATCATGCGTTCGAGCAAATTGCGGGGGAACACGCAGATCTCCGCATCGGTCGCGGCCTCGGCCGACAGCGTGCTTTCGCGCACGAAGGGGCGGCCGACGAAATCGGGGGCGAATTGCAGGCCAACGATCTGCTGGCGCCCGTCCGACATCACCTTGCAGAGCTTCACCACGCCGCGCGTGATGTTCGAATAGAAAGAGTTTTCCGATCCTTGTGCAATGATCTCGCAGCCTGCGTCGACCTTGCGGCGCAGCGAGTGGCGGCCAAGTTCGCTAAGCTGGCCAGCCGACAAGGCGCCGCAAACGACGCCGTGCCGCGCCTGGCAGGAACGGCAAGCGACGGAAGTGCCAATCACGAGAACCTCACTGCGTGCGACGTCCATGTCCTGATCCCTTCGAAAACCGCCTATGCCGGACATGCCCGAGACGACCACGCGGCCGTTGCGACTTCGGCTATCCCTATTTCTTCCAGCGCGTCTTTGATGGCTATCAATTTCATCGGGATTGCGATTTGATCCAGATCAAATCTCCGTACCCACGCTCTTGCCGTGCCAGGCAGGGTAGTTTGTGGATTTGTTTCGGACGGCATTTTCGGCCCGCCGCTTGAGCGGGCTTTCTGCGGCCATCGCCTTCCGTCTCGGCGGACGGTAGGCCACCATACCCATTGCTGTCAGGCAACACCCAATCGGCAGATTGCCGCCGACTCTTAGGGTGGTGTCGTCGGGCTGGTAGAACTGACATTCAGGACAAAGGAGTAGCACGCTTCGAGCTGTTCCCGGAATTCCGCCGCTAGCTCGATGCCACAATTCAAAGCTACCCACCCTCAAGCTATCCCACTGCATCGCAGTACATCAGGACATTCGTTACTCGTCGCGCTGTCTCTGGCCCCCGGCTGTGGTGGCTGGAAAAAAGTCGCACCTGAATAGATGGCATCCGGCACCTGATGTCGGGTTTTGTTAGATACGCGACACGGCCTTGATCAGCCAATCTTTAGTTCTGCCTTGAGCCAAAGCGCTGAAAGGCAATTGAAAAATTTCTTTCCGGCCAAATCAATCAAATTGGCATGAACTTTGAAGTTCTTCTTGCGGGGCGGCAAGGACTGTCGGCCGGTTTCTTTGGTGACCGCCATGGAGCGGAGGAAATCAAAATGCATCTGTGCTCAGAACGCATTTACCGGAAGAGAGGTACCCGTGAAAATCCGATGTCGACCGGAAGGGCGGGCGAGGCATCCAAGAAATTTCGACTTCGGCCAACAAAGCAGCGTGGATTTCGAGCCGCACGGCGATCTGATCGCTGCATCGCATGTCATTGGCGCCTCGCGCTGCTGAGATTGGAAATCTGGCGCTCAACGATTTTGCTCGCTCCCTCTCCGAGGAGAATTCGTTCTCGGCGAAGGGGCTTTGATGACAGGAGAAAAGCAGTGGCTACCATTAGGGTTCCAGAACATGTCCCTCCCGAAATGGTGAAGGACTTCAGCCTGTTCACGTCGCCCGGCATGGAGCGCATGCCAAATGGGGATCCGCACGCAGCTGTCGCTTGCCTCCATAATGGACCGAGAATCTTTTATTCTCCCTGCAATACGCGCGATGGCCGAGGTACCTGGGTCATCGTTCGCGCTCAGGACCAACGCAAATTGCTGCAGGACACCGGAACCTTTTCCAGCCATCGGAGCCTTTTCGCCTCGGCGCTTGGCGAAAACTGGCCGCTGATCCCGCTTGAACTCGACCCCCCGGCTCACAGCGTGTTTCGCTCACTTCTCAATCCGCTGCTTTCGCCCAGGCGGATAATGGAGCTCGAACCGGCGGTCCGTGATCGGGCGATTGCGTTGATTTCCAAGATTTCCGCGTCGAGCACAAGCTGCGACATCTTGACGGACTTCGCCTTTCCTTTTGCGGTTAGTATCTTCCTCCGTTTGCTCGGCTTATCCGATGAGCGCCTCAATACATTCGTGGGCTGGGGGAAGGACCTGCTCCACGGCGACGGCATCAGACGAACCGCAGCCGCCCGAACAATTTTGGCGTTCATCGATGAACTTGCAGCGATGCGCCGCAAAGAACCGGCCGACGATTTCATGACCTTCGTCGTGCAGGCAAAGGTCGACGGCCGCCTGTTGAGAGACCAGGAAATCCATGGAATAGGCGTGCTTCTATTCGTCGCGGGACTGGACACCGTGGCAACGGCGATCGGCTTTGACCTGGCCTATCTCGCGCGCAATCCGACAGAACAGGAATTGCTGCGGAGCAAACCGGATCGAATTGTGCTCGCAGCCGAAGAACTGCTTCGCGCCTATTCGACCGTGCAGATGATCCGTGTGGCGACGAAAGATATCAATTTCGAAGGCGCGCCGATCCGTAAGGGGGACTACATTTCCTGCGCCACGATGATTGCCAATCGTGATCCGGTGGAATTCGAAAATCCGAACACGATCGATTTGGCACGAGAAGACAATCGCCACACCGCTTTTGCGTACGGTCCCCATCGCTGTCTTGGATCACACCTTGCCCGGCGAGAGATCGTCATCGGCCTGGAGGAGTGGCTGTCGCGCATCCCTGACTTCCGTATCAAGGATGGTACGGCGCCCATCACCTATGGGGGCCACGTGTTTGGAATGGAGAATCTGATCCTGGACTGGTCCTGATAATTGAGAGGAGGAAAGACATGGAGTACCGTATGCGCGTCATAGTGCACACTTCCAAATGCCAAGGTCATGCAAGATGCTGGGCCCAAGCGCCCGAAATATTCAATCTTGACGACGAGGGATACATACTGCCCGGTGCAATCGATGTCGAGGAGAGGGACGAACTGTTCGCGTCGCGAGGCGCTCGATCCTGCCCTGAACGTGCGCTGGAGATAGATTGCGTTTCGGATGCGTTGCTCGATCGCCTTTTGTTCAACCAACATTGTGGGGGTTGAAACGCAACGCAACTGGTGCATGACGGCGCCGTCGCTGTCCAAACACCTTACCCGCAGCTCTCCCATTGATGTCTACTTCTAAGGGCAGTTGTTTACATGCATGCCTAAGCAGAGGGAGGGTTTTTCCTTACGTCAGCCGAGCAGTTGAAAGCTGGCTGCGTCACTGGATGGGTAAGCGCCCCGATATCAGATGTGCGACAAGCGATGAAACACAAAAAAATTACCGAATTGCTCGACCGCGAGGCGCTCCGCGACTGCCTCTATCGGTATTGCCGCGGGATAGACCGCGCCGATGAAAGGGCGCTGCGCAGTTCCTACTGGCCCGATGCACGTGACAATCACGGGACCTATTCCGGTTCGGCCGAGGGCTTCATCGAGTTCGCCCTTGGTGTCTTCAAGACGGGACCGCGCAACATCCATCAAATCACGAACATTCTGATTGAGTTCAAAGCCGACTGATAATGCTTTCATCGAAGCGTTCAATGGCCGCTTCCGTGCAGAATGCCTGAACCAGCATTGGTTCCT
>NZ_NWSZ01000059.1:0-8150 GCF_002531885.1 Rhizobium sp. L9 | reverse complement strand
CACGGATACAGAAGCTCGCGAACCTCGGTCCCGTGGGTGTTCTGTCGTCGTGTTGTACAATGAGGAAAGACCTCATGCCGCCGAACTTCCCGCGCAGTTTCTTGGCCGAAACGACGATACAGCCGCTCCCCCTAGCAGCGCCTGCACCGGCCGTCAGGCCGGTTAAGCGAAGCGGGTTACCTCGATGAAGCTTGTTTACGGAGGAAACATTTGATTGATGAAAGGATAAACGCGCGCGAGACCGGCTTCTTACTTTTGCTTTCCCACAATAAAACTCGCTAAAATTTCCTGGCTTTTCGATCGACTCTCTTTTGAGAGGAACCCACAGGTGCCCCAGAAGACGCTGGCGATTTATCAATAGATGAAGAACTTGCCGTTGCCATCCCTTCCTCAGGAAGCGTAGCTACTTGAGCGGCACTGTCAATCGCTCTACGGCAGTCATCAAGGAAGTCAGCTATATATTCATTGACATAGACAACCAACGGCTCCTTTGGAACAACAATCAGACGCCGTTTGTCCGTTTTATCCCGAGTGATGTCGATGAACCCACGCAAATGCGCTGCCTCGACATACTTTTGGCAAACAGTCTGGTTTTTGAAAGGCAGATAGCGACACGCCTGCATCTTCGTCATGGGTTTGTTATTGGCGTCCATATGATATACTTTAAGCATCAATCCAAGAATATTCCTCAGGAATAGTTTTTCTTCGGAATTTTCGCTAAAGAGATCTGACAAAAACGAGTCAATTTTCTCAAGCTTATGCTTTACGCCGACGTCGATCTGTTCTGGCGTATATATTTTTCTTCGTGTTGTCTTCGCCACGGCCACGCCTCTGCGCAATGGGTCGTTCTGTTTTCACCCAAAGCCTGTTACCGGATCCCATCGCGGCGACATTTATCATATGTATGTCTTCATAACTACGACGAATATAAGAATTTGCGGGCGGTCGTGAGACTAACCTTCATCGTGCACGAGCCCCCGCTCTTGTTTTCACATCCATTTAAAAAAACAGTTACACAAGTGTAACTACGAGTGCTATCAAAAATTCGGGAGCTTCGCTTCCGATGGAAGGTCGGTCTCTTGATTGGCCCCCGACCAGCTCGCCCGCCGCCCGAGCTGGCATGCAAGAGCCCGACCTTCCGTTTTGCACGTGGCTTTTCGAACCAGGGATCCGAAATGAATAAAGAGATTTGGAAAGATTACAGCCAACCTTTCGGGACGATTGGTCCATTGATGACAGTGGGCGAAATTCTGGAAAAGAATATTGATGCGGGATACAACGCCTATGATGAGTATGCAAACGCAGCTCTTCAGAAATTTGCTCGGTATGCCTCAGAATTCCTCTCCAATCCACATCCTCATTTAGGTCGGGACGGGAGCGTTTGCCCTTTCGTTCCCGAGGCTCTGACGAAGGGGCTTTTACGGGTTGCCGCGTCGCAAGCTGTTGCAGTTGACGAAATCGAAAACGATTTGGCGCGTATGCTCGCCGTCTTCAGCCAGATGAAACCCGTAAAGTCCTTCAACGATCGAACGGGCGACTGGATCTATAAGGCCATTATCATTGCCCTTCCTGGAATACAGGATGAAGGAGAGATCATCAGGATTGGTCAACTGCAAAAACGGCTGAAGCCCGACTTCATTCAGGAAGGTTTCATGATCGGTGAATTTTATCCAGGTTGCCCGGAGCCCGGTTTGCACAACAGGATGTTTCGACCGCTCGACACAACGGTTCCAGCCTTGGCTATTCGGCATATCACCAAATATGATGCTCCTTTCATGCTCGATAGCGATAAGTGCCTGGAGGCTTACTTCAGTATTTTTGGGAACGAGGGTCGCCGCCGCATTAGGCAGCTTTTGGAGCGAACCGCCTGAAACTTACTCGCAAGAGGGCTGTACTCGCAGTCGCTGAAACAGCTATCCTCGATCGTCCTACCAGGTGAACCGGAAGGAAACGACTATGTTGGACGTTCATCCGAACGTACTTGCTGAACTGCACCAGATCGGAGCGTCGACGGTACGATTGTGGCGCTATAGTGAGTTCGCCACCCCTATTACATCTCCTTCCGATTTAGCCTCTGCTATCGGCGTTCCCGTGGGGCGCGTTGCAAAGACGATGATTATTGCCGAGCAGAAAGCGAACGATGTGATGCGCCGGTCTCATCCTGCGCGCCACCTTTGTGCCGTTTTGCTGCCATCACCTTCAAAGATTGACATGAAAGCGGTTGCTGGCACGTATGGATGGAAACGAGCCGAGCTTGCTCAGAAAGAACAGGTACTCGATCTCTTCGGCTACCCGTCAGGAAGCGTATCACCATTCGGTCTCCAGAAGATCGCTGTACTGATCGACACCGCCCTTTTTTCTTATCCTACCGTAGTCACAGGTGCGGGCAAGGTTGGAGTCGAGCTTGAGATCGACACAAGCATGCTTTGGAAGATCGGGCAGCCGTTACAGACGCGTGGACGGGCCAGTCAAACCTAACGCCTCGTCACCTTTCATAGAGATGCCGTGAGGTAGGTTATTTCTTCGGGAAAGGAAATGCGGTTCCACGTAACGGCGCCTCGATTAGAGAATGAGGGTTCAATACGTATGTTGCGTAATCGGACTCATAGTGCGCACTATAACGAAAATCGTCACACCCGTCCCAACGTCTGCACGACATCTTCACCTCGATAGCTGTGAGGCGGATCAAGCGCGGGAACATAGCGTGAGAAGGTGGCGACCACCGTCAGGACCCGCAGTTTCTTTCCGGTTGCGAGCTGGTCGTGCACGAAGTCCATCGCCCACACGTCATTTGGTCCGACAGCCATTTGCCGATCCTCGCGAAGTTTCGCCTTAACACGGCGCTTCCGAGTCTTATTCCGCAGCTGCAGTCCCAAGTCCCTGTAAATGCGATAGGTTCGCTTGATGTTGGTGCCCCAACCCTCGCGTTCCAAAAGCACATGCACGCGACGATAGCCGTAGCGCACCCGCGCTTACAGGTCTAGACCGGCCTCGGCGCGGCGAGAGATGTAGTGATCGGTCGACCGATCGAAGTTCAACGCGCCACAGGCACGCCGGATCGAGATCGCCCAATCGCGGCACATGACACCACCTCCCGCTACCCCTCAGGCCTTAGGCGGTGTGGACTCTTGGGATTCCCAAGGCTGAGCAAATCAGATTCAAGACTGTCTTTTGGAGGCAGTCATGGGTGTTTTGGATCGTCTGATCCTTCGGGACGAGCAGTGGGAGCGGATATCGCACCACATCATTGGTGACGAGCGCACACGCGGTTCGTCCGGCCGCGACAACCGCATGTTTATGGAAGCGGTGCTTTGGATTGTGCGAACGGGCTCGCCCTGGCGCGATCTGCCAGAAGTGTTCGGCGAGTGGAACAGTGTCTTCCGTCGTTTCAGCCGCTGGAGCCGGAAGGGCATCTGGTGGCGCATATTCGAGGCGATGGCGGACGATCCAGACTTCGAGTACTTGATTGTTGATTCCACCATCATCCGCGCCCATCAGCACGCTGCCGGCGCAAAAAAGGGGCTGAAGATCAAGCCCTTGGCCGCTCCCGCGGCGGATTGAGCACCAAGATCCACATGGCCGTGCGGGGTCTCGGTTGCCCGGTCCGCTTCACATTGACCGCAGGCCAGAAGGGCGATGCGCCGCAAGCCGACGCCCTGATCGAGGGCCTACCCGCCGACATCATCATGGCCGATACCGCCTATGACAGCAATCACCTGCGCAATGCCATCGCCGATAAGGGCGCCGTGGCAGTGATCCCCAACAATCCTTCGCGTGCGCGAAAATACCCGCTCGACAAACATCTCTATGCTCAGCGACACCTGATCGAATGCTGCTTTTCTAAACTCAAGCAGTTCAGAAGGGTCGCGACGCGCTTCGAGAAAACCGCCGAAAACTACCTCGCCGTCGTCACTATCGCGGCGACAATGCTATGGATCAGATAACTGTCCACACGACCTAGAGCTTTCGGCGGATGGCGTCCTGCAGCATCTCACGGTCCAACGTCAGATCCGCGACGATCTTCTTCAATCGCGAATTCCCGTCCTCAAGCTGCTTGCGCCTCTTCATCTCTGGCGGCAACATGCCGGCGTACTTTTTCTTCCAGTTGAAGTAAGTCGTCTGACTGATCCCCGCCTTGCGACAAATCTCCGCGATCGAGACGCCCTCATCACCCTGCTTCAAAATGAACGCCTTCTGAGCGTCCGAAAACTGCGATGCCTTCATCGTGTTCCGTTCCTTTTCCCAGCCAGGAAAATGCACCGGAAAACTCTAACCAAAATTGGTCCAGTTTGAAGGGTTGAGAGCAATTTCCCTATCGTAAAACCTGTGATCCTATGAAGTTAAGATGGGGAATGTTAAGGACATACAACAGCGTGCACGAAAGACGCGGAAGCCAACTGCGTCACATCTATTTCTGGTATCGGCGCTGTTGCGCTGCGGCCAAAACCGCACTGGCTCCTGATCCTTCCACCTTCGGAAGGGGCCGTGATCTCGCCTGGGTCGACCGTATGCTAGTTCGATCAGCAACCCTTTGACGGTGAAGATTCCTGGTTATTCACCTGGTGGATCAATGCCATACAAACAATCAATTTTACGAAGCCATGGGATGTTATTAAACACCTCGATTATGAATTGGGGACCCCATGATGTTGCTCCACCGAGAGCAGCCGAGGGCAAGGTCACAGACCTGGCCGGTAAATGGAGACGAACATGGCCAACGTGGAACTGCAGAAGGCGCTCTCGTCTGCCAATCAAGCGCCGAGACATAGCTCTGGGTCCTTTCTTCGCCTACTGCAGGAGCCTCGTCGCATTAAACCGAATACCAGCTTTAACACATTTGGGTCGCCACAAAAGCTGAACAACCACTATCCGATCTTGCCAATCCTTGGCTTCTCAAAAGTGAACGGAGCTGTGGGTATGCGAGATGGGGTGTTACCCACCGCGAAGTCATACATGAATACGAATGATTCAATGTCATTTCAACGTGAGCATTATGATTAGCTCATCGGCGTCAGCATCGTTTTTTAGAACCAGCAGCTTTTCGATGATTCCTGGCGAAAGACATCGGGGCCACCCTCCGGTCTTGGTCACCGAAAATTCGCCGCCAAACTTGGAGACATTTAAATGACAAACTCTCTTCCCGCAAAGCTGATGGTTGGTATCTTCGACCATTTGGACGAAGACGGAAGGGAGATTGGGCGCCAGTATGAAGATCGGATGAAGTTGGCAGAGGTCTGCGATCGCCTTGGCTTTTATGGATATCACGTCGCAGAGCACCACTGTACTCCCCACGGCAGAGGACCTTCGCCGAATCTATTTCTAGCAAGCGTAGCTCAGCGCACGCAGCATCTTCGTCTCGGTCCTTTGGTTATGCTGTTGAACCTTTATCATCCGTTACGTGCGTTTGAAGAAATTTGCATGCTGGATCATCTGAGCGGTGGCAGGCTCGAGTTGGGCATGGGGCGCGGCTCCTTACCAATCGAATGGAGCTTTTTCGGTATTGATGAGGAGGTGGCGACATCGCGCTATCTCGAAGCCAGCGAGATCGTCATCCAAGCGATGAAGGAAGGAGCTCAGGCTCTTTCCTACAAAGGCGACCACTTTGAACTAGACAAAGTCCCGTTGATGTTGCGGCCACACCAACGTCCTCAGCCTCCGAGATGGATTACAACCAGTCGTCCTGAGGTTGCGCGCTGGGCGGCTGAGAACGATACAAATCTTGCCTGCGGGGGCCCTGCTTCTGCTGTTCGCCAGATCACTGATGCCTACCGAGCACACGAGAGACGTACCGCCGGGGGCAGGAAACGGGCGCCGTTCCTTGGGTTGGTCCGAATGGTGGTGGCCGGCAGCACGACGAAGCATGCCATTTCGCTCGCGGCCCCGGCTTATCAACGGTGGCTTCGGAGCTTTAGGTTTCTGTACGAGATTAACGGGATACAGACTCCTCAGAACCTCCCGCCGGATTTTGATGCAGCAGTAGACTGTCAGTTGTGCGTAGTTGGTACTGCTGCTTCAGTTAGGCAAGATCTTCTCGATCATGTCGAGGAAGCAGGTGCTAATTATCTTCTTTGCCAGCTGGCGTTTGGTGATTTGCCATTGGAGGCTTCCTATTACACTGCAACGAGCGTTCACTCTGGAGTTATGGCTTAATCTGGACTGGCCTCAGGTTGCTTTCCGATCACAGAGATTAAGTCTCTGTGGCCGCGCCCTCAAATCGATTGAGGAGCGTCAAGGCGAATTCAGCCATCGCCGTAGGAACAGCCATTGTGGAATGGGCTGCACTATTGGATAGTTAAAAGATATGCGATTTAAGGGCCTCGATCTAAATCTCCTTGTCGCGCTCGATGCACTAATGATTGAGCGCAACCTTACTGCGGCGGCACGTAGCATTAATCTGAGCCAGCCCGCAATGAGTGCAGCTGTCCGCCGGCTCCGCTCCTATTTCCGCGATGAACTATTTACGATGCGTGGTCGTGAGTTCGTTCCAACTCCGCGTGCGGAAGACCTCGCGCCTGCGATTCGTGAGGCTTTACAGCATATTCGGCTCAATATCATACCCTGGGATAAATTTACTCCTGATCAATCAGATCGTCATTTCCGAGTAAGCTTATGCGATTTCGTTACAGTTGTTCTTTTTCAGAAGATACTGGAGCGTCTTGCGCGGGAAGCACCCGGCATTAGTTTTGACTTGCTGCCTCTTACTGACAATCCAGACGAGCTTTTGCGACGCGGCGACGTAGACTTCCTTATTAGCCCACCGCTATTCATGTCGAGCGCGCACCCTAAGATAGATCTATTTCAGGAACGACTGACTTGCGTCGGCTGCAGTAATAACAAACAACTTGAGGAAGCCCTTACTGCCGAGGAGTATTCTTCAATGGGGCACGCGGTAGTTAGGTTCGGTCGGACGCAGCAGCCTACCATAGAAGATTGCTTCTTGCAGGAGCATGGCCTCAAGAGGCGGGTCGAAGTCGTTGTTTCAAGCTTTAGCATGATCCCCGCCGCCCTAATGGGCACCGATCGCATCGCAACCGTTCCGTTACGACTAGTTGGGCTTTTTGAGGACACGATACCATTGCGGATGACTGCGCCCCCGATAGCGCTGCCGACATTCACCGAGGCAGTCCAATGGCCGGTACTTCACGACAAAGATCCGGCAAATATCTGGATGCGAGATATAATGGTTCAGGAGGCAGCGCGATTGCCGTGACCATCCTGAAACCTAGGAAGCTGGGCTGCATTGGGAGCGACGACCCGCGACGCGGCCGATTAGCTGAAGACGGCACCACCTGTGAGTGACCCGCAGGCCATTTTATCGTAAGCGATGTGCCGCTCACACCTCGACAAAGAAGCAGTTTTTTGATGGCTTGGAGCGGGGTCGCAACAGCCATGTCATTGTCTTCCAACATTTGCGGTGTTACTCAACCTCGAGTGTTACTTCGGAAGTGGTTATTGGATGAAGGACGAGGTCAACGAAGATATTTTCGATCACGTAGCCAAGAAGATTAAGGCAGATCAAAATATTGCAAGCCGACAGTTAGGCATCATTTGCGCCACCATCGCAGCCTATGGTGCCGTGATATTCTTTGCGTTTCTCATTTTTCGAGCCCACCCGTCAATATCCTGCGAGTTTGTCAATAACCAGGTTATGCTGCGGTTTTGGCCCCCAAATACCGCGATACTATCTGCTTTAAAAACAAGTCGTTATTCGCAGTCTGATCAATGCCTGTTGATCGCAATGCGATCCCTTGCCAGCGTGGTCATGCTTCCTGCCGTCGTCGTGTTTCTTGTAAAGCAACTGTTTGCATCCGACAGCTACCACGTCCAGGGAATGATGACAGCGTTCATCATTATATTAGCTGCCAGCTTGGCGTCGGCGTATATCGGTCCAACTGAGCATTATTCGCGTTATCGAATGAGCTTCGAGTCGCCGATAGAGGTGAACATCTGGAAGAGTATGATCCACATCTTTGGATTTTACCTAGCCGCATTCGTACTTGCATTTAGGCTTCCCGCTTACATCAGATCAACCCGTAGATAGCGTTAATCGTAGCCGACGGAACGATAAGGTTCCTATGTCTCTTCGCGTCTGATTGCTGCAGTCATTTTGCGATTGACCATACTAAACCGGATGATTCCACGGCAGGAGT
>NZ_NWSZ01000058.1:0-8710 GCF_002531885.1 Rhizobium sp. L9 | reverse complement strand
CGGTGGAAAAGGCATTGGAGCCGATCGTCGAACGCGGCCCGAAACTGCACCAGGCCGGCGAAGCCGGTTACCGCTGAGGAGCATCCATGCGACTACTCGTTCTTGGCACGGGCGTGATGGCGAAAAGCCAGCTCACCCACTTCAGCAAAATCGACGGCGTGACGGTGGTTGGCGCCGTCGACACCGATCCAGACCGGCTTTCCGCCTTTGCCGACAAGTTCAATATCGAAAAGCGGTTTCATTCGTTGGATGAGGCGATCGCCTGGGGCGAGTTCGATGCGGCGACGAACATCACGCCCGATCGCATCCATCACCCGACCACCATGGCGCTGATTGCGGCCGGCAAACATGTGCTCTGCGAGAAGCCGCTGGCGGAAAACTATCCTAAGGCGCTGGAGATGACGGAAGCGGCCGAAAAGGCCGGTGTCATCAACATGGTGAACCTCACCTATCGCAACGTTGCGCCGCTGCAGCGTGCCCGCGAGATGGTGCTATCAGGCGAACTCGGCACGATCAAGCATGTGGAGGCCTCCTATCTCCAGAGCTGGCTCGTCTCGCGCGCCTGGGGCGACTGGCGCACCGAATCGACTTGGCTGTGGCGGCTTTCCACCGGCCATGGCTCGAACGGGGTACTCGGCGACGTCGGCATCCACATCCTCGATTTCGCTGCTTACGGCGCCGCGACCGACATCGACCACGTCTTTGCCCGGCTGAAAACCTTCAACAAGGCGCCGGGCGGCCAGATCGGAGAGTATATGCTCGACGCGAATGACAGCTTTACCATGGCCGTCGATTTCGCCAACGGCGCGCTCGGCGTCATCCATGCCAGCCGCTGGGCGACGGGCCATCTGAATGAGCTTAAGCTGCGCATCTATGGCGAAAAAGGCAGCCTTGAAGTCATCAATCGCCCGGCTGGGTCCGAGTTGCGCGGCTGCCTCGGAGAGGATGCCGAGACCGCCAGCTGGAAGGAGATCGAAGCGCCGCCGGTGCCAACCAACTACCAGCGCTTCGCCGAAGCGGTGGCAAGCGGCATCCAGCCCGACCCGAACTTCCGCCACGCCGCCAACCTGCAGAAGGTCCTCGATCTCGCCATGGTGACGGAGCGCGAGCGGCGCGAGCTGAAAGTCTGATCTCCGCTTGGGATATGGAAGCGCCGTTCAGACGCGGTTTGCCGTGCTATCGCGCGCCGATTGATTGTTGGTGCAAAGTAGAAAAAAGGCCCCGCCGAAGCGGGGCCGGAGGTAGTCGAGCCGCAGCAGGCGGTCTCGATCGCTTGATTATTCGATGACCTGCACGACTCTATGGGTGCGGGGTTCAACGATCACACGACGATCGTTGACGACCGTATAGGCGTATTTGGGGTTGTCGGGCACCGGAGTGACGACGACATCCGCCGGAAGCGGCTTGCCGACGACGATCGGCTGTTCAACGACCACGCGGGAGGTCGGGGCAGGCTGCTGCTCGACATAGGTGACGACCTCGCGCGGCGGCGGGTCAATAGCGGCACCGGCGACACCGCCGGCGATGCCGCCTACTGCGGCACCCACAGGACCACCGACGATCGCGCCGGTGATGGCGCCACCAGCTGCACCGGTGACTGCTCCGTCAGCCAGAGCATTGGTGGCAAGCGACGACAGCGCAAGGGCGCCGGAGACAAGTATGATCTTGTACATTTTGCTTCTCCTTTGCTGGGGTTGCACTCGACTAACGACGTCGCCAAATCGAGGTTCCCGCAGCAAAGAATCACGCTTTGGAAGGCCGGTTTACATTCTGTGAGGCGGCCGCTGCATGTGTGGGACTGGGATTATTCCAGGCGCCGGCGGAAGAGCCAGGCAGCGGCGCTGAGCGTCACTGTAGCGATCAGCGCCAGTGGGATGGTCTGGTTCACCACCTCGCTCAAAGGGATATCCTTGAGGAATACGCCTTTGACGATCACCAGGAAATAGCGCAACGGATTGACGTAGGTTATCGGCTGCAGCCAGCCCGGCATGTTTTCGATTGGGGTCGCGAAGCCCGAGAGCAGCATGGCCGGGACCATGAACAGGAAGGCGCCGAGGATCGCCTGCTGCTGCGTCATCGACAGCGCCGAGATGAAAAGACCGAGGCCGGCCACAGAACCGAGATAGAAGATCGCGCTGCCGTAAAGCAGGAAGAGCGAGCCGCGCAGCGGCACCTGGAAGAGGAAGACGGCGGCGAGGATATAGACGGTTATATGGAAGAGACCGATCATCATCGGCGGGATCAGCTTGCCGATCAGGATCTCGTGCAGGCGCAACGGGGAGACCATCAGCTGGTCGAAGGTGCCGAGCTCGCGCTCGCGGGCGATCGACAGTGCCGTGACGATCAGGCCGATCAGGAGCGCGATGCTGGCGATCAGGTTCGGCACCATGAACCATTGATAGGTGAGGTTCGGGTTAAACCAGTTGCGCGGCACGGATGAGACGGTGCTGGCGCCGGCGCGTTTGCCGGCCGGCGTCTCGGCAGCAAGCGCCGCACCGATCTGCGAGAGGTAGCCCGCGACGATCTGCGAGGCGTTGGAGCGGCGGCCGTCGAGCACCACCTGCAGGTCGGTCGGCGTTCCCGCTTCGATATTGCGGGAGAAATCCGGGCCGATTTCGATCGCGGCGATGACCGTCTGATTGTCTATCGCCACCTGGACCTCAGCCTGTTCGGCGGCGATCCCGATATTGCGGAAGGTCGGCGAGCCATCGATACGCTCGATCAGTTCCTGGCCCCAATGGCCGTTGTCGCGGTTGAGGATCATGACGTCGACATTGCGCACTTCGAGCGTCGCCGCATAGGAGAAGACGAGGAGCTGGACGATCGGCGGGCCGATCAGGATGGCGCGGCCCTTGGGGTCGCGCAGCACGGCGAGCAATTCCTTGACGATGAGGGCGTAGAGCCTTGTCCATCCCATCTCAGCCGATCCTCTTTCTGGTGCTGCGTGCGGCCAGGACGAACATGACGCCGCCGATCGTCAGCATGACCGAGATTGCCTGTCCGAACATCGGCCAGATGTCGCCAGCGAGAAACACCGTCTGCAGGCTGGGGATCAGGTAGCGGGCCGGCACGATGAAGGTGATCCACTGGATGATCCTGGGCATGGAATTGATCTCGAACAGGAAGCCCGAGAGCAGGAAGGCCGGGAGGAAGGCGGAGATCAGCGCCAGCTGCGAGGCGAGAAACTGGTTCTTGGTTGCCGTCGAGATCAACAGGCCTTGCCCCAGCGCCGGGATCAGGAAGGCGGCCGACAGGGCATAAAGGCCAGCGACCGAGCCGCGGAACGGCACGCCGAAGAGAAAGACCGCAAGCAGAACGCAGAGCGTCATCGACGTCAAGCCGAGCAGAAAATAAGGCAGGATCTTGCCGGCAAGCAGCTCGACGGCCGTCACCGGGGTCGCCATCATTGCTTCCATCGTCCCGCGCTCCCATTCGCGGGCGACAACGAGTGAGGTCAGCAGCGTGCCGACCAGCGTCATGACGATGGCGATCGAGCCCGGCACGAGGAAATTGCGGCTGGTCAGCTCCGGATTGAACCAGAAGCGCTGCTCGACTGTGATGGCGGGACTGTGGGAGGCGACGTCCGCCTGCCTCTGCTGTTCCCAGTTGGCAACGGCGCCCTGCGCATAGTTCTGGACGAAGTTCGCCGTGTTCGGATCGGAGCCGTCGACAATCACCTGGACCTGCGGGCGGTTGCCGGCGGTATAACGGGTGGTGAAATCGGCCGGGATGACGACGATGCCGCGCACCTTTCCGATCACGAGATCTTCTTCGAACAGGCGGCGGTCACGGCTGATCGCCACGTCGAAATAGCGCGAGGCCCGGAAGCTGGCCGCGAGGTCCTGCGTCAGCGGCGTCATCTCCTCGGTCACGAGGCCTATGCGGGTACGCGTTGTATCGAGCGAGACGCCGTAGCCGAAGAGGAAGAGCAGGATCAGCGGCAGTACGAAGGCGATGAGGATGCTGCTCGGGTCGCGGATCGCCTGGAAGCTTTCCTTGCGCACCAGAGCTGCAAGACGCCGGAGCCGGCCGGAGGAAATGCTCATGCTGCATCCTCCGCTTCCGATTGCTGCACCAGCGCGATGAAGGCGTCCTCCATCGTCGGGTCCGGCGCATCCTTTGTCGCGACACGTGCCTTCAACTCATCGGGAGAACCGAGCGCGATCGAACGGCCGCGGTAGATCAGCGAAATGCGGTCGCAATATTCCGCCTCGTCCATGAAATGGGTGGTGACGAGCACGGTGACACCCTTTTCGACCAGGCCATTGATATGCGTCCAAAACTCGCGGCGAGTGATCGGATCGACGCCGGAGGTCGGTTCATCGAGGAAGAGGGCGCGCGGTTCGTGCATGACGGCGCAGGCAAGTGCCAGGCGTTGCTTGAGCCCGAGCGGAAGATCCTTGGCGGCTTCGCGGGCATGGCGGCCGAAATCGAAAATGTCGGCCATCAGCTCTATGCGCTCGCGCCTGCGCTGGCCGCGAAGGCCATAGACGCCTGCGAAGAATTCCAGGTTCTGCATGACTGTAAGATCGCCGTAGAGAGAGAATTTCTGCGCCATATAGCCGAGCTGGTTGCGAGCTTCGGCGGCATCGCGACGGAGATCGAAACCGGCGACGCGGCCTTCGCCGCCGGTCGGCTTCAACAGGCCGCAGAGCATCTTGAAGGTGGTGGACTTGCCGGCGCCGTTCGGACCGAGCAGGCCGAAGATCTCGCCGCGGCGGATATCGAAGCTGATGTCGTCGGCGGCGGTGAAATCGCCGAAGCGCTTGGTCAGGCCCCTGGCCTCGATCACCGGCCGGTCACCCTCGGCTTTCAGCGGCTCTTGCGCTTCGGCAAGCCGGGAGCGGCCGCCGGGGCCGCCGCCGAGCATATCGACGAAAGCGTCCTCGAAACGCGGTGGGGCGGGAGAAAGCGATGCGCCGTCGCCGGCCTTGCCGATATCGGGCGTCTTGCCGCTGGCCGCGACGAGGCGGATCGCCTCGCCCTGAATCACCCCGTCGATGACGCCATCGGCCTGCAGGAGTTCGGCGAGAACCTGCCGACGGCGGCCGGTGACATCGGAGACCCGGAAGACGCGGTCGCGGACGCGCTCGGTCATTTCATTCGGTTTTCCCGAGAAGAGCAGTTTTCCCTGGTTCAAGAGCAGCACGTGGTCGCAGGCTTCGGCCTCGTCGAGATAGGCGGTCGACCAGACCACGCCTATGCCTTCCCTAGTCAGGTTCTCGACCATCTTCCAGAGGTCGCGGCGCGAGATCGGGTCGACGCCGACGCCCGGTTCGTCGAGCAGCAGCAGGCGCGGCTTTTTCAGAAGCGCGCAGGCAAGGCCGAGCTTCTGTTTCATGCCGCCGGAGAGCTTTCCGGCGAGCCTGCCGGTGAAGCGTTTAAGGTCGGTGAAGGTCAGCAGCTCGTCGAAGGCGCCGCTGCGTTCCCTCTTCGGCAGGCCGCGCAAATCGGCATAGAGGTCGAGGTTTTCCTGCACCGAGAGATCCTCATAAAGACCGAAGCGCTGCGGCATGTAGCCGATCGCCGTCTGAATGCCGGCGGCGTTCTTTCTGGTGTCGAAGCCCAGCACTTCCATCGTTCCGGTGTCGGGCAGCATCAGGCCGGTCATCAGCCGGATCAGCGTCGTCTTGCCGGCGCCGTCGGGACCAACGAGGCCGGTGATCGCGCCGCCGCCGATGACGCCGGAGACGGCGTTAAGGGCTGCAGGCGCATCGCCGAAGCGTTTGGTGACGCCGTCGATCCGAACGAGCGGCCTGGCGTCCCGACCGGGTTCTGGGGCAGTCATTGTCCGCCTGTCGGCGGCGCGGACAGCCGCACGGTGACCGGCATGCCCTGCCGCAGGTCGGGGCCGGGCCTGTCGATGACGATCCTCAGGCGATAGACGAGATCGGTCCTCAGTTCAGGCGTCTCCACCGACTTCGGCGTGAATTCGGCGACCGGCGAGATGAAGCCGATGGTGCCTTCATAGGGTCTATCCGGCTGGGTATCGGAGGTGACGGATACTTTCATGCCGGGGCTGACGCGGCCGAGATCGGGTTCGGCGACATAGCTGCGCACCCAGACCGGCTCAGTCAGGGAGAGCACGAAGACGGTATCGGCCGGCGAGACGATCGCGCCGTTCTCCCGCACCCGCGAGAGGATGACGCCGTCGTTCGGAGCGCGCAGTTCGGTGTCTGCGAGCGAGGTTCGGGCTGAGGCGAGTGTGGCCTCGGCGGCCTTCAGCTGGGCGTCGGCGGCGGCGATGTCCTCGACGCGCGAGCCTTCCTGCAGCAGCTTCAGCGCCTCGCTGGCGGATTGCGAGCGGGCGGCGGCCATAGCCTTTGCGGCGGTCGCCTGGTCGAGGTTCGCTTCGGAAATCGTGCCCTGCGGGCGAAGCTGGCGGGCGCGGTCGTAAGCGAGGTTGGCATTCTGCAGATCCGCCAGGCTTTCGTCGTAGGCAGCTCGTGCCTGGGCGATCTCGGTCGGCCGCGGGCCAGCCTTCAGCTTGTCGAGCGTCGCGCGAAGGGCCGCGGCATTGGCCTCGCCGGAGCGGACTGCGAATTCGTAGGGTGCGGCGTCGAGCTTCGCCAAAACCGTTCCGCTCTTGACGACATCACCCTCGTCGACCCCGAGTTCGGAAATACGGCCGCTGACGCGAAAGCCGAGCGAGACCTGACGGATATCGACATTGCCGTAAAGGACGAATTCACGCCGGGCCACGGACAGCCCGCCGAATTTTTCGGGCAGGCCGTACCACCAGGCGGCGGCACCTGCGGCAAGGAGGAGAAGAATCACGAGGAGAAGGATGCGTTTCATGCTGCGCCTCTTTTCGGCGGGCCGATGACATCGACCAGTTCGGCAGCAAGGCCGCGCAGGATTTCCACCTGTTCCGGGCCGAAGGCGTCCCATTCCATCTGCGCGAGTACGGAGGCATGGGCGAAGCGGAAGATGAGGATGCTGCCGACGAGGTTGAAAGTGCGCAGGCGCACATGTTCGGACGCCGGATCCTCGCCAAGAATGGCGCCGACCAGGCGCCGGCCCATTTCGATCATTGGTCGCATGATGCCCTGATAGACCCGCTTGAAAGCCTCAGTCGGCTCCATCTGCTCGCGGATCAGGAAACGGGCCCAGGGTTCGGATTCCTTGGCGACGAAAAGCGTCACCATGGTCTGGAGAACTTCAGTCAGGAAAAGGCGGGCGTCGGCTTCGCCGAGCGGCTCGCCGGCCGCGTCGAGCGCCACCAGATGCGCTCCGATGCGCGCCCTCATGCCGCTGACATGCGCGTCGATCTGCATCATCAGATGTTCGGCGGTTGCGATGTAGAGGCCTTCCTTGCTTCCGAAATAATAGGGGATCGCCTGCAGGTTGACGCCGGCGGCTTCGGTCAGCTGGCGCGTCGAGGCGCCGTCGAAGCCGTAGCGCCCGAAGACGTCGAGAGCGGCGGACAGCATCTTCTGGCGCGCGATCTCTGCGCGTGCGGAAGCTGGTGGATTTGGAGTGTCACTGTTCTGGGTCATGACGGATTCATAACACCCGAGTTTTAGTAAGTCAATCGAATGATATATTATAGATGGCGAACCGCTTCGGACGCGGAAAAGGGCACGTTATGTCCTCACAGAGGTCGGGATGGCGGCTAAAGCGGTTCAGCGTCACGGAACAGCAGAACCGCTCCAACCTTTTGGATTTGTGCCGGATGGAAACCGCTTCGCACTTTGTTGGAATTGCTCTAACAGTGGGAAGCACCGTTGACGACACTGATGTGTCCGGCGCCGACAGCGGCGGAACGAAGAGCCGTTGTTTTTCTCGTTATGCGCTGATTTTTTGACACAAAACTGCCTTGCTCCTTCCCTATCGCCAATGCGATGCGTATCCAAATCTATATTATCGCGCTCCTGCTCAGCGCCATCATGTGGTCGATCTCGTTCGATGCGGCGCGAGAATCCTATCATGCCGCACAGAGCGCGGGCCTGATGCCGAACCTGCAAATCAACAAGAAGCTGGATCGCATCCTCTAAGCTGCGATTCGCGTCCGGGCATCGCTTCCAGCGGCGGTGTGGCTGGTTTCGTCAGGCATGTCGATGTCCTTCCGTATAGAAAGTCAAATTTCGTAAAATTTGACCGGTCCGCTTAAAAGCCCTGCAAATACTGACGTGTAGAGTGTTCTCATGAAGGCGGCCGAAGCGTGGACAGACGCATCGACCGCTTGGATCAGGGCGAGACGAAAGCCCTGCGATCCGAAAACGGGGACTTTCGACATGCAGAAAACTCTTGCCGCCATCGCCTTGACCTCGAGCATCATTGCGGCTGCCGGGCCGGCCCTCGCCGTCGGGCCTGCCGGTCTTGCCCAAGACCTGATGTATACGTCTGCCATCGGCCGTTCGCCCGAGATTCCGCTGACGACACGTGTGGGTTTCGTGCGGCCGAGCGTTCCCTTCGTTCTACGCAGCCCGGCTGCTATCGAAGGCGAGGGCTATCGGCTCAAGGCCTATTCGAAGAGCCTAAGTTTTGCCATCGACTATGTGTTTGCAAAGACTATCGGCACCGTGGAAGCGCTCGCGTTTCTGCGCTAAGTCGCGAGGATGTCGGATTAAGCGTCCAGTTCGCGACGAACGTCGAGATACCATTCGACGAAGGCTTTGACGCCGACATCTAGCGTTGTGCCCGGCTTGTAGCCCGTCAGCGCGACGAGCAGATCAGGGGCGGCGAAGGTGCGCGGCACGTCGCCCTT
>NZ_NWSZ01000057.1:0-9419 GCF_002531885.1 Rhizobium sp. L9 | reverse complement strand
TCGAAATCCCAACTCCGAAACGAGCCGCAGCCTGTCGAGCCGACATGCCCGCCGCAGACGCTTTCAAAACCCGTATTAGGAGATCATCGCTCAGGGCCTGTCCCATCATCCACTTCTCCGCTGTGGATGTTGAATCAGCTTCGGTCGCTCTCGTCACCTCACAATCGATTCATCAATCGCAGGACATGTCTAGGTCGACCGCGCGCCAGCGCGACCGCGACCATCAGCAGGACAAAGAGCTTTGAAAACAGGAGACAATCGCACATCCCTGTAGCCAAGAGAGAAATGGCGTATCGCACGGGAGACGCTGCGAGCGCCCAGGTGATAGAGCTTCGCCTTGTGGCTGAACAAGCCAACTTCGATCGCGCAGGCCCGCCGCGCCCGACAGCTGGCCAAAAACAGCGCCAGGAGCTACGACTGGGGCCACGCACGTGAGTATGTCGAGGGCATGTCGCGCATGCTGCAGCAGGACAAACCGGATGGCCACGTCTTGGCGACCGGCGAGACGACGAGTGTCGGCCAATTTCTCGAGCGGGCTTTTGCCGACGTGAACATTACTTTGGAATGGAAGGCGTCCGGCGTCGACTGGCTACGACTCCGCGTCCGGTGCCTGCCTTGTTGAAGTCGATCCTCGATACCTCCGCCCGACGGAAGTTGATCTTCTGCCGGTGATCCGACCAAGGCCCGCCAGAAGCTGGGCTGGCAACACAAGGCCCCGGTTCAGGAGCTCGTCGCCGAGATGGTGCGCGAGGATGTCAAGCACTGGAAGGCCCTGAACAGCCGGGAAGAGCTCTGAGTGTACGACTTGTCCAACAAGAAGATCTGGGTTGTCGGCCATCGCAGTATGGTCGGCAGTGCGCTTGTGCGCAGGCTCCGATGCCGTGCTCTGCGGCAGTGGCGTCAGTTAGCGGGTCGAACGAGGAGCGCGGATCGTGAACCCGCGAGCGCGCAAAAATACGGCATTAGCCGATGATGTTCATACTTCCACCAGGTGCCCGGATTGCGGTACCGAGGCTTCGGGGCATATGTTCCTGATGGTCCTGCTTGTCTCGAATATCTCACGCTTGACGTCTAAGCGTTCGCAGATCGAAAGGTGCGGGATGTGTCATCGTGTGGGTCGGTCCGTCATCGAGGGTTAAATAGACGCACCGATCACTGGGCCGCCACCGTCTCTTCGGATAACTTCAGCTATGGGACCATGCTCTTTCATAGCTCAGGGCCATTCCGCTCGATCAAGGTCCCCGATGGCCAATCACTCATTGAGCATCCTATTGGGAATACTACCAAAATTACGTTTTCACAGCGCGTCGGCGGGAGGTTGAGATAAACATCGGCAAGGGTGGATCGCACGCGTACCCCTTCCAAAACCGTCGCAAGACCATTTCGGCAGAGCCTGAGAACAAGGTTGCGCAACGCCTGCCGAACACCGCCGAACGCAAACCGAACGCCAAGTTGCTGCAGCACTGGGTAAACAATGCGCATCGAATTAATGCCGTACCCCTCAAGATCTGGACGCACGCCCCACAATCCAAGCTCGCATACGAGTAGATCGACCTCGCCAACCCGAACGAAACGACGCAACAACCCCATGTGAGCGGCCACACCGTGCGCATCATAGCCTATTACGCGAAGCTCGGGCCTAGCTCCTGACCAACTACGAGCACCTTCGAATGGAAGGGCGTTGTAAGCTCCAGTTGGCCCATAGGTCTTCCGAAAGAAATCTGCGAGCTCCGTGTGGTCAGAGAGCTCCAACTCGTTTTCCCAGCACACTTTCCACCGCACCTGAGGGCTCATACCTAAACCTCCACTTAATACTCTGTCCAGGCGTCGACAGAGCAACTACTTGATACGCACTCGTTGGGGCGCTTCTAATGGCACTGGTATAAGCTGGTGAAATCATTTGTTTGGATGGAACTCATCCGTCCAATGGATGCGTTCCAATCAATCGGCCTGCCATCGGCTGCCGACGCCAGATGAAGCGGCCGGGCTCCAACTTCTTCGTGAACATGCCGCCTTGTCCATCATGCTGGATCATCTTGATCAGGCATCCAGGACATTGAACTGAAAAGTTGACCATGACTGAGAGGCTCGCTACTCAGGCAGAAGCAAGCCAAAGACGTTTTCGGCGATAATCAGGCAAATTGTCGAGATCACATTAGAACCATCGGCGGAACCGGGCTGGTCTATCCCGGCGTCGAAAGTCGTCGAACGACCCGACCTGGCGGAGGGGTTTTTTCGGAATGTTCGGTTTGCGACAGTCTGATTCCACACAAAATGGGACGCGGCGATAGGCAGCAGCATTCTCCTGTTGAATCTGAAAGGGGTTCCCCTCGCAAAACGCCCTGGTTCGCTTTGGCTATCGCAGCCCATGGACCGGCACGCTGGGTATCGGCGAAGATTGCCAGAGGACATACTTGCCTGGCGATCCCGACCTCGGGAGAAGATGATGGGTACAGGAATGGATTCGCAGATCAGTGCGTTTCCGGTGCAAGCTTTTAGGACCCCGGACACAGCAAACGCCTCCCAGGACTGGCGAGGCGGCCGCGAGATCGCAATTTTCTCCTAGATAACGGTATGAGGTGATCGTCATACCCTGGTCACCGGATGCCGATCGTCACGCACATGGTCTGGTACAGAGCCGGCGGCGCCGATGAGCCCCCGAGGAAATACTTAGTGACTGGCACGGTTGTTGCGTCGTCTCACGAAAGACAGCCGTTAACGAGAGGTCACGATGATGGATGTATGCTCGATGGGGATGGTGTTGTGCGGTGGGTACCTTCTTGCTGCATCCGCAGGCAGACTCGGCGGCGCTGAGAATGTCTTATCTGACTCGCCTTTGTCCGCGGCTGATGTATCGAGTTTCGAGACTTTCATAGTTCGCAGCCCACCGACATCACTCAATCTGGATCCCTTTTATGCCAAATATGCTGACGCAGCGGGCATACCTATTATTTCGTCAAACAAGGTTCCAGACACGGCACTATTGATCTCACGTGACATTGTCCTCTACATGTTGTCAGAACGCCGTGATGTCCGCGATGCTTTAATCCAGGCTGGAGCGCGGGTGGGCGTCATGGCAATTGACGAGACGACGACTGATATTCCCGAGCAGCGGGATTGGAAGAAGCCTCTTCCCGATGATCCACGTCTCACCCCTGACGAGCGGCGGGATTACGCCAACACGATCGGCAAGATGACTGCCCGAGACTACTGGGCACAAAGGGCGCGCGGCATGGGCGGGCTCTACACGACGGGAGCTGTGGAGAATTTGATGGGCGTGCCGGGCACGCGGTATTACGGCGGGAACATTCTTGTTCACGAATTCTCACATAATATTTTCAACGCGCTGCGCACGGTAGATCCTGATCTCGTTGCACGAGTTGAACGTGCCTATTCGCACGCCTACGAGAAAGGCCTCTGGGCGTGTTCCTATATGGAGAACAACGTCGATGAGTATTGGGCCGAGGGCACGCGATTTTGGTTCAATACGAACTTGGCTTACAGCCGAGGCAATCTCACCATTGCCACATCAGAAGATTTCGAGGCTCACGATCCAAGCCTCTATAATATCATGGCCGAAGTCTACCGCCATGACCACCACATTCTGGCGGATGTCTATTACCGGCATTCGGCGAAGTCGCAGTAATGTCCTTTGGTATTGACTGCCGGCCTCATGCTGCAATCCCGCTGGAGACCCGAACTATCGCTGATCGTCCGTAATTTGTCAGAGCCAGCCATAAATTTGAGTTTCCGTTCAATTGAAGCGCCCATGTTGTTCCCACGGGTGCATACCAAGTACTTCGTGGCCGCTGGAATTGGCTCCTTGTGCAACATCGAGACCAAATGACCTGCCACTGCGAATTTCCTCCAGAATGGATTAGAGTCCGGCCCATTAAAGGACGGATGAATGAAGAAGCAGAGATTTACGGAAGAGCAGATTATTGCGGTGCTGAAGGAGCAGGAGGCTGGCGCGAAGGTGGCCGACCTCTGCCGCAAGCACGGAATTTCAGAAGCAACATTTTATAATTGGAAAGCCAAATACGGCGGCATGGAAGTCTCCGAGGCGAAGCGGCTGAAGGCGCTTGAAGACGAGAACGCGAGACTGAAGAAGCTGCTGGCCGAACAGATGCTGGATGCAGCCGCACTTCGCGAGCTTCTTGCAAAAAAATGGTAGGGCCTGCCGCCAAACGCGACGCCGTCGCGCATCTGAAGACCGTCATGGGTCTTTCGGAACGGCGGGCCTGCCAGATTATATCTGCGGATCGGAAGATGGTGCGATATCGGTCCTGCCGACCGCCGGAGGTAGAATTGCGAGCGAAGCTGCGCGACCTCGCCAATGAGCGACGGCGTTTCGGCTACCGGCGACTGTTCGTCCTGCTTCGGCGGGACGGAGAGCCGTCCGGCGTCAATCGCATCTACCGGCTCTATCGCGAGGAAGGTCTTTCCGTTCGCAAGCGGAAAGCCAGACGCCGTGCTGTCCGCACGCGTGCTCCGATTTCTGGTCGAGGCGAAGGCCAATGCCCGCTGGTCGCTAGACTTCGTGCACGACCAGTTCGCTTGCGGAAGGAGGTTTCGCGTGCTCAACATCGTCGATGACGTAACGCGCGAATGCCTGGCGGCGATCCCGGACACATCCATCTCCGGTCGACGTGTCGCCCGAGAACTGACGACGCTGATCGAACGACGCGGCAAGCCAGGAATGATTGTCTCCGACAACGGCACCGAACTAACGTCGAATGCCATCCTTGCCTGGTCGAAGGATCACAAGGTCGAGTGGCACTACATCGCGCCGGGAAAGCCGATGCAGAACGGCTATGTCGAGAGTTTCAACGGTCGGATGCGCGACGAGTTACTCAATGAAAGCCTGTTCTTCGGCCTCGATCATGCCCGCAGCGCCATTGCTGAATGGGCGGACGATTACAACCATTTCCGGCCGCACTCATCGCTTGGATACAAAACCCCGGCAGACTTTGCCGGGACCATCGCCGCAACCGGCTCCAACGCTGCGCAAGATGAAAGCTTCGCGTTTCCGCCGGTTGCTCACACCGCGCCACTTGGCGTACTCAAAACCGCCGGGGCTCTAGTCGCTGCTGGGTGAAAGTACCGTGGCAGGTCACTCGGGCAGCGGCGTGTTTCAATCCGATGGAGAAACCTCCGCAGTCAGTGGGGACACGATGGTCTATATAGCGCCGCACCAAAAACACGCGATCAAAAATAGCAGCCCTCAAACCAGCTTAAAGTTCCTTTCGATATGGTGGGATTGAATTGAGAGCAAACCAACATACTTTTTTTGCCTGCTCGGCGCCGCCGTGCCCGAACGGCAAGCTGCATCTTGGGCATATAGGTGGCGTGTACCTTCTCGCCGACGTGTTCGTACGCTACCACCGCATGGTAGGCAACGCGGCCTATCACGTGACAGGTGCGGACGAACATGGCACTTACACGCTGGTGAAAGCCCGAAAGCTTGGCAGGCCGGTTGATGACGTCGCACACATGCACATTGAAGAAATTCTGCAGTGTCTGCGGTCAGTTGATATTGAACCGGACGTATTTGTAAGGACTTCAAGCGAAGACCACAAAGACCGCAGCTTGGCGATCTACGACCAACTAAGAGCGTCCGGCTACGTTGAGCTGCGCGACGGAGAGCAACTGTATTGCGGGACGTGCGAAGAGTTCGCCGCAGACTCACTCGCGGTCGGAGAGTGTCCAGCTTGTAACGCGCCAACAGATAGTAACCTTTGCGAAGATTGCGGCTCGGCGCTGCAACACAATCTACTACGCAACCCGATTCACACGACATGCGGCCAGAGCCTTATCTTGCGCCCGATTCGACAGGTTCATTTTGAGCTTGAAAAATTTGCTCCGGGGCTCGATCACGCCATTGAGGCGAGCGGATGGCCGGAATCCATAAAGCGCAAAGAACTTGACTGGCTACGGTCAAAACTGATGGCATTGCCGATGTCGCGGCATTTCGACCGTGGTGTGACTTTGAACTCCCCGGTGGAGGTGGCAGGCCAAACTTTAATGACTTGGTTTGAAGGATTGTGGTGCTATGAGACAGGAATCGAACGCCTCTGCAAGCAAAATGGCGCAGATCTCGATGACACTATGCGCAACGCGAGCACGAGACTCGTATTCTTCATGGGTCAGGATAACCGGTTTTATTACACGATCGGCGTTACTGCTAGTTTGTTCTCGCGCGGTTATGCGATTCCATACAACCATGCAATTCAGGACTTTTATAAGCTCGAAGGCGCGAAATTTTCTACTAGCCGTGACCACGCTGTGTGGGCTGACGAGGTGGCAGCAGATATCGACACGAACGTGCTGCGCTACTATTTGGCTAGCATCGCCAAGCCATTTGGCGCAAACGACAACGATTTTCTGATCGAGGGGCTGCTTCAGACCGCGGCTAGAATTCGTGCTTTCGAAACGGCTTTGCGCAAGTACGCCGGATGTAACGAGACGCTGACGGCCGACAAGCTGACAGTCGAGCAGAACCACAATGTTAAACGATATTCCGAAGCGGTGCAGGACTTGCGCGTCTGGGATGCCATGGACGCCATAGACGCCTTTTTCGACGTTGCGTCTTTTTCAAGGGCAGATACCTCAGTCAGCGCAGCGGAAGTTTCCGTATTTCTAAGCCTTCTTAATCCTGTGACCCCGATGCTTGCGGCGCGGTATGGTGCTTTCTTTTTCGGAGCCGGATGGCGGCCGGGGCTCGATGGCGGCACTATCCGGCCAAGCACCGGCTTACGCAAACCGGTTGATTTCCCATTGTTTAGCGACCCGATTCCGGAAGCCTTCATAGAGGCTTATGAAAGACGATTGAGGCAAGTCCGGCCGAATTCTTAGCTTTTAATGACGGCAACCGCTTTGACGATCCCGAGGCGAGTAACGCGGACGCCGACCGGATGACGGCATCTCGATAGCGGAGAACGCAAGGCGGCAGTCGGGCGACCTACTTCGTTCCGAAAGGCCCACGACGGCTTTCTGGCGTGCGACGGCGTCGCGCTTGGCGGCGGGCCTTTCTATTTTTTAAGGAGCTCGGGAAGTGGGGCCGTATCCAGGATCTGCTCGGCGAGCAGTCTCTTCAGTGTGGCGTTCTCTTCCTCAAGCGCCTTCAGGCGCGTTGATCTTTTCATCACAAATTACTGGCACGCCACCAATATCTTGAACATGCTTCCAAACAGAAGGAGCCCGCCAGTCGATAGCCAGCGTACGGCAAAGCCTCTCCGGTATCGCGATATGATGAACCTACTTCCGCCCATCCGTTCACTAGCATTTCATGTCGCTCGGTGACGCCGCTCCACATCGCCTATTGCTAAGGTGCCATTCGATATTTAAAGTGGATTACCTGCAACTATAACGTCTATCGTAACTATGCGGCCTACTTAATTGATCACCAAACTAACCTAAGCCTTTTTGACGAACCTTCATTGGATCTATGCTGGAAGGTTCTGTACTGGAAAAATCGATTGTTTGGATATAAAATATCCGTTGTTTGGATGTGACTAAAGATGCGTTTCAAGGGCCTTGATCTAAACCTGCTCGTTGCATTGGATGCGCTCACGACCGAGCGCAACCTAACGGCTGCCGCACGTAGTATCAATCTAAGTCAACCAGCAATGAGTGCCGCCATTGGTAGGCTTCGGGACTATTTCCGCGACGAATTGTTTACAATGAATGGTCGAGAACTTCGGCTGACGCCCCGTGCCGAAGGACTTGCCTCGGCAGTGCGTGAAACTCTCTTGCAGGTACAATGCTCAATCATCTCTTGGGAGCCGTTTAACCCGTCGAAGTCTGACAGATGCTTTAGAATAGTTCTGTCCGATTTCATGATGCTGATATACTTCAATAAAATCATTGAGCGAGTTGCTCGAGAAGCGCCCGCAGTCAGCTTTGAGTTGCTGCCTTTGGATAGTGATCCGTACGAGATGCTTAGCCGCGGTGACGTCGACTTCCTCATCGTGCCTGAATTTTTTCTCTCGGGAGCACACCCGAGCGCAAAACTGTTCACAGAGAAGTTTGTATGTGTAGCCTGTTCGACAAATGTGGACCTACCTTCAGCGCTGACGATCGAGCAATATGTCTCCACGGGACACGTCGCTGCCGCGTTTGGGCGCTTTTTGAAGCCATCGGTCGAGGGCTGGTTCTTGCTCGAGAATGGTATTCAGAGGCGGGTGGAGGTCGTCGTGCAAGGGTTTAGCTTAATACCACCAGTCCTGCGTGGCACGAACCGCATAGCTAACCTACCGCTTCGCTTAGTCGAGCATTACGAAAGTACTTTCCCTTTGCGGATCATCAACCTTCCGTTACCGCTCCCCGTCTTCACAGAAGCTGTTCAATGGCCAGCGCTCCATAATGCCGATCCAGGGAGCATCTGGTTCAGGGAGATATTGGTTGAGGAAGCTTCCCGTATGATGTCCTCCAACGCACCTAAAATACATGGGTTGCTACAACAATCCGGTTCCTGACCAAGGTTCCTGCTTGAGTAAGATCCGCCCGAGCCCGAATAAGTTCAACAGCCACCAAAGAGGCTTTTCAAAGGTATCCATCCGGGGAAGGCCGCTGACCTTGCCCCCAAGTTTTATCCAGTTTTGAGTTCGCTCCGACGGTTTTAGGTTGCTGTATTTGCGGCGGTAGCGGCGGGTTGCGGTGCGGAGCAATTGTGGTCCCCCAGCACCCTTCGATTTGCCGCCGAAGGTGCTAGACAGCACGTCGCGCAATCGTCCGAAGGGCGGCCGATCGGCGACGGGCGTAGCGCTCAGCTTCGTCGATAAAATGTAACCGGTGCTCCGCTCCCACGTTGTCTTTCCTGCCATGATCTGTGATCGCCTTTCCATGGACGAGCAACGGGAGTTTCTCCATGGAGACTACATTGGAGGTTCTCACAACCAGGAAGTCTGGACGTGAGGTTCACCGGCATTGGCCGGATGACGTGAAGGCGCAGATCGTTTCGGAGAGCCTTCGGCCCGGCGCGATGGTAAGTGAGGTCGCAGAGCGGCATGGGTTGAAGCCGAACCACCTCTCCACTTGGAGAACGATGGCGCGGCAGGGTAAGTTGCTTCTGCCCGCACCCGAAGACCCGATGGAGTTTGCAGCGGTAATCGTTGATCCGCCCGTTTCGGAGCCGCCGATCAAGAAAGCCAGTCGCGCCGAGATCATCGTCGGTTCCGTCACCATTCGTCTGGAAGAAGGTGCGTCTGCCGCTCGGATCGCCGCTGTCGCGCGTGCCTGTGCGGCTCCCGCATGATCTTTCCATCCAACCGCGTGCGGATCATGGTGGCGACCAAGCCAGTCGACTTTCGCAAAGGCCATGATGGCTTGGCGGCACTGGTCAAGAACGAGCTACACAAAGACCCATTCACTGGAACTGTCTTCGTATTCCGGTCGCGCAAAGCAGATCGGTTAAAGCT
>NZ_NWSZ01000056.1:0-10706 GCF_002531885.1 Rhizobium sp. L9 | reverse complement strand
CCTGCAACAGGCGCCTAGCCAGATGAAAACCGATAAAGCCGGCAGTACCTGTAATGAAGTAGCGCATTCCCACCTTTCTCGGCTCCCTGCCGACCGTTTCTTCTCGACATAGATACGGGTTTCACCCTTCGAACGAGGTGAGCGGCCCGCTTCTTTGATCGTTTGCTTGCTTTTGACCGCCCTCTGACAGGCGTCAAGGGGCTAAGCCGTAAAGATCCAGCACCCCCTCGACGACTATAGGTAGGGAATACTTTGTCGACGCAAGCTTACGTCCTTCTTCTCCAAGCGCTTCGCACTTTCCATGGTCGAGTAAGAGCGCTCTCAGCGCAGCGGTCAAGCTCTCGATATCACGAGGTTTGACCAGCAGCCCAGCTTTGCTATCGACGACCAATTCGCGGCATCCGGGCATATCAGTGGTGACGATCGGGCGGCCGCAAGCCATGGCCTCGATGAGAACCTTAGGCACGCCTTCCCCATAATAGCTCGGCAAACAAACGATCGAAGCTTGCGCAAGCGTCTGGGGCATATCCTCACGGTGACCCCACCACTCAACAACACCTTCGGAAACCCAACGCGCCAATTCGCTTTCAGGTACCGATGCGGGATTTTCGCTATCCGGTTTCCCTACCAGCACAAAGCGTGCATTCACGCCCTCGGCCCGCAACAACTTCGCCGCTTCGACGAACTCGCCTATCCCCTTGTCCCGGATCATCCGGGATGCAAGCATCACTATAGGGTCAATCGTGACTAACGGCGTGGGCACATAAACGTCCAAATCGACGCCGGCGCCGTGGATAAGATGGACTCTAGCCTCATCGACGGCACATGCACGGGTCACGACGTCGAAGTCTTCCCTGTTCTGGACAATGACAGCCGTACCCTTCCTGTTGAGCAGGTAGCGAAAGACCGAAACTATAAATTTCCTTAGAATTCTCGCCTTTAGGTTTTGGGATGAAAATACAAACCCCAGGCCACCCAACGCATTTATTCGTCTGGAGACGCCTGTCCACATGGCGACGATGCTGCCATACATGACCGGCTTCATTGCAACGTTGTGAATTACATCAGGCTTTTCGCGCGCTACAACCGAATAGAGCTCCGCGATCGCACCAAGTTCCCGAAACGGGTTCAGGCTTGACCGGACAAGCTGCCTCAGAGGCACAACGCGAATCCCCTGTTTTTCAATTTCATCCCGATGATCCGTCACTCTCGTTGCTACAACCACCTCGCAACCTTTTGCTTTCGCGGCGACGGCCAGCGGCAGGCGATGAGAATGGAAGTACCAATCCTCGGTTACAAAGAAGAGCACCTTCAAGCTTATTCACTCCGAGGGGCTGAAACGATTGCCAGTTTACACATGGTCACCATCTGCGGCTGCCCGGCAATTTTCCAGATGAGGCCGTGAACGATTGGAAACTGATGGCCTCCCATTTGTCGAGCACCTCTTCCAGAGCCGCGCCGGCATGGGCGACTTTGGCGGACTTCGACAGGCGAAGGCGAAGCTCGCCGTCCTGCATGAGCTGTCGCAAGCCGGCGGCTAGGGCGATCGCTTTTGTAGGCAGAGAATCCACGAGGAGACCGTTTTCTCCGCTTCTGATGAGCTCGTTCGTACCAGCGCAGTCACTGAAACCGATCGCTGGCAGTCCGTGAGCCAGCGCTTCCACAGTCGCCAGGCCAAAGCTTTCATAGGCAGATGAGATCACATAGAGCTGCGCTGTGCTATATTCGGAGGAGATATCCGGCGTGCTGCCAGGGATGAGCACGCGATCCGATAATCTTAGGCGCTTTACCTCTGCCTCTATCGCCGCTCTCTCGTCGCCATCTCCGACGATTTTCAATGTCCACTCTGGAAAATCGCTGGCGATCAAGGCGAAGGCTTGTACCAGTGTCATATGATCCTTCTGCGGATGAAGTCGCCCGACTGCGAGGAGGGTACGCGCCGACTCCATGCCAACAACGTCAGCCTGCCGATCAGCAGACCACCCGGTCGGATTGGGTAGCACGTCCATCTTGGCGCGGATCGCGGGCGGATACAGCTGTTTCATCTGGCTTGAAACAGCTGTAAACCTCTTAACAAATGGAGCGGACAATTTGAGCAGCATCCACTTGAGGGGCGTCCCGTTGTAGCGAGCAGGCACATTATGCTCGCTGGCTATAATGGGCAGGCCAGATCCCATTAACGCGAAAGCGATTGGTGTGTAACTCGATGGCATGAATGCCAGAACAACATCGGGAGCCAATTCGCGGATACGTCGCCGCAGCCTGATAAGCGGGAGCGGCATCAAGCCGCGGATCTTTAGCGCATGTCGTTTTATCTCCAAGTTTAGGGGATAAAAGGAAGATGCCGATATACCATCCAACGTCAGAATCGAGACGTCGTGACCGCGATGGTGAAGACCGTTCACCACTTCCGCAAAAACACGCTCGGCGCCGCCACCAAGCGTGGTCACTGATTTGATGCAAAACAAAAATTTCATCAACTGGCCGCTTGCTTCAGGACATTCTCCCAGCGATCAAAGCAGGCTGAGGGCAGGTATCGACGCATTGAAAGGCGTGCATTGCCGCCCATTTCGGCCCGCCGGACATGATCAGCCATCAAGTCGCCCAATGCTTTCGCAAGGCTGTCAGGCGAACCGTTCCCCTCAGCCAGCAAACCTGTTCCGCCGTGCTGTATCAAATCGCAGACTCCTGCGCAATCGCCATAGCCTACGGAAGGCAGGCCGTGCGCAAGAGCCTCGGCCAGAGCATTTGGAAAACCTTCCCACCTGGACGGCAGGCAGAACAGATTGGATGAGATATAAACTGACGCCACGTCCGAGGTCGTGCCTGTCAGAAATACGCGTCCCCGCAGGTTGGGGCTGCTATCGATCATCTCTTGGAGGGACATCCGGTTCTCGCCCTCACCGACGATTTTCAGATCCCAGTCTACAAACCGATCTGCGACGATTGAGAAGGCCTGCAGCAGAGCGTGATAATTCTTTTGATAGCTCAGTCGGCCGACCGAGAGCAGCGTGAAGCGGCCCTGTCGGTTTGCGGCCCCAGCGACGGCAAATTCATGAGCCTCGGAGACCGGATTGGGCGTCTCGACGATTAGTTCATGAAGAGCCTTCGGGTAGTAATCCCGATATCGGTCGAATTGCACTGTGATGCGTTTTGCGAAATGAAAGCTGAAATGTTCTTTTCGTTTGCTCCACGCGCTGTTGGCATATTCATAAAGCGTGGGCGCTGTACGTTCGGCCGCGATCAGAGGGATTCCCATTCCGGCTGTATAGGACAGCATAGCCCGAAACGGGCCGCCTTGAAAACAAATGATGACGTCCGGAGAGAACTGGGAAACGGATCTGCGAATCTTCGGCACGCGCTGCAAGCGCGTCAAAACATTCGCCTTCCGAGCGGCATCGCCCGTGTGTAGCTTGTACCAGCCTATTTCCGAGGCCATCGGATAAAAAGCTTCCGCATCGTCTCGGTCCCAGCTCAGAAGGGCCACTTGGTGTCCGCGACGGACCATCTCGTTCATGATGGTCACGATCATCCTCTCAAGACCACCAGCCATCTTATGCATCGCGCGGGCGACAAATAACAACCTCATTGTATATTCCTTTTATTCATGCGCCTCTCATGACGAAGGCGTTTCGGCCCTGTTGCCAAAAGGTGTGAGGTGGCGAGAATAGGATTTCTTGTGGAGATAAGGAGGAACTGGACAACGAACCGAAAGTACTGCCGCTTGAAATGGTGATATCTCAGATTCGGCCAATGGCTGGCATAATGATATTTGCCGATAGACCGCAAATATCCCTGATGTTTTTTTGCGACTGCGATCTCGGCAGTGCGATTTGCGTCTGGCGACTTGTCGGATCCCTGGGTTGAGTGCTGCAGGAACAGCTTTTCGGCCGTCCCGATAAAACAGCCGCCCGCGAGCGCGAGACGAATGGCGAAATCGATATCCTCAACGCGCTTTAACGACGCGTCAAAGCCGCCGAGCTTCAGGAACAGCTCTCGCCTAGCCATCAGCGCACATGTGGGGGTGCCCGAACCATAAAAGTAATCCGGCCTCCGCCTATAAAAGAGGAGATAATCCGCGACGTCCTTTCCGCATGGTGTGGTCCCCGTGGACCCGATAGCGGGAAGGGGTTTGAGATGGCCGTTGGGATAAATCCGCTCCCCTGCGGCATAGCACGCAACCGCCCGAGATCCGTTCGAAGCCTCGAACGACTTTATCGCGGCAACCTGCAGCATTACCCGCTTGGCGGCGCTCTCGTCATCATCATCGAAGAAAACGATGAAGTCTCCGGTCGCTGCTTCAATGATGGTGTTTCTTGCCTTGGCAGCGCCCCCATTTTCGCGGTGACTAATGAGGCGGATCCTGGGATCATCAGCAGTCAAAGATGCGACATACTCGGCCGATCCGTCTGTTGACGCATCATCGACGATGAGGATTTCGAGATCGAGCCAATCCTGCGACTGGGCGCTCCTGATAGCTTTGCCGATGGTGTCGCGTGCATTGTAACAGGTAATGCCAACGGTGACGCGCTCGCTCTGGTGCATGGATGTCACTTGCGATGGAACAGGGAAAAACTACGGTTGCTATCAAGCTGCGGCAGTGCATACCACAGGCGGGACCACGTCAAAAATGGATGGGTTATGGCGCTGATCATCAGTTTGCGGATAAAGGCAGGCTGGTCGCCTCGTAACCACAGATACTTTGTTTTCATCCATTCCCTCGAAAAGCGATAGTGTTCCTTGTTTTTGAATGCAGTCTCGTGCTTGTCGATGACCTGGAGCTTGTAATGGAGCTCCTTATCGAGCGACTTATCGAAGCTGTATGTCAGCGTCTGGGTCACGAGCGGTTCAGCGATCCCAATAAAGTGACCGCCCGCTCTTGCCACGCGCACGCAGAATTCCATGTCTTCGGACCTACGGAAGGCAGGATCAAATCCGCCAAGCTCTATGTAAGTCGAAGTCCTTGCCATCTGAGAGCACGTAGCGACCGCGCCGTAGCCATCCTCGACCGGCTCGCCCCACAAGAGCCGCCCCGCAACGGCCAGACCATGAGGCGCCTCCCTTTCCTGGGAGCATCCCATCGTTCGCTCTACGCGTTCAGTGCCATCGCGGGCTATCTGCCTCCTGGCTGTGTGACAGACTAACGGTACCCTTTCAGGAATTCTGGCTTCATACTCGACAATCCGCCGGTATTGCTTGGCGACTCTTTCTGGATCGCTCATATCATCGTCATCAAAGAACGCAAGAAAATCGCCTCTGGCTTCTGCTATTATTCGATTACGAGCCGCAGCTACTCCTGAATTATGAGACTGACGGAACAGCCGAAGCTGTGGATGTTTCTTGGCGATCTGCTCTACCAACTCGAACGTCTGGTCGCTCGATCTATCATCAACGACAACGATCTCCAGTGGCTCCCAACTCTGAGCAACGGCCGAAGATATGGCACCGGCAATATGCCTCTCGGCATTGAAGGACGTGATGCCAATGGTGATCAGCGGAGCCATTCGGTTACTCTTTCGGAATCCGAGCATACGAGGTAGGGTACCCGGTGGCCGTCGATAGGCCTAACCGTTTGCCACGGCGACGGGCTGGGCCTGATTGCCAGACCGCCTGCTGGTCAAAAAAGGTTGCACAATCATGTTAGTTCCGCACAACGCCATGACGAAGAGGATTGGACCAGGCAATAGCCAGGCCTGGGTCTGGTTGAATATGGCGTTCACTATGAAGAATATCGCGAACGCGGAACCTGATTCTCCGGGCTGCGCGAGCAGGTTTCGGAAGCCGACAACACAAATTAGGCCAATTATGCTCATGGCTGCGATCAGAAAGAAGGGACCATACCCGGCGCCAAACTGAAGATACGGAGACTGGATAGTGCCGACCATAAGCCAATCTTCCCGTGTTATGTCGAGCCTGTCGTTTAGCCCCCAAGGATTCGCTTCCGTCATGAGGTTAGCTAGCTTCTCTGGCGTGTTGGGGAATCTCGATCCCGGATAGCCGCCGTCGAGCGTCATCCACAGCCCCGCGACGGCACCATAGATTCGGATGCGCAAGGGCCTTTTGATTTTGTATTCAAAGCAATTGTCACCGATGCAATCAGCTCCGTTCGTTGTCTTTTGAAACCAAGTCTTATTGCTGCCAAGTTGATACGCAACCTCATTTCCAACCGAAATCATAGTCGGCGAAACGAGGACGGAAGAATAATACACGGGTATAGCCGTCGCTATTGTGAGAGCTACCGTCGTGAAGAGACCGCGATAATGCAAATTCGGCCCGAAATACAATAAACCAATCTGTATGATCACCAATACTATGCCAATTCTCCCCCCCGAGAGGAGGATTGCAGTCGCCAAGACACATCCCAACTTGGGGCGACGAGAAAGGAGCGACCATATGTAAACCGCTGCCAGACAAGTAGTTACGTCATCGCCAAAATACCAAAAAGCTCTCTTATAGAAGTCGGAATAACTATAGACTTCGCCGACATCAAACAGAAAGCTGAAGTGGATCAGGAGCGCCACGACCACGCCGGCGAGAGCAAGAAGCCATGGACGAAAATTGTAAATTCCGTATGCGATGACCCCGCCAAACGAAACAAGCAGCATCTGCACAGCGTTGGATTCGATTATTTGCGGCATCCGTTCGTCTCCGCTCCACCAAAGATTGTCTCGTTTCCAATCTGCATGGAGATAGCCTCCATCCTAATCAGAATGTTCACTCCCTTCTCGCACTGATGAGGTAGCCTAGGGCACATCTAACAGCGGGATGGTCTTGGTTGAACTTAGCTTCTCCACCCTTCCGGAACTTCCAACGTGCAAGTAGGTAGTCGATTGTTAAGGCAATACGAGTGCGCGTGCGCTTGAAGGGGCCAGGCAGCCCCGTAACGCTGCATGCCGTCGAGTACGGCCCCCAAAGCAGGGCAGTTGTGGATATAAGCGTGAAGCCGCACTCGTCGAGCAACGTTTGCCAATAAGCTGGCGTTCCCCTGATGTAGTCGCTGGGATGACCATGAACTCGAAAGATAAACGGTACGATAAAATGTAGACGTCCGCTCTTCTTTAATACCCTCTGGAGTTTGATCAGCGTTTCTTTTCCCTGATAGACATGTTCGAAAGTATTGAACGACACGACGGCATCATAGCGGTGATCGGCGCAAGGCAAGGGACCATCAGGCTCAACGAGATACGTTGGTTCGGTGCTAGGGTCGATATTTGCGGACTCGTACTCGAAGGGAGCGCCGGGCTTAATCCATTCTTTGACGTGCTGGCTATAGTTGGTTCGGCTACCACCACCAAAATCCAACACCAATCCCTCAAGGCCCAGGAACTTCAAGCGTTCATATTCAAGGCATCTCAACGTGCTGATGGTTCCGGCACGCTTGAGCATATGCAACAGGCGCCGAAAGGTAGGGATATCAAACCCAACGAGGCCACTTCCGTCTTGAAATTCGCGCATGTTTCCCCGCAACTCTTACTTCCGGCACAACAGAAGCGGCTTGTCCGATCGACGGCCCAGCACCTCGGTCACCATTTTGAAATGACTGGAAATCGCCTTTCGAACGCGTTCAGTATCGCAGATAGCCGGATGGAGTTCGATAACCAGGCACTTTACCGACGCGAGCAATTCCGGCTTTGCACACAGGAAATCTTCTTCGGAACCCTCAATGTCGATCTTTAGGATATCTACCTCCGTTCGGTTGCCGATACTGTCCATCAGAGTTTGAAGCGTTATCGTTTGGACTTCCAAATCACCTTCAGAGGAAACCCGGTGGCTCATCGAAGGTCCTGCGGTCGAAAAGCGTAACCGCTTTCCGTCAGAACCAGAGGCTGCGAAGTTGACTACGCGCCAATTCGCATAACGAGAACTGGCGTTTTTTGTCGCCACGGCGAAGGTATGGATATCGGCCTCAACACTTAGAATGTTAGCTTGAGGATTGACCTTGAGAGCCCAAGCAGCAAAGGTGCCGATATGAGCGCCTACGTCCAGCACGCATGGCGCCTCGGCAGACAGCAGATCAGCGTCCAGAAATGCATATTCGCGCTCGTGGAGTACCTCCACAATGGCATTGCTGTCTATGCCCCTGAAAAACAGCGGCTTCCCGTCATACTTCACCTCGAGCAGGCCGAGGGGATTTCTTTTTCGCCGAATAATCGTGCGCGCCGCAGCGACAGGACCTCCGGCCATCGGTGTGAGCCAACGAAGCGTCTGAAGGAGTTTTTTAAATCGTGTTATCATGCGATATTCGGCTGATTTCATTGCAGCGGCATTCCTTGCGGTGACGCTTGTACGAGGTCTCGAAAGAGTTCCTCATTCTCTAGCAAAGTTTCGTATGAACCTCGCGCGACAAGCCGGCCACGATCCAGAAGGACGATCTGGTCACAGTTGCGTACCGTCATCAAGCGATGGGCTATTATGACAATCGTTTTGTGCTTCCCGAGTTCAGATATCGCTTTCATTACCGCCGCCTCTGTCTGGGTATCCAACGCACTAGTCGCTTCATCAAAGACAACCACCTGAGGGTCTCTATACAAGGCACGCGCGATGCCCAAGCGCTGCCGCTGTCCTCCGGAAAGACGGGTTCCCCGCTCGCCAATGATCGTGTCGTAGCCATTAGGAAGTTCGTTCACGATGAAGTCATGGATGTGCGCCTGCGTAGCCGCCCGCTTCGCCGCTTCATTATCAATTTCCGAACGAGGAACACCGAATGCGATATTGGCCAAGACCGTGCTGTCTGCGAGAAAGATCTGTTGAGGCACATATCCCAAATTCAACTGCCATGCGCGGATATTGCGCATGTCCAGAGGCACGCCGTCTACAGTTATGCGTCCGGACGTCGCCGTCGTAAGACCGAGAAAAAGATCAACAATCGTGCTTTTGCCCGCGCCTGTTTGTCCAACAAATGCGACGGTACTATTAACAGGAATGTTCAGACTAATATTGCTTACGGTCTTCGATTTTGCAGACTGATATTGAAAATCGACATTCTCGAAGCGAACTACATTTCGGAATGGCAATGGCTGGTCCGGCCGAGCGCCTATTGGAAGACTATTCTGCTTTAGAGACAGATCGCGCAGCAACTCATCAAGTGCAGGGAGAGCGAATCGCACCTGTCCAACACTGCGAAACACATCCTGGAACGCCGGAAGCAGCCGATAGCCGGCAAAAGCGAAGAAGCTCATCAGAGGGAGTATTTCGTCAACCCTGTCCCCACGCGCTATCCAATAAAGCAGTACGCCAAGCATGGATCCGAACGCAACAGCTTGAATAAAGTAGAACGGAAGTTCGCGAGTAATCATCGTCATTGATTGATGGTGGGCATAGGCTTTGGATGGCACTCCGAATCGAGACAAATACTCCTCTTCCCGCCCGAGCAACCGCAGTTCCTTGATGCCTTGCAGCGCCTCTGCGGCAACAACGAACCGGGCATCATTGGCTTTAAGGCGTCGTTCGCCAGAATACTTAACGCGTTGCCGTGTGAACGCGTCGATTGCAATGTAGCTCAGTCCAAAAGAGCCGGCCAAGACGCCAGATGTCGCTGGCTCGACAACAATCAGCAGAACCACGATTGCAGTGGAAACGACTATCCCCGCAAGAGCGCGCATACCAGGCAGCATAACGTTGCCGGCAACCTCCTGGACTTCAGACAGCAGCGATTTCGACAAACTCGATGTGTTTTTCTCCAGGAAGAATTCATAGGGCTGGGCCATATAGGTCTTAAGGAGACGCATCGATATTGCGTGAATTCGCATCACTGAAAAACGTTGTATGGCGACAACCGTCAATGCACGTAGACTGAGGCTGAACAGCAAGAAAACGAGCATCACCACGCCCAATGCGATCAGGAAGGTGCGCGTGTCCTTAAAAGCAAATGTTTGATAAGCGAGTGAGATAAAATGATTGGTTTGAATTATATCAGGGTTTGCTAACACGCCGATAAATGGCAATATGCTAGCCACACCCGCAACTTCAAGAAAAGCAGACATTACCATCAACGAAAATATCATCGCGGCCCGCAGGCGCTCGCGAGCATCTAATACCGAATAGAGCTTTCTCAGTACTGCCAAGAATTTGCCTCGCAGGTTGTCAGGGAAGGCTAACTAGCAATCACGGTGCCATGTAGCAACCAAATAAGTCGTCGCTACAGGATGAAGGCTCCATATCCATACGAGCGATGTCGCTCCGGCCTCTCGTCCATTTCGTGATAGTGATATAATTATCGAACGCTGTTAAGCGCCCACCGGCGCGCCATTTGCTGTGGTTTTTATTGCTGAAAAGGGCCGGCAATAAATGTCTATCCTGGTGCACCCGACCTGAGATTACAGGGCAGCAACTTCTGATAGATAAGCGGTGCGGAAGGCTTTGATTTCCGATTATTTCAGTTGCGCTCGTTGCAGAAAATGACAAGAAGGTGGTTGTCTGATTGATCCGCGAGACGCTGGGAAGCAATGCCTGAAAATACCCCCACTGAGACGCCACGCTCGAGATGGTTCTTGGTGCCGATGCAGGCGCTCGTCGCCCCTCTGCTGGCCATGCCGCGTGCTGCCAAACGCGCTCTCGCCTTGCTGGTAGATTCCGGTCTTTGTGTCCTGACGATCTGGCTGGCCTATTGCTTTCGTCTGAACGAATGGGCGGTGCTAACTGGCGTGCAGTGGTTACCGGTCTTCGTTTCCTTGTGCATGGCGCTTCCCATCTTCATCGTCATGGGC
>NZ_NWSZ01000005.1:0-331832 GCF_002531885.1 Rhizobium sp. L9 | reverse complement strand
ACCCGCCTCGACCGTCGCCCGGTCGTCGGTCACCGTCGCATCGACGACGATCGCAGCCGCATCGTTGGCGCCGGTGAGTGAGATCGAGACATTGGCCTCGCTCAGCGTGCCATTGCCGAGCCGTATCGCATAGACAAAACTATCTTTGAGGATTTCACCGGCAGACAGCGTATTGATATCCGCGCCCGAGCCCGCGATGCCGCTTCCATCGCTAATGCGGTATTCAATCTTTCCATTGTTGATCCTGACCCAATTGCCGAGCAGGGTCGTCTCCCAGGCAGATGCCCCATTCGCTCCGACGTCTTTCGAAATAAGCTCATAATCAGTTGTAATTGGATTGCCATCTCCGTCATCGACCGAGAAGAGGGATTTGGCATTCCCGCCAAGATCATTCGACATCACGTCAAGGGTTATCGTTTTGGTGGCCGCATTGTAGAGCTGAAGACTGAGCAGCTGATCTTCCGTCCAGATGTAAGAGTCATCCTTCGCCTGTGGCGCATTGGTGAAAGAAGTCGTGCTGCCACCGCCGGTGCTTTGCGTAGCCATTAAAATACCCCCATGACTCAAAACAGGTAATCCGGAACCGATTTAAGAATATTAAGGCTAAGACGACACGAAGGAACACGCCGCCGCCCCGGTATTGTCGAGGCAAACACCATATTTCTTGATTCAGAACCGGAATACTCCCCACTCCTAATAAAGTGTTAACATATATACTATGAAATAAAAGACGATTTTCTTGCGACGGTTAATTTCTCCTCGAATTCGCTACGAGAGAAGGCCTCTTGTCAGCGCGGCACGCGCGCGACGGCGATTGCCGAGGCTGAAATCGCAGACGTCGATCGTAATGAGCAATGGGGTGTGACGGCGGCGCGAGGCGTTGGTGAAGCGCAGGCTCAAGCTTCAGAGCGTTTCCACTCTTCCTCGATCGATCAGGTCAGCACGGCTGAGTCCACGCCGATCATTTCATCGACATGTCATGAAACTTCTAGCTGGGGATCGGCTTTCTACAACGAAGCCAAACAAGGAGCTCCCAATGTCCGGCGAAGCCGAAAATAATGGAAAAACCGCCATCGTTCCAGTTCAGAACCCGTCAGCAGCCGAACAACCCGCCACTGCGTCCGTGCTCGAAGACATGCAGAAAGCAAGCACGGAGACCCGTCAGCCGGAGCCGGCCGCCGCGTTGTTCTCCTGGGAGATCGATCCGCCGGAACTGGCCAAACTGATCTCCGAAGTGATGACACTGCCGATGATCCTGTGGTCGACGGGTATATCCCTGACCTATTCCCTCTGGCTGTCTTCGCTGCTGCCCGCACGCGAGACGATCGGCTCGATCAAGCAAAGCGCGGATTACGCTTAGCAACTTCGGCTGACTGCGGCCGACCACGCCCCCAGCCCATGCGATCTCCGCCCCCACCACGGAATATTTGTGGAATGAAGGGCAGAGCGGCGGCAAGCGCCTGCGCGCCGCCGCTCGTCAAGTTTCGCGCAATTGCATTATTCGTTGATGTCGGGCTCGACGACCCTAGCCAGATTGCGTAGCGACTCCTGCCAGCCGAGATAGCAGGCTTCGGGCGGGATGAGATCGGGCACGCCGGCCTGGGTGATATCCACCTCAGTGCCGACCGAGACTTTCTTCAGCGTCACCGTGACTTCCATTTCGCCCGGCAGGTTCGGGTCGTCGAACTTGTCCGTATAACGCACGCGTTCGCCCGGGACGAGCTCACGAAATTCGCCGCCGAAGGCGTGGCTATTGCCAGTGGTGAAGTTACGGAAAGACATTCTGAAGGTGCCGCCGACGGCCGGCTCCAGGTGATGCACTGTGCAGAGGAAGCCGTTCGGCGGAAGCCATTTTGCGAGCGCATCTGCCTCGATGAAGGCGCGATAGACCTTCTCCGGGCTCGTGGCGAAAACGCGGTGCAGTCGTATGGTGCTTGGCATAGTGGTGATCCTTGTCTGGACGGAATGAACGAGCTAAGGACGGACAAGTCTTCGCCGATCCGACAGTGAGCCGAAATTTTCTTTAAGAAAAAATCACTCACGTCCGAACTGCACCGCACCGCAAATACGCTTCCCCGTTCGCGTCATGCAGCCGCCTGCTCCCCCACTGCGTTGAGCAGCAGCCGTGCGGCCTGCTTCGACGATGCCGGGTTCTGTCCGGTGATCAGCAGCCCGTCCTGGACGACATGCACGGCCCAGTCCTCGGTCGCCGAAAACTTCGCCCCCTGCCCCCTCAACACGTCTTCGAGCAGATAGGGCACGACCTCGACGAGCTGCACGGCCGCCTCCTCGGAATTGGTAAAGCCGGTCACCGTCCGCCCCTTCGCGATCGGGCCGCCGTCTGGCGCCTTGACATTGGTCAGGATTCCCGGCGCGTGGCAAACGAGCGCCAGCGGCTTTCCCGCCGCAAGCGTCTCCTCGATCAGCGCGTGCGCATTGCGGTCGTTCGTCAGGTCCCAAAGCGGGCCATGGCCACCGGGGAAGAACACGGTGTCATAATCGGCCTGGTCGATATCGGACAGTCGCAACGTATTGGCAAGCGCAGCCGTCGCGGCCGGGTCCTTTTCAAATCGCCTCGTATCGTCCGTCTGAAACGCCGGCTCATTGCTCTTCGGATCGAGCGGAGGCTGGCCTCCTTTCGGCGACGCGAGCACGACCTCGGCCCCGGCGTCACGGAAAACGAAGTAAGGGGCGGCGAGCTCCTCGAGCCAGAAGCCGGTTTTCTTGCCGGTATTTCCCAGCTGATCATGCGATGTGAGAACCATGAGAATTTTCATTGCTCAGCTCCTTCGACCCGGCCGGAGGACAAAATTCTCGCGTCCGGTTTAATGGTGAAATACTGCCTGCAATCTCATGCTGAACTGGGAAAAACCATAGATCGGCTGCACCCACGTTACAAGCTCTGCGAGTCTTGGGGCTCAGGTGTATGAAGAACGACAGATTGCCCATAGGATCAACCACATCGCGTTAGCATCCGAAGGACTTGGAAGTGAGCAAGCCGAATTATCGGGATATCGCCCGCCACGCCGGCGTTGGAACGGCCACGGTCGAGCGGGTCCTGAACGGACGCGGGGGCGTTCGGCCGGAACTGGTCGAGAAGGTCATATCCGCCGCGCGTCGCCTCGATTACCCACGCAAGCTTCCCGACGCCCATCGCGGCCTGCTCCGGATCGAAGTGCTGATGGTTCGTCCGGAAACGAGCTTCTATCGTCGCCTTTCCCACGCCTTCGAAAGGATTGCGGCAACCCTCGATCCCTTGGTCGTCGTGCACCGAAGTTTCACCGACGAGATGAATCCGGAGGGAATTGCCCGACGCATCCTGTCCACCGACCTTTCACGCGCCGGCTTGATTCTTGCCGTGCCGAGCAGCCAGGTGATCAGCGCCGCGGTGGAAAAGGTAAATTCGCAAGGCCTGCCCGTGGTCCACGTCGTCACCCGCGCTTCCGACCGCGTCGGAGAATTCGTCGGCATCGACAACAATGCCGCTGGCCGGACAGCTGCGCTCTATATCAGCCGAATGGCCGTTCGAGCCGGGCCTGTGGTTGCGATCTGCCATCCCATCTATCAGGTGCATCGCGACCGGATCCGCGGCTTTTCCGACTATTTTCGCGATCATCCCGGCGCCTCCAATTTCGAATGGCTAGGATTCGGTGGCGATGAGGAGCGGGCCAGCGCCGATCTCTTGTGGTCGGCCCTGGAGATGTATCCCGGCCTTGCCGGCCTCTACAATGCCGGCGGCGCCAATTCCGCCCTGATCGAAGTGCTTCGCCGCCATCCGCGCGGCGGCAACGTCTTCTTCGTTGGACATGAATTGACGGACTATACCCGCGCGGCCCTGAAGGACGGCATCATGGATGTGGTACTTGACCAGGCGCCGGAAGCTCAGGCGCGGAGGGCGCTCGACCATATCCTGCGCCGCATCGGCTTGACCGAGATCGAGCCGGACCGGAGCCCGATCCACTTCATCACCATCACCAAGGAAGGGCTTTGATCTAATTAGATCAAAGAAGCCTTCGCCGTTCGAAACGCACCCTGCTAACTTTTGCGTCAGGAGAAGATCCGGCGCGCAAGGAGCCGCATCGGATCAAGGCGCGTGAGCCGCGCTCACCTTTACTAAAAATGTGTGCGGGCACCGAGACATCAGGCGCCCGGAGGAGATGCCAATGGATGATCTGAACTTCGGCAAGCGTAACAAGCGCGGCGATTGGGCGCCGAACCAGCCGGTCGAAACCGCGCCGCTTTTCGTCTTGCCCCCGCAACTGACGGCTATCCTGAAATGGCTGCCGCACTACTTCCTTCCCTGGAATCTCATTTTTGCGGTGTCTGCGATCGCCTATTGGGCCTGGATCATTCCCCCGGTCGCGACGATGCAGACGCTGAGCCTCGGCTGGATCTCGTGGTTGTACGCCGTAAATGCCGTCTGCGTCTTCCTGTTCTATGGCGCCTTCGAGTTGCATCTCTATGTTCTGAAACGCCAGGAAAATCGCTTCAAATACAATTGCAAATTCCCCGCCGAACAGAAAAACAGCGCCTTTTGGTTCCAGAACCAGAACCTCGACAATATTCTGCGCACTTTCCTTTCGGGCGTCGTCATCTGGACCGCCATCGAGGTCGGCATGCTCTGGGCCTATGCCAACGGCTATGCGCCGTGGCTCGGCTTTGCCGAAAACCCCTGGACGCTGGCGCTCGTCGCGCTCGTGGTTCCGATCATTCACGAGTTCCACTTCTTCTGCATTCACAGGCTCATCCACACACCCTTTCTCTATAAATGGGTGCATTCGGTCCACCACAACTCCGTCAACCCTTCGCCCTGGTCATCGCTGTCGATGCATCCGGCCGAGCATCTGCTCTATCTGGGAACGGCGTTTTACCACCTGATCCTGCCCTCCAACCCGGTCATCATGCTCTATCAGCTGCACTATGCCGGCTTCGGGGCGATTCCCGGCCATGTCGGCTTCGACAAGGTCGAGGTCGGCAAGGAGAGGCTGGTCGATAGTCACGCCTATGCGCATTACCTCCACCACAAATATTTCGAGGTGAATTACGGCGATGCCCTGATCCCGCTCGATAAGTGGTTCGGCACCTGGCACGACGGTTCCCCCGAAGGCGAAGCGCAGATGCAGGAACGCTACCGCAGGCGAAAGCAAAAGCTCCAAGCCCGCAAGGCTCGCCTCGAAACGGAAGGAGCCGCCGAATGACCTGGGTTTCAGCTGGCAGACTTGACGACATCGAACAGGAAGGCGCCATCCGTTTCGATCATGGCGGACGCACCTACGCGATTTACCGGGGCCCGGATGACAGCGTCTACTGCACGGCCGGGCTCTGCACACACGAGGCGATCCACCTCGCCGACGGACTGGTCATGGATTTCGAGGTCGAATGTCCGAAGCATTCCGGCGCTTTCGATTACCGAACAGGTGAAGCGCTGAGGCTGCCGGCCTGCGAGAACCTGAAGACCTATCCGGCGGAGGTCGTCGACGGAGAAGTGCGCGTGGCCCTCGGTTAGGTGGCCAAAGAACCTGGCGGAATCCGCCAAGAAGAACTGATCCTCCCCGGCCGGCGTCTCCTCCTCACCAGCGCCGGCTGCTCTTTCTACTGGAGAATGCAATGGACGGTATCGTCATCATCGGTGCAGGCGAGTCCGGAACCCGGGCGGCCTTCACCCTGCGCGAGGCGGGTTATTCCGGAGCCGTCACGCTGGTCGGAGCCGAGCCTCATCTGCCTTATGAACGGCCACCTCTGTCGAAAACTCCCGATGGCATGGTGCGGATGAAACTGATCTGCCCGAAAGAAGCGCTGGAGGCGGCCGGCATCACCTATCTCAAGGGCTGCTCGGTCTCCAAGCTGGATCCCGCCGCCGCGACCGTAAGCTTGAGCGACGGGCGGGTATTGAATTACGAAAAGCTGCTGCTGACCACCGGCGCACGGCCGAGGCGGCTTGCATGCGCGGGTGCGGAACGTGCGCTCGATTTTCGCACCCACGCCGACGCCGAAGCGATCTTCTCCAATGTCGCGCCCGGCCGACGCGTCGCGATCATCGGCGCGGGTCTGATCGGGATGGAACTCGCATCCGTCCTTCGCGCAAAGGACGTTACGGTTGATGTGATCGAGGCCGCGCCGAAACCTTTAGGCCGCGCCGTCCCTGCCCGCTTCGCCGACAAGCTGCATGCCCGACATGCCGCCGAAGGTGTGCGCTTCCACTTTGATCGGAGCGTTGCGGAGATCGGCAAGGACAGTGTCGTCTTGAGCGATGGCACCATCCTGCCTGCTGACCTCGTCGTCAGCGCCATCGGGGTCCAGCCTGAAACCACTTTGGCGGAAGCATCGGGGCTGGCCACGGGCAACGGAATTCTGACGGACGCATGTCTTCGCACCAGCGCGGCGAACATATTTGCCGCAGGCGATTGCGCCGCGGTGGCCCAACCCGGCGGAGGACACATCCGCTATGAAAGCTGGCGCAACGCCAGAACGCAGGCCGAGACCGCAGCACGGAACATGGCCGGCGCCGCCGAGACTTTCGCTGCCATTCCCTGGTTCTGGTCCGACCAATACGATCTCGGCCTCCAGGTGGCGGGGCAGCCGCTGCCCGCGCATCAGAGCGTCCGGCGATCGGCGCCAGAGGGAGAGCTCGAATTCTATCTCGATGACGGGCGATTGGTGGCTGCCGCGGGTCTTGGCATCGGCAATGGCCTGGCCAAGCATATCAAGCTGGCCGAAATGCTGATCGCCGCTTGTATCTGTCCCGAGCCTGCAGCATTGGCCGATCCGGGCGTGAACCTCAAGACCCTTCTGAAAGGCGCGCGGGCCGCATGATGCAGAAGCTCCTGATCTTCCAGTCACTCTGGGCCATGGAGCGCCGGCACACCGACGGGTTCGAGCCGAGCCTCGACGACAATATCGCTGCGATCTGCGAAGCGGGCTTCGATGGCATCAGTGCGCACTATACCAACCGCGACGATGTCATCCGCCTCAACAAGGCCATTCGGGGCACCGGCTTGAAGATCGAGGCGGTCTGCTTTCCCCGCAGCATCGAGGATTTGCGTCTGCCGCTGGAACTTGCCGCGGCCTTTCCGGTCAGCCACATCAACCTGCAGCCCAATATCCGCCCCCGCCGGATCGAGGATTGCCTGCCGATTCTCGATGGCTGGATGCGGCTCGCCGAAAATGCCGGTATTCCGGTATTCATCGAAACCCATCGCGACAGGATGACGACGGACCTGTTCTTCACGCTCGATCTGCTCGATCGACGTCCCGATCTGCCGTTGCTGGCGGATCTGTCGCATTTCCTGGTCGGGCGCGAATTCGCCTTTCCGGTCGATGAGGAAAATCACGCGCATATCAGGCGCATCCTGCAGAATGCCCATGCATTTCACGGCCGCGTCGCTTCACGCGAACAGGTGCAGATCGAAATCTCCTTTGCGCATCACCGGCCCTGGGTCGATCTCTTCCTGCAGTGGTGGGACTACGGCTTTCGCCATTGGCGATCACGCGCAGCCGATCAGGCCGAACTGGTCTTTACCTGCGAATTGGGCCCCAAACCCTATGCGATCACCGCCAGAGACGGCAACGACTCGACGGACAGATGGGCCGAGGCGCTGGCGCTGCGCCAGATGGTGCGCGAACTATGGGCTGCCATTGCCTGAGCCACAGCGCACGAACAATCGTGCGGCAATTCGTTCTCTCGTCACCCCCGCCGCCACTCTGAGGTGGCGGCCAATGACTCCGTCAGATCAGTGCAGGCGCGTCCACAGCGGTGAGTGCGTTGGCAAAGGTTGGGGATTGTTAATCAGAAATGCCTAATGTATTTCTTAACGTGCACAAGTTGTGCGGCAGTTAAGTTGCTATAATATCTGGTAGGACATTCAATCAGGGAGAGCCTCCGACATGCGGAAAATTCCTGCTGCCAGCTTGGCCCTCGAAAAAACGGAGACAATCGATTCGGGGGGCCCGGTCGACCGGCTTATGTTCTTTGATCGCGATTTCAATCCCGTTGAAAATTTGCTTGGCAATGCGCTGCCCACCTCCTTAAAACCAGCCGCCTCCTTCTGGGAGCATTTTCCGGAGCTGGACAAATCAGCAGTCATGCTGGCTTTCCGTTCACTGGGTGACAGCGCCCAGCCGTTGCGAATAACAGACGCGCTCGGCGGATCACATGACCTGACGATCTATCGGATCGGTGATCTGTTTGCCGTGCTCCAATCCGAGGAACAGGTTGACGACGAGCGCGCAACACTTTTGCATCTCGCCACACATGATCCGCTGACTGGACTGCCGAACCGGCGCCAGTTCAGCGAGGACCTGAGCGCGCTGTTGCAGGAGACTGCAAGCTCGAACGAAACTCTTTCATTGATGCAACTCGACCTCGACGATTTCAAGCCCGTAAACGACACGCTCGGGCACGCGGCGGGCGACCAGCTTCTTCAATCGGCTGCAAGGCGTATCCAAGCCTGCCTCTCCAGCGATGACAGGGCCTATCGATTGGCTGGCGACGAATTCACGGTGATCTCCCTTGGCGGAGGACATCCTGCCAAAGCGCACCTCCTGGCCGAAGATCTGGTTGCCGCGTTCAAAAAACCCTTCACGATAGACGGCATTGCGCTCTTTGTCGGCACCAGCATCGGCATATCCACCGCTCCGTCGGACGGCACGAGTCCGGAACAGCTGATGAAGGCTTCCGACCTCGCACTCTACGCCGCCAAGAAAGAGGGGCGTGGTCGGGCAAAAGCCTATGACCCAACAATGCTAGAATTGCTGGAGCAGCGGGAACTGCTTCGCCGCAGTCTGCGCATGGCACTCGACCAACAGCAATTCTATGTCGAATACCAGCCGATTGCCGAGGGCGGCTGCATTGTCGGCTTCGAGGCGTTGCTGAGATGGCACCACCCCCTGCTTGGAAAAATTCCACCGTCGGTATTCATTCCAATGGCCGAGGCGGACGGAATGATGCCGGATATTGGGGCGTGGGTGTTGGAACAGTCATGTCGCGAGGCGATGAAATGGCCGGACAACTACCTCGTCGCCGTCAATGTGTCCGCGGCTGAATTCTTGACAAGCGGCCTGACCGACCGGATTTCCCAGACGCTGGACCTGGTCGGACTGCCGCCCGAGCGTCTGGAGCTCGAAATAACCGAGAGCGTACTGCTCGAGCGGACCGTCAACAACATTGATACGCTCAACACGCTCAATGTGCTGGGCATACGAATTTCGCTTGACGACTTCGGCACGGAATATTCGTCCCTGAGCTATCTCAAGACATTTCCGTTCGACACGATCAAGATCGACAAATACTTTATCACTGATCTCGAAACCGATCTGAAAAGTCAGGCAATCGTCCGCTGCATCGTAAACCTTGCACATGACCTCGACATGCAGGTGACAGCCGAGGGAGTTGAAATGCCGGGTCAGGCGGAATGGCTGCACAGCGTGGGCTGCGACCGGCTTCAGGGCTACCTGCTGAGCAGACCGCTTCCCGTCGAGGCAATTGACGAATTCATCAAAGGGGCAGAAGCATTCAAAAACCGCGCCCGACGATAGTGCTCGAAACTTTTCGCCGTGCTTCTACATTGCATGCAGATCCAACGCTCCTGACAGACGAACGGAGGACATATTGGAAGAGGAAGCATCCCGCTTCGACGACCACGCATTTGTGCCGATGGTGTCACTGGAAATGAACGTTGCGATGTTCAAATCTCAATGGCAGTTTTGCGACGAGATTACCGAATATCTCTCCGATATCCTCGGCCAGGGTCATAGCGATCCGGCTCGCTATTCCAACTTTCTTTCGGTCGCTGCAAACGAGCTCATAGAGCTCGCCTTCCGCGCGACAAACGAACGGGGAAAGATACGTTTCAGCCTCTCACGCAACGCGACGTTCAACCGGCTGAGAATTGCCTTTCCTTGTGATGAGGAATTCCGCCGCAAACACACCAAGGTAGGATCAAGCGAAACAGAGCCTGGCCTCGACAACGGCTCCGGTCACCTGGTTACCAAGCCCAATGAGGCCTTGCTCAGTAACCTGGCGACGATATTAGGCGCCGGTATCCGCATCGAGAGAGACGGCGAGGACGGGATCGAAATCATTGCCGATTTCCCCTCGGCCGAGGATTTCCAATGAGCCTGCCTCCCCTGCCCTACACCGTGCGGTTTGATCCGACAAACCAGGAGCTCGTGTTGTCCGGCAAGATGCGGCCCGAAAGCACCGCCGAGATTGCCGATGCCCTCGAACTGATGCGGCAAAGTTTGGAAAGATACAGCGGCATCGTTTACCTCAATGTGAAACGCCTGACGCACATCAATATGACGGCCTTCGCCGCCCTCTCCGATGTCGTAGCGGCAGCCTGCCGAACCAGGCCGGAACGGCAGATCAGGATCATTACGTCGAGCGTGATGGCGTGGTCTGCCTCGCTGTTCGAGACGTTGACGACATCGCAACCCAACCTGTCGGTTGAAGTCTATGATTCGGCCTTTTATCCCGGGCAAAGCTTTGTCGAGGACGAGAGCTTCATTCCCATTCTGCGCACGCAGACGAAAATGACATGGCGGCACGAACGCGAACTCTTACCACGCCACGGTCTGCGCAACGGTCAGGTCATGGCCGATATCTGTTGTGGCATTGGTGATTTTGCGGCTCTGGTTCAACGGGAATTCAACCCGACGCGCCTTGTCGCACTGGACCACTCCGTGCGCAGTCTCGACTATGCCCGCAAGGTCGCCGCCGAGTTCGGCATGGATGGCATCGAGTACACCTATGGCGATGCATCACAGATGCTGCTTCGAGACAATCAATTCGATTTTGTAACCTGCCGGCACTCGCTACAGATTTTCGACCGCCCCGAGATGCTGCTGCGGGAGCTTTATCGTATCTGCAAGCCCGGCGGCCGTGTCTACATCACAAATGAAAAGAATTCGCATTGTTTGGGCGAGCCGCATGCCGACTCGATAAGATGGACCTACGAGGAAGTGGCAAAATTGTTCAGGCACTTCGACATGGACGTCGAGATGGGCCCGAAAAGCCGCCATCTCCTCCTCAATGCCGGCTTCGAGGACATCAAGGTCGACTGCTTCATGGTGACGAACCTTGACGGCGACCCCCAGGATTTCGCAGATATCATCGAAGCGTGGGAAAATGTCTATGCGGGTGAGATGGCGGTGCGCCGCGGCGACCCGCCGGATTTCATTCGCAAATTCCGGCAAGGGTTCAAGGATCATGTCTTTGCCGCTCTTCACCCCAAGGGTTATGCAGGCTGGCCGATCTGGGCAGCCTCTGGTCGAAAGCCGCTATAATGGATAGGGAATCATCGAAAAGACCGGTTGGACTGAGCTCGTTTCGGGCGAAATTCATCCTGGTCGTCGGTGGAGCCGTTCTCTTCGACTTATTGGTCAGCGGCGGGCTGGCGCTTTGGAATGTTCAGAGGCTGTCGCGTGACGCAACGCTGGAAGTCGGCCAGGGCCTCGAAGCTGCAAGCCAGGAATATATCCGCACCTATGCCGATTCGACCGCAGCCCAGGTGAACCTGCTCCTGAGGCAGGTTCACAACGACGTCGACACCTTGGCAGGCGTGCTGCAGGCGCAGATCGACAATCCCGTGCGCAATTCCGATGTCGGCGCGGCAATCGCCCGCACATCGCCGGACAGTGTCAGTCTGTCTTACGATGAGAAGGGGAAATGGTCGCAAAATGCCCCCGGCTCCGCTTCGGTCGTCAGCGTCTGGGGTTACCTGCTCGGTGAGGACCATCAGCCGAAACCCGAAATCAGGCGCGATATAGAGACAAGCGCGGTTCTCGATCTCGTTGCGCCGAGCCTGCTACAGCACGGCGCTTCAAAGCTGCAGATGTATTACATCGGACCGAGGGAACGACCGATCTTCAGGACGGCGCCCTATACCGATCAGGCTCAGACCTTCGACCGCCTTTATCCCGGGCATAACGAAGCTGATTTCTGGAACTTCTTTTTTCCCGGCCTGTATGAGTCCTGGCAGGGATGGGCCAGGGACATGAAAACGCGACCCGTCGCGGACGATATCACGCAGACGGCTCCCTATACGGATGCCATTACCGGCAAGCTAATCGTCAGTTTCTTTCATCCGCTCTGGACCGCCGACCGCAAGGACGTCGCGGGGACGGCCGGCGCCGATATCACGCTCGACCAGCTCGCCCAGACGGTTGAAAATGTGAAAGTGGCCCAGTCCGGCTTCGGCTTCCTGGCCATGTCCGACGGAAACGTGGTTGCGATCAACGGCACAGGCGAACAGACGCTCGGCCTGCGTTCTGCGAGCGGTGCGAGCGGAACCGGCGTGACCGGGCTGGAGCGTTCCTTGAAAGGAAGCGCGCAGCCTGCAATAGCGAAACTGGCTCTCGACCGGGAACAGGGCATTCAACATCTGCTGCTGCAGCGCGACGGCAACGAGGTCCCCTATATCGTCATCGTCAAGAAACTGCCTGCGACGAATCTCTGGTCCAGCGGCCCGGTTCGGCAGGAGGCGATGTTGCTGGGAGTGGTTGTGCCGGAACGGGAAATCGATGCCTCGCTCTATGCCGCCCAGGCGAAAATTTCCGAGGCCACCAACCGGATCGTGATCTATCAGATCCTGGCGATCTTGATGTCGCTGCTGATTGTGACGATCGCTGTGTTTGCGGCTTCGAAACGCATAACGAGCGGGATCAGCGCACTTGCGGGGGCCGCCAAGCGGATTCAGGCGCAGGACTATTCGGTCAGAGTGGCGATAACAAGCAAGGATGAGGTCGGTGCTGCCGGTGAAGCATTCAATCGGATGGCCGAACAGATCAGCTATCACACCGAAAATCTCGAGCAACTCGTCGAAGAACGAACGGCCCAGATCGCAGATCAGAAGGAAGAGATCTCGGCGTTGAATGCACAGCTCCAGCGAGAAAATCGCCGTCTCGGAACAGAGGTGGCCGTCGCTGAAAGAATCCAGCTCATGGTTCTTCCGTTGCAACAGGAGCTGGAGGAATTTCAGGACATCGAGATCGCAGCCTATATGAGACCTGCGGAAGAAGTCGGCGGCGATTATTACGACGTCTTGAAGAACGGAAAGCGGTTGAAGATCGGGATCGGCGACGTCACCGGTCACGGGCTCGAAAGCGGCGTGTTGATGCTGATGGTCCAGTCTGTCGCCCGCGCCCTTCAGGAGGCGGGGAACACCGACGCCGTCAAATTTCTGGCGGATCTAAACAGCGCCCTGTTCAAGAACTTAGTAAGGACGAGAATAGACAAGCATCTCACCCTGGCCTTTCTCGACTATGACGGCAAGGAGATGATCTTGTCCGGGCAGCACGAAGAAGTCGTCATCGTGCGGGCGAACGGTGAGATCCAACGCGTCGACACCATGGATCTCGGCATACCGATCGGCTTGGACGCCGATATTTCTGCATTCATCAAAACTCGTGAAATAACGTTCGAGAAAGGCGACCTCATCCTCCTGCATACCGACGGCGTAACGGAAGCAGCGAACGGCGCGGGGGAAATGTTTGGCATCGAACGTCTCTGCAGCGAAGCGCTTCGCTTGAAGGGTCAAAGCGCCGAGAAGGTCGTTTCCGGCATTGTCACGACACTGATGCACTTCATCGGATCGCAGAAGATCTACGACGACATCACGCTTCTCGCAGTACGGCATAGGTGAGACATGGCGCCCAAAATATATGGCATCGAATCTTTGGCGGAGATAAGCCTGGATTCTGGCGCTCGCCTGACATTGAGTGATGGGCCGCTTCAGCTTGGATGGAAGCATTCAGGAATGACTTCGGACTTCATAGCGGAGATCATGGCGCTGCCCTATTCCCGGTCGAGGAAAGATTACCTGCAGGCGCATCATGATATCGGATACCTCAGCAACGAGCTGATCGAAAATGCCGTCAAATTTCGACAGCCTGGCGAGATCCTTATCGAAGCCGACATTATCGATGGAAGCTTTCTGTTCAGGGTCAAGAATGCCATCGACGGCGCGACATCATCTCGCTTCCAGCAGCTCCTGCAGCGCCTTCAATCGAAGGAACCCGGCGCACTTCTTCTTGAGCAAATCGAAACCAACGCCATATCGCCGGAAAGTGGTTCCGGTTTGGGCCTGCTCACCCTTTTGAGCGATTACGATGCGAGAATGGCATGGACATTCGAAGAGAATAATGACGAGCATATCATACTGACGACGACTGCAGCTGTGGCGATGCCACCCTCCTCCAATCGGTGAGCGAAGAATGGAAATCAGCGACGAAAGCTTCCGCGTATGGGCGGAAAAAAACGAGGTGTATTTCGATGGCGTCTTCCGCCTGGCAGGACCGGACGCCTATGCGCCGATCTATTCATTGATAACAGGCCTTCTCCGTGAGGGACACAAACAGGTAACGTTCAACCTGACGGGCCTCGAATTCCTGAACTCCTCGGGCATCAACCTCCTGGCGAAGCTGACCATCGAAGCCAGAAAGATGGACGACCTGCTGCTCATCGTCAAAGGCACTAATCAGCATCCGTGGCAGGCAAAATCCCTGCCGAATCTGAAGAAGCTGCACCCGCTGCTCGATTTACGCCTGGCGTGATTTGCGGCAAACAACTCTCCTTCTTCATTCCTCTCTCGGGCTGACCCGCGGGAGATGCAGTCGCGCGCAATAATGCCAACGACCGCGGTGATGCCCTCCCAGATCGACCCTCCCGCGTCGACCCCACCAGTTGGCCGCGACGAATAGCCGGTGCTCTGCTCCCACGTTGTCCTCGGGCCACAATCTGTGATCGTCTTTCAGTGGACGAGCAACGGGAATTTTCTCCATGAAGCTGATGCTGCGGAGCACGATTTCTCACCCATCCGGATGATTGTAATCACTGGTCCGATCTATAGTTTAGAGCAGGTTTTTGGCGACGCCACGCGACTAGTCGACGATCGGGCTCGGATTTCGCGAAGAACTCTTTTTGCAAAGAGCATGCCCGAGCAAGCAGATGTGGCAGGTGTAAAGGAACTTTCGTGGCTGGACTAGCTTCGAATAGTCCGAATGATGTTTTAAAGGTAACAACATGCGTAAAACAGTAGCAGTCGGCCTGGCAGCCCTGATTGCCATGTACCTTCTCGGCGGCACGAGCGCGAGACATGAGATCTTTCCTTGGCCGCAACTTTCCGCGGCGAAGAAAATGGTAACCGGAGAGCAGGCGGCAGCTCCAAGCCGTTATACTTTCGACGATAAGGAACGACTCATTGCCGATGAATCAAAAACCGCTGTGACCTGCCCGACTCAAACTGATCGAACTGCTGTCCTACTCATTCTTGGCCAATCGAACGCGGCCAACTACGGTGGACAACGGCACCGATCGGATTATGGCGCTCGCGTTGTAAACGCCTTTGACAAACGGTGCTTCATCGCGGCGTCGCCGCTTCTTGGCTCGACCAATACCAAGGGAGAGTACTGGACGCTTCTTGGGAACAAATTGATCGCGTCGGGACAAAACGACAGCGTCGTCCTCGCACCTCTCGCATACGGCGGATCAGAGGTCGCACGATGGGCGACAGGCGGTGACCTCAATTCTATGCTTGTCGATACAATGAAACAGCTTCACGATTCCGGTTATCGGATAACGAGCGTCCTCTGGGTGCAAGGAGAGGCAGACCTCGTTCACGGCACGACCGGGGAAGCCTATCAAAAACATTTCATGTCGATGGTCGACACATTGCGTCAGCACGGCGTCGAAGCACCCGTTTACATTTCGATCGCATCGAAATGCCTGGAACCGAGCAACGGCGGCTTCAAGGAGCACATTCCCGACAATGCGATCGTACGGGCGCAACTGGCCCTATCAAGAAGTGGCCACGGTATCCGAGAAGGCGTCAATTCTGACGCGTTACTCGATGGAGACGACCGCTACGACGATTGCCACTTCGGGGGCACAGCCGGAGAGAAAGTGTCGCAGGCCTGGCTGAACCTTCTGCGTAGCGAGAGCCACCTGGAAAGCTCGCGATAGTCTTCCCTGAACCGGTTCTCGCGCCTTCGAGAGCTTCGACCATGGCCGCCCGCAGGCCGAGTCTCGTATGCTTCTTCTGGGACCATAGCCGGGGCCCTTCGCCAGACCTCCGTCCGATGTGCAGAGCGCGATAGCAATCTATCCTCCAAGTCAGATCTCGTCGTGCAGTTGCACGGCATCTGGTCTCATTGGAGGAAACGATGCGGATACCAACTTTAGCGTCCCTGGCCGTGCTTTCGCTGACGCTTGCAGCAAGCCCGGCAACGATTGCGGGGCTCGACATGAGCGCACTGGCAAAGGACGGCGGGAACGGCGGCGGCAATGGTGGTGGCAACGGCGGCGGTAACGGCGGCGGCCACGGAAACGGTGGCGGCCACAACAGCGGTTCAAACCACGGCAATTCCAACTCGTCAGCCGTGAGAGGCAAATCGTCCGAGGCACCGGGCAAGTCCAAATCTGGCAAGTCAGACACCGCAACGACCAGCACCAAGGAGAAGAACCTGTCGGCGCAGCTTGCCGGCCTGAATTCCTTGAAACGAAATTACAGGGCGTTGATGCATACATCGGACCCGCGCATGGCTGCCATATCGGCCTATGCCGTGGCTTATGCCCAGTATGAAATTGACAACGGTATCGAGCCTGCGGCCGACGATCCCCTGCTGGGCGATCAGGCGCTGGAGGACGCCTTGGCTTCCGCAACGAAAACCGGTCAGGTCAGCCCGGCGGTCCTGGATAAAGCCAAGACCATTCTCGGGGTCGGCGATGCCGACGGCAAGATTGATCAGATCCGCAGCTCGCTGGAAAACGCCGCGTCGGCGGCGCCAGACGAATAGCCACCTGGCGAGATGCGAGAGGTGCGAAGCCGACATTGCTTCGCACCGAACTAGGAGAGCATTTCCGTTTCTCTCTGCGTCCGGAAATGCTCTATTTTTTTGCCAGTTTGCCGGCGGCCCAAGCCTTCCTTATCAGCCATTACGCATGGGCCAGCTCAGCTTTCAGATGGGTGCGCCTTTTCTCTTCCACCCAACTGTCAACAGAAGGCGCAAAGTGCCGACAGGCGCTCGGTTGACGGATGCCTGGAGCAGCGTTGAAGGGCGTGCTTCGAGGCTCCGCCCTCTCGGGCTGCGCACATCGGCTCACCGCCCCACCGGCCACGTCGACAGCGCCTGCTCGGCGACAGCCTCGAGCGTATCTCGGGTGAAGCCGGCTTTGGCCTGGACCGCCATGCCGTGCAGCACCGCCATAAGGAAGGCCGCAAGCACGTCGGGTTTGGCGGTCTCCGGCAGGTCGCCCTCGGCTTTCGCCCTTTCGAAGCGCTCGCGAAGCTGGGCCTCGCTCGCAGCGCGCGCTTCGATCAGGGCCTGCCGTATGGGTTCGGCCTCATCCGATCCGGCCAGCACGCCATTGATGACGAGACAGCCCCGGTGGTCGGCAAAGCGCGTGTTGAGATCGACGGCGCTGCGGAGGATATGGGCGGCAACCTCCCGCGCTGTCGGTAGCTCCAGCGCGGCCGGGACATAATCCAGATGGCGCTCGTAATAGCGCGCCAGCGCCTGGCGGAACATCGCTTCCTTGTTGCCGAAGGCGGAATAGAGCGCCGGTCTTTCGACTCCCGCCGCCTCGGTCAGGTCGGCATAGGACGCGCCTTCGTAACCCTTGCGCCAGAAAACGCAGAGGACGGCATCGATCGCTTTTCCCACGTCAAATTCGCGATGGCGTCCCATCAGCTCGGCTCGGGCAATTTCATAATAGCCGTTATTAAATCTCTTGACGTAAGATGTCAAATTTCATACCGATCGTTATCGTAACATTCGTTATGAAACAGGCGGCGACCTGACGAACTCAGGCGCCGCCACTATGAAGGACGGATTCTCATGTCTGATATACTCAATGGCAAGGTTGTGCTGGTGACCGGCGGATCGCGCGGCCTCGGCGCCGCAACCACGGAAGCCTTCGCCGATCACGGCGCTGATGTCGCCATCAGCTACGCCGCCTCGGCCGACAAGGCTGCAGCGGTAGTGGAGAAGCTGAGGGCGAAGGGCGTTCGCGCCATCGCGGTCAAGAGCGACCAGGCAGACCTCGCCTCCGCCAAGCCGCTGATCGACCGGGTCATCGCAGAGTTCGGCAGGCTCGATATCCTCGTCAACAATGCCGCCATTGCCATCCAGGGCCAGAATATCGACGATCCTGCGCTCGACGGGGAGAAATATAACCGCCAATGGCAGGTCAATGTGCTCGGCACGATCGCCAACACACGGGCGGCAGCGCCGAGACTGACAGATGGCGGCCGCATCATCTTCGTCGGCTCGCTGCTCGGCTCCTACGTGCCCTTCCCCGGCGTTGCCGATTATGCCGGCACCAAGTGGGCGCTCGTCGGTTATGCCAAGGGCATCGCCCGCGAGCTCGGCCCGCGCAACATCACCGTCAACATCGTCCAGCCCGGCATCATGCCGACCGACATGGCAGCAGAGGTCGCCGGCGAACTGCCGAACCGCGACGCCATCCTCGACCTGCACCCGATCCGCCGCATCGCGACCCTTGAAGAAGTCGCCCAAACCATCTGCTTCCTCGCCGGCCCGCATGCGGGGTATATCAATGGCGAGCAGATCAATATCGCCGGCGGGCTTTCGATCTAGGTGTCAAAGGCCGCCCCTCACCCTAACCTTACCAGGGTCGAGCCACTCGTCTCAACCCCGTCCTTCGGACCCGCGCTTGCGGGGCGAGGGGACGTGCCCTTCGAGAGCGAGTGGAAACGGGGAGGTCGCCCCTTGTCCCTTCTCCCCGTCAAAAAGGGGGAGAAGGTGGCGGCAGCCGGATGAGGGGCTGCACTCCCACCCCGAGCGCGAGGATGGCCCGGACGATCGCCTGGATTGGGCATTGCTTTCAACCTCGGCCATGAAGCTCTTGTCGAGGGTGAGAGGAGCACGGCGTCTCCAGCGAGAAGCAGCCAGTGCCCAGATACTCACTGGTAATCGGGGATCCTGACGTTCCCTTCCGGCGTGTCGTACCAAGCTCGATAGATCTCGTAGGTCACCGCGCCCGAAGCGATCCCTTTGACCATTCTGCGGCAAACTTCCCTCGTCGCCTGCCCAACCGGTTGAGATGTCTCGCGCTCGACCTCGGCCTTCATATCGCCATCCATCTTCGCGATTGCCTTTTTCGCGCAGTTGTCGATGAGACGGCTGTGCGTCTCCTGCAACTGACGGATGATCGAGGCGTAATATTCGAACGTTTCCTCGTTGAAGCCGCTCTCATCGGCCACCGCTGCGCCCGCCCATCCAACGAGCAGAAAAACAAGCACCGAGCTGCGCACCAACAATCCTCCGGGGAACTTATGAACATGATCGCCTCCTGCGAAGCCGAAAGCGAAGTTTATTATCGCGATGCTTTTGCGGTGGCGATAAGCTCTTTTTTGACGAAATTTTTTACTTTGGTCTGATGGAATTATCAAACACTGTGTCGGTGGTGGACGGTAGCAGTTGGCGGATTATTGGATAAGAATGCGTATCCGCCGGTTCATGATCTGGACGAAGACAGCGGAGTGGATGGGACGGCTTGAACAAGATGGAGCAATTTGACCGAAGCACCATGGTAGCGGATTTGCATGAGAGATATCTGGGATGTCGATCTTGCTAAGAAATCTGTCGCTTCTGGTCGGAATAACTTTAGCGGTGCCGGCCCTTGGCAATTGCTTGACCGCCAATGAGACCAAACAGGGCGTGCTGCTGACCAGAGAAGAGCCTTTCTATTCCGTCTTCTACAAGCCGGACGGCCCGGTCCTCACCGAACAACGACTGATGGAGCGTGACCGTTCGCTGCAGCCGGCATCGGTTGTCTATCTCCACCCCTTGCTCGTCGAAAAGAGAGTGACTGCCAACGGGACGCATGAGCTGAAATACGCGAATGCGATTGCGTTGGACGATCTACCAGAGAAGAAGAACTGGCAATCCGGCACCACGCTTTTCATCAATGGCAAAAAATCCGTTTCCGGGACGACGTCTCTTAGGTTCGACGGCTTCGGAGAGGAAACGATTGGATCTTGTTCCTACAAAGTCTGGGCCATCAACAGCCGTCTGAAATTGGCGGAATTGCCTCCGATTATTTTCGAACAATACTATTCCCCCGAGCTTCATCTCGTTCTTCGTTCGGTAAGGCTAAACCCCTCCAACCGGCCGTTGAGCGAGCTTCGATTTGATCGGTTCCAAATCGGCTGGGGCAACTAGGGGGACATTGTGTCCCCTCTATCATCCCAGAAAGCCAGTTGCAATTCACGCCCATGCGACTACCTTTCATACGAGGCCCCTCTCCCCTCAGCGGCAAGCAGAAACGACCGTGAGCAAAGCCATGTGCCGAAACATAAAACCCCTGTTCAATTTCGATCCGCCGGCGACGGACGAAGAGATTCATGATGCCGCGCTCCAGTTCGTGCGCAAGCTCAGTGGAACGACCAAGCCGTCGAAGCGCAATGAGGCCGCGTTCGAACGCGCGGTCAGCTCGATCGCTGCCTGCGCCCGCGAAATGCTCGATTCAATGGAGACGTCTCAACCGCCTCGCGATCGCGAGGAAGTGGCGGCGAAGGCGCGCGCGAGATCCGCGATGCGGTTTGCGTAACTCGCAGATACACAAGCATACAAAAATACGGGTTCTTCGACACATGCCTGGTTCAATCATCGACTGAAATGGCGTCGCGGCCAACGAGCCGGAAACGACCAATTCAGGAAGGATGACACAATGAAAACGATCCAGGCCATGGTGCTCGCCCTTGCTCTCGGCGGCGCGGCGGCAGCGCATGCGGAGCAGCCGATAGAGCGCACCGACCTCATCAAGAACGATATCGACGTGCCGGGCCACGAAGTCGTCCAGGTGCGCGTCGATATCGCTCCGGGCGTGCTCGCACCGAACCACTCGCATCCCGGCGAAGAGGTCGCCTTCGTGCTCGAGGGCACGCTGGAATATAAGCTAGAAGGCAGGGAGCCGGTAACGCTGAAGGCCGGCCAGTCCCTGTTCATTCCCTCCGGCGTGGTGCACTCGGCAAAGAACGTTGGCAGCGGCAAGGCATCGGAATTGGCGACCTATATCGTGCGCAAGGGTGAGGCGCTCGTCGTGCCTGCCAAGTGAGGTCACGTGAGATTAGGGCGGGCGCTTGGAACTCGGTCCGCCACTTCGATTTCGGTCATTTCACGCCCGAGGATTGGAAAACTGCGTGCCGAGGTTTTCGACCGGCGCTGCGGACCGGGCCGAAGCAGCGCCCGGCCAAATGGCGGGGCACTGCGCCTTAGACGGCAGCCTATCGCTGCTGCTGCGCCGGCGGCGGGGTGCCGATCTTTTCCAGAACCTTCTTGGCGAGCGCCGGGTCGCTTTGCGCGGCGGTCAGGATCGAGGAATATTCCTCGACGGAGATGTCGGGAGAGGCCTGGACGGTTTCGACCATCTGCTTCTTGGCTTCATCCTGCAGCTTCTGCTTCGAAGCCTGATCCTTCGTAGCGTCGATCTTGGCGGAATATTCCTGCCTGACTTTATCGACCTGCACGTAGGCAACGGCAAAGGCCTCAAGTTTCTGATCACTGACAGGGGAAGCCGCACCGGTACCGCCCTGTCCTTGCATGGGCGCCTGGCCCTGTGCCGGCGGCTGCTGTTGTGCCTGGGCAAGCTCGGTCGCAGATGCCGGGCTGAGAGCAAGCAGGCTGAGCACCGCGGCCGTCATCGTTGCGAGGGATGTATAACGAGTGATCATTTTCATTCCTTTTCCGGTGATTTTGGACGGCAGCAAGACCGCCTCGGTCGATCGCTCAGCCGCTCAAAAGGCTGGCGAGGTCGCAACGATGAAGGCTGAAAAGGGCTCGGTGCGGCGATAACAGGGCCATTTGCTGACGATTGAGCGGCAGCTTTGTGGCCTGAGGCAGCCACTACCTCGCGAACTTCCGCGCGCCCATCACGCAGAGAATGACCGCAACCGTCACGCCGAGCATGGCCCACGTCACCGGCTCGTGCAGCAGGGTGGCGGCGAGCGCCAGACCGAAGAAGGGCTGGAGCAGCTGCAACTGGCCGACGGCGGCGATGCCGCCCTGCGAGAGGCCGCGATACCAGAAGATGAAGCCGATCAGCATCGAGAACAGCGAGACATAGGCAAGGCCGACAAGCGCCGGCGTTTCTATTCCGGCGAAACTTGCCGGCCGGTAGATGAACGCGACGGCGATCATGATCGGCAGCGACAAGACCAGCGCCCAGGAAATCACCTGCCAGCCGCCGAGCGTGCGCGACAGCCTGCCGCCCTCGGCATAACCGAGACCGCAGGCAAGGATTGCCGCAAGCATCAGCAGGTCGCCGACCGGCGAGGCCGTCAGGCCTTGCGTCAGGGCAAAGCCCGCCACGAGCGTACTGCCGAGTATTGAGAACAACCAGAAGGCCGGCTTCGGCCGCTCGCCGCCGCGGATGACGCCGAAGGTGGCCGTTGCAAGAGGCAGCAGACCGACGAAGACGATCGAATGGGCTGACGTGACATGCTGCAGCGCCAGCGCGGTCAGCAGCGGAAAGCCCACCACGACGCCGAGCGCGACAACGGCGAGCGAGAGGATATCGCGCCCGGCCGGCCGCCTCTCACGAAAGACGATCAGCAGGCAGAGCGCCAGCAGCCCGGCGATCGCCGCGCGCGCAACGGTCAGGAAGACGGGATCGAATTGCGCCACCGCCACGCGCGTCGCCGGCAGCGAACCGCTGAAGATCACCACACCGATCAAACCATTGACCCACCCTGCCGTCATTCGCTCCATCATGCATTCCTTCCGAGATGCATGCCGTCGAAACCCTGCGGCCTTGAGAGAACGGCATGCATAAACAATAAGCTGAGGCGCGTTAGTTGAATCGAATTCGCAAGAACGGGCCGTCCAGTCTTATTCGCCAACACCGATAGCCCGACAGTGACGGTCTGATACGATTTTGCAAAACTGTTATGGTTCAAAAGGCAGTACGGATGAAGGAAGAGATAACGGGCCGCACGCGCGTCGAGATGGTGATGACGACGATCCGGCAGCGCATTGCCGGTCGCAGCCTGACGCCGGGGGCAAGGCTGCCCTCGGTGCGCGGCCTCGCAGCCAGCATGAAGCTCTCGACTTCGACCGTCGTCGACGCCTATGAGCGTCTGGTCGCCGAGGGCGCGATCATGTCCCGGCCGGGCTCCGGCTTCTATGTCGCCAATCAGGCTGCCCCCTTCGCACTGACCGAGGCCGGACCGAAGCTCGACCGCGCCGTCGACCCCTTCTGGATTTCGCGGCAATCGCTGGAGGCGGATGAAGCCGATCTGAAGCCCGGCTGCGGCTGGCTGCCGCCCTCCTGGCTACCCGGCGAGGGCGTGCGCCGGGCGCTCAGAACGCTTGCGCGCGCCGAGGGGAAGGCCCTTGCCGATTACGGCTCGCCGCTCGGTCTGCCGCCGCTGCGCCAGCTGATTTCGCGGCGCATGGGCGAGCGTGGCATCGAGGCCTCGCCGGATCAGATCCTGCTCGCCGAGTCCGGCACGCAGGCCATCGACCTTCTCTGCCGTTTCCTGCTCGAACCCGGCGACACGGTGCTGGTCGACGACCCCTGCTATTTCAACTTTCACGCACTGCTGCGCGCCCACCGGGCGAAGATCGTCAGCGTGCCCTATACACCGTCAGGCCCCGATCTCGAACTCTTCGCACAGACGCTCGCCGAACATCGGCCCCGGCTCTACATCACCAATTCGGCCATCCACAATCCCACAGGCGCGACACTCTCTCCCGTCACGGCCCACCGGCTCCTGAAATTCGCCGACCAGTTCGATCTCACCATCGTCGAGGACGATATCTTCGCCGATTTCGAATATGTGGCCGCGCCCCGCCTCGCCGCTTTCGACGGGCTCGAGCGGGTCATCCATATCGGGAGCTTTTCCAAAACGCTTTCGGCCTCCGCCCGCTGCGGCTTCATCGCCACCAGGCCCGAATGGATCGAGGGCCTCACCGACCTCAAGATCGCCACCTCCTTCGGCGGCGGCCGGATGATGGCCGAGCTGGTGCTCAACGTCCTGAGCGACGGCGGCTACCGCAAACACATGGAAATGCTCAGGCAGCGGCTGGCGCGCGCCATGAGCGAAGTCTCCGCGCGCCTAAAGAGTTTGGGGATAAAACCCTGGCTTGAGCCCCAGGCCGGCATGTTCCTCTGGTGCCGACTGCCGGACGGCCTCGACGCAGCTGATGTCGCGCGGGCGGCGTTGCAAAAGCGGATCGTGCTGGCGCCGGGCAATGCGTTCAGCCTGTCGCAATCGGCGACGAATTTCATGCGGTTCAATGTGTCGCAGACGCTGGATGAGAGAGTGTTTGCGGCGTTGGGGGACGTGTTGGGAAAGGCCGCACGATAAAGCTTACAACACATCCCTCGGAAAAACGGTGAGGACATCAGAGCGACCGAAAGGTCATGCAGTGGGACACTCCCCTCTGACCTGCCGGCCATCTCTCCCACAATGAGGGAGATTGGCTGGAAGCGCCGGCTTCCCCAAACAATAAGCGCCGCAAACTGCGCAACGTTAGTGATGCGCGAAGGTCTGGCCTCCTGCCGATCTCCACCCTTGTGGGGGAGATAGCCGGCAGGCCAGAGGGGGTGCCACACAGCACGCCGGTAGAATCAGCCAACGATTTCGGACGCGCTGGTCTCGCCCACCCATCAAAACGACCGATTGAGCGCCTTATCGTTCTCCAGCCGCGTCACGCAGCCCTCCAGCTTGGCAAGCAGCAGGTCGAAGTCGAGCGGCTTCGTCAGATAATCCGCCGCCCCGGCCCGCAGGCCGGCGAGCGTGTTTTCCCGGTCTGTCAGCGCCGTCAGCATGATGAAGGGAATGTTGGAGAGCTCCGGATGATTGATCTGGATTTCCGCCAGAAGCTGATGCCCATCCATAACAGGCATGGAAATGTCGCTGATGACGATATCCGGCCATTTCGACAGGATCATTTCCAGGCCTTCGGCGCCGTTCGAGGCCTCGAGCGTCCTGTAGCCAGCTTCGTTCAACTCTTCGACGAGGAGATTCCGGATCTCGACTTCGTCTTCTATGCACAGGACTGTAACCATAAGCTCTTCCTTAAGCTGCGACTTGTTGATCCGACAATAGAGATTCTATTGGCAGAGAAATGGCAAATGTAGTGCCCTTGCCAAGCTCGCTCGTCACCTCGACGGTGCCGCCGTGGAGCTCGACGACCTGCTTGACGACGTTGAGGCCAAGGCCGGTTCCGGCAATGCCCGTCGCGCTGCGGGCGCGATAATAAGGTTGAAACAGTTTCGGCAGATCATCCGCGTCCATGCCGATGCCGCTATCGGTAATGGTGATTTCCACCATTTTCTCGTCAACCCGCGCGCACATAAATATCAGGCTGATCGGGCGAATATTTGACGGCGTTCGAAATCAGATTGGTGAAGACCTGCTCCATCGCGCTTCGGTCGAAGGTCAATATGCCAGGTATGAGCTCGAGATCGAGATGAAAGACATGCGAAGGGCTAAGCTCGCGCTGTCGATCGCAGCAGGTGATGAGCAAGACTTTCAGATCACCCTCGCTCCGCTTCAGTATGATCTGTCCAGTTTCGAGCCGGCCGCTGGCAAGGATGCTCTCCATGAGATCGACCATGCGCACCACCGCGCTGCGGATCACTCCGGCTTTTTCGTGAACATACTCACCGCTGACGTTGGTCGTCGAGCGGCAGAGCCGCTGGGCGGCCGCGTCGATGATGGCAAGCGGCGTTCGAAATTCGTGCGAAGCCATGGCGACGAACTGGCGCTGCAGCGCATTCACCTGGCGTTCGTGCACCAGCAGGCGGTCCAGCTCCTGCCTTTGTCTTTCGATTTCGGCCGTTCGGTCCGCCACCATCTCTTCCAGATGGTTGCGGTGGTGGGTGAGCTCGGCCTGACTTGTTATCGCCGGTCTGTTGCCGATCATGATCGTGCGTACCCTGGCCAGGTGGCCAAGCGGTTCGTCACCGGTCCTTTTGCGCTCGACGAGAGCCGCCCGCATCTCGCCGGCCAGGGCCGTCATTTCCTCGCCGTCGTCGCTGCCGAGGCGCGGCGGCATGGTGTCCGTCCCGTCGCGAAACGCAAACAGCAGGCGATTGCTATCGTCGAAGATATAGGTTCTGTCGTGTCCGAAATATTGGCTCGTCCAGCGGCCGACATTGTCAAGCAACCATTCATGGTTCCGCTGCTTGGAATAAAGGAAGGCGTCGCCCCATTTGGCGACGCTTTCCTGCTCCCGGGGAAGCGCGTTGATCTGCTCTGCCAATCCCTGGCGGACGAAATCGGCCTGCCGGCGCAGGTAGAAATCATCGACCTTCACCGCGGCGAGCCAGGCAAATCCGCACAGCAACACGGCCGCCGCGCAGGTGAGTGCCACCAGAACGAGCGTGATGTGCGATGTAAGCCCGACCTTCAATACTCGCAACCTTTTGATGGTGCCCGTTGCCTGAAAATTGACACGCAAAAGTTGACGGAGAGTGAATTATGCGCTCCAGTCCGGGTGTCTCGCTATCTTCCAAGGAGAGCTTGTGGACGTTGCCACTCCCCCTATCTGGCGAAAGCCTCGAACGGATTCTCGTGGGTCAGGCGCATCAGAGTCCCGTCGTCCACGCCCCGCCGTTTCAGCTCCGGCAGCAAGACCGTGGAAAGATGGGTGTACGGCTTGGGTGTCCCGCCCATCGGCAGCGCCGGATCGAACCAGCCCCGGTCATGGCTCAACAACAGGCGGTCGCCGCAGCCCGCCTCCAGCGCCTTGATCACCAGCTCGGCCACCTCGTCGTCCCCGGCGCGGCCGACATGGTCATATTCGATCCAGGCGCCTCGCTCGGCAACGGCGACATTATAGCCGAAGTCCTTCTCTTCCTGCGTGTGGATCGAGATGAACCTGTCGGCCCGATAGCCTTCCGCCTCGATGACGTCGAGCTGATCCATGACGACCCGTCCCCTGATCGTATGGCTGCCGATGACCGCACCTGTCTGCGCCGCAGCGCGCGCGGCTGCGCGCAGGATTTTCGTCTCGAGCGCCGTCATGCCGTCATCGCCGGCGCTGAGCTTGATCCAGCCTGCCTGGAACCCGGTCTCGCCGATGCCATCCGTCAGTTCGCGCAGCATCCACGTCTCCAGCTCCTTCTCGGAAGCATGGCGGACCCATTCGGGAATCCAGGGCTCGCGGTAATTGCCAGTGGGAACGACGATCGGAAAATCCGTCGCGAGCGACACGGCAAGATCGATATCCGCACGGCGTCCGACACCGCCCGTCGAGCATTCCACAAGTGCGGTCACCCCGAGCTTCTTGATCTTCTCGATTTCGGGGGCCATCAGCCGAACAACGTCTTCGATCTCTGCCTCGGCATAACCCGGCTGGTCCGGTGTTCGGAGGTCGACGAAGACGTGCTCGTGCGGGAGGATCATCCCAAGTTCGGATTTGCTCTTGGGCCCGAGCGTCGTGCGCAGATGTTTCAGAGTCTTCTCCCCCGACAAAGCCTTGACACTGCCGCGAAACTAGATCGTCGGGTGGCGAAATCAATCGCTCACCCGATCGAAATTCTGACAACGTGACGCTTGATGCGGACTTCCGACTTGGCAGCCGAATTGTCCGCGAGCTGACCGTCGCTGGAAAAGATATGCCGTATCGGCCCCTTCGGCTATTTGCCCTTCGGCCGGCTGATGGCGCGGATCTTGCCGCTGCCGCCTCCGCCGCAGAAGAAGCGGCCGGCGCCGTCGGATTCGAGGCCCGAGACGCCGGTGCCCTCGGGCATGTCGATCCGCTCCAGCACTTCGCCCGTCTCGGGATCGATGCGCCTGACGTCGCTGTCGTCGCCCTCCCAGGTGCCGTGCCAGAGCTGGCCGTCGACCCAGGTGACGCCTGTGACGACGCGGTTGGATTCGATGGTGCGCAGGATCTTGCCGGTCTCGGGATCGATCTGATGGATCCGGCGGCCGCGATGCTGGCCGACCCAAAGCGTGCCTTCGGCCCAGGCGAGGCCGGAATCGCCGCCATTGCCGGGCGCGGGAATGGTGGAAAGGATCTGGCCGGTCTTCGGATCGACCTTGTGAATGACGGTCTCGGCGATCTGATAAAGGAATTGCCCGTCAAAGGCCGTGCCGGCATGGGAGGCGACCTCGATGGAACGCACCACCTCGCCGCTGTCGGGATCGAGTTCGTTCAGCCTATCGCCCGAGGCGAACCAGACATGCCTGCCGTCGAAGGTGACGCCGTTGACGCGGTCGGCATCCGGAAAGGGTCCATATTCACGCAGGATCGTTGCAGCCGATGTCTTCATCTCTTCCTCCTTGTGAGTTGCCCATACTAGTCGCTCGGCAACGGCCCGGGGAGTAACAAGATCGTCGGGAAAAAGGAGAGCGGCGGGCTCATCCAGCGGCGCGCCCGCCCGCGCCCGATCGCCTGTGCCTTGCCCTCGCCGGCGAGCGAATCCAGCGCCCGCTGCACGGTCCGCGGGCTGGCGCCGAGCGCGATCGAAAGCGCCGAACTCGACCACGCCTCGCCATCGGCCAGAAAGGCGAGCACCGCTCCGTGCGGTCCTTCCATGAGGGGTGCGAGCACGGCAATCTCGCCGGCGCGGCCGGGCGAAATGGCAAAACCGCGTTTCGTCGCCGAGACTTCCGCCAGCCCGGCAAGCGCGGCACGCAGCCGGCCGATCTCGACGCGCAGCCGGGCACGATGCGATTCATCGGCATGTTTGCCGCGAAAGGCGCGCGCAATCAGCGTGCCCCGCGCCACATCCGCAGGCCAGGCCTCGGCCAGGATGCGGGCGAGCGCAAACAGGACCGGCCGGCTCGCCAGCGGCACGACAGCACCGGCATCGCGCACGACATGGCGGCAGGCGTCGACGACGAGCGCGCCGCTCGAAAAGAGCGCCTCCACCTGCCCGAGCAGCAGCGGGCGCTCGTCTCCGCGTGAAATCAGCCGCGCGGCCGGCGTATCGAGCACATGGGCTGCGGTTTCGACCTCCGCCGATAGGGCGGGGATATCGGCCTGCCGCGCCGCAAGCCGTGCCCGGTCGATGGCGGCGCGCGCCGCCTGCGTCTTCAGGCGCCGGACCGCGATGCCCGATGCGACCAACTCGTGGGCGGCCCGCAACTTTGGCGGCAAGGGCATTGGGTCGAGGCGGCCAAGCGCCTGCTCGGCCTCGTCGAGCCTGCCGATCAGCACCAGCCGGCGTATGGCGACATTGCCGGCATGAGCGGCATTGACCCTGTCGCCATGCGCTTCCAAAACCTTGCGCGCCGCTTCCAGCGCCTTGACCGGCCAGGTGAGGTCGCGCGAGACGAGGGCGATCTCCGCCTCGGCGACGACGCAGCGGGCCCGCGCCACCGCCTCGCGCGGCCCGAAGGCGCGCGCCGCGCTCTTCAACAGCGCCTTGGCGCGGACGAGATCGCCGAGCTGTGCCATGGCGATGCCGCGCAGGGCCAAAGCAGGCGCATCGTCGCGCAGCGCCACCCGTTTCAGGGCACCGAGCGCGTCGCCCGATGCCAGCGCCAGTGCGGCGGCCGTGATCAGCGAGTCCATTTAAATCCCGTCATACTTGTCACTCCACCATTCGCCCGTCCGGCCGTAATCTTCTCTCGACCGGCAGGCAATCCGCGCCGGATGCTACGACGAGAGACAGGCAAAGGAGAAGACCATGACGGCAGTGCTCAACGCAACCCGCGAGCAATGGCTGGCCGCGAGACTCGATCTGCTCGAGGAAGAAAAGGAACTGACGCGGCGAAGCGATGCACTGGCGGCCAAACGCCAGCAGTTGCCCCGTGTTCGCATCGACAAGGACTACCGCTTCGACACCGAAGGCGGGCAAGCCTCGCTGAAGGATCTTTTCGGCGGACGCTCGCAGCTTCTGATCTACCATTTCATGTTCGGGCCGGATTACAGCGCCGGATGCCCCTCCTGCTCCTCGATCGCCGACGGTTTCAACGGCTTCTTCGTCCATCTGGAAAACCACGATGTCGCCTTCTGGGCCGTCTCGCGCGCGCCGCTCGCAAAGCTTCTGGCGTTCCGGCAGCGGATGGACTGGAGCTTTCCGTGGGCCTCGTCGGCCGGCAGCGATTTCAATGCCGATTTCAGCGTCTGGTTCAGCCCGGAGCAGCAGCGCCGGGGCGAGATCGAATATAACTACCGCCGCGAACCGCCCGCCCCTCAAGCGCCGGCGGGCAAGGCAGTGCCGGAATGGCAGCCGCGCGGCAGCGAGGAGCCCATCGTCCAGATCGCGTCCATGACCGGCACCGACGTTTCCACCTATACCCGCGACCGTCCCGGCGTCAGCGCCTTCGAACTGATCGACGGCGCCGTCTACCACAGCTATTCCAGCTATGCGCGCGGACTCGACGGGCTCTGGGGCATGTACCAATGGCTCGACCGCGCGCCCAAAGGCCGCAACGAAACCGGCATCTGGTGGCGCCACCACGACCGCTACGGCAAGGAGTGACCGTCATGGCGCTGGCTGCCTCCGACTACCTCTCGCTTGCCGCCGCCCCGACATTTGCCATCATGGCACTGCTGACGGCCGCAACCGGCAGCCCCGACATGATCTGCATGACCACGCCGGATGCCCTCCCGATCGGCGGGATGGTGCCGATGTACCTGCTGATGAGCGGCTTTCATCTGGCTCCGTGGCTAAGGCTCGCCGGCAGTCAAAGGCTGGGCCGCAGATGATGGTTCAGCCCTCACAAGTCCGTTTATGGCGTGGGCAAAGCACCCACGCCATCTAACCTGTCTACCAAAACCTGTGCCGACTGCCCAAGGCCAGCCGCCGGCGCGGGTACGTCCTCGGCCCAGCAGCCGCAAGCGCCAGCACGGCGACAGCGACAAGGCCGAGGAGGAGCGGCGCCGAATATCGGCGCGGCGATCGCAGTCCGCCGTCAATGCGGGCGGTATCGGTGGAGGGCCGGTAGAGATTGCCGTCGCTTTCGACGGCGCGCGGCGCCCGCTTGAAATAGGCAGCCATCAGCCGGCCGAGCGTCCTGGCGGCGAGATTAGGCGCCAGCAGATGGGCGAGCCGCGTCGCAGTTGTGACCACGCCGACGGTGGTGGTTGCGCGTGGCGATCTGGCGACGCCGACGATCGCCTCGGCGACCCGGCGCGCATCGAGCACCGGCGGCGGCGCGGAAACCTGGCGGCCGACATAATTGGCGCCGTGCCTGAGGCCAGGCGTATCGACGAAGGCGGGATAGACGTCGCAGACATGAATGCGCGGCTTGTCGGCGACCTCCGCCCGCAGCGCCTCGGAGAAGCCGCGCAGGCCGAATTTGCTGGCGCTATAGGCGGCCGCGAAAGGTGCCGCCGCAAAGCCGCCGAGCGAAATCATGTTGATAAAGACGCCCCTGTCCTGCTTCAAGAAGATCGGCAGCACCGCATGGGCATCGTTCATGTGGCCGATCAGATTGGTGCGGATGATCTGCTCATGCGCCTCGATCGGCGTTTCCTCGAACCGACCGACCGCGCCGACGCCGACATTGCTCACCCAGACGTCGATATCGCCGAGAGCCTTTGCCCTGTCGGCCAGCGACCGCACGGCAGCAGGCTCGGTAACGTCGGTAACAACGGAAATCGCCTCCGCACCCAGACCCCGGCACGTCTCGGCAACCTTTTCCAAGGCCTCGCCGTTGCGGGCCGCCAGCACCAGCCTGCTTCCGCGCCGAGCGAATGCCTCGGCAGTGGCCTGACCGATGCCGCTCGATGCTCCCGTAATGACGACCACTGCATTTTCGAGATTGATAGACATCGTTCCGCCTCTCTGCCTGGGGAAAGCGCCGGCGCCACAGCGCGCATCCATCAAAGACCTCCGTGAAAGCGGAGTTCCCGAATGACGACCGCTGCCTGCATACTCGGCCCCGGAAAAGCGACTCGTTTCCCGATATTTGCGAGCATTGTCTCGCATCCCGCTTCTGCAAGAGTCGCCGGCCAAGCGCAGCGTTCCATCCGGTTACGATTGTCTTGCGCACCGAAACTATGCGATGACCAATCCACCAAGAGATGCAACGGATAAAAGGCGCGCCATGAAGAAGATCGGTTTTCTCTCGTTCGGGCACTGGACGCCCTCGCCCCAATCGCAGACGCGCTCGGCAGGTGATGCGCTGCTGCAGTCGATCGACCTTGCCGTTGCGGCCGAGGAGCTCGGCGCCGATGGGGCTTATTTCCGCGTGCACCATTTCGCCCGGCAGCTCGCCGCGCCCTTTCCGCTGCTTGCCGCCGCCGGCGCCAAGACCAGCCGGATCGAGATCGGCACGGCGGTTATCGACATGCGCTATGAGAACCCGCTTTACATGGCCGAGGATGCCGGTGCTGCCGATCTTATCGCCGGCGGGCGGCTGCAACTCGGCATCAGCCGCGGCTCGCCCGAACAGGTGATCGACGGCTGGCGCCATTTTGGCTATGCGCCGCCGGAAGGTCAGAGCGAGGCCGACATGGCCAGGCATCATGCCGAAGTCTTCCTCGAAGTGCTGCGCGGCGAAGGCTTCGCCAAACCGAGCCCGCGGCCGATGTTTCCAAACCCGCCGGGCCTGCTGCGCCTCGAGCCGCATTCGGAAGGCTTGCGCGAGCGTATCTGGTGGGGCGCAAGCTCCAACGCCACCGCCGTCTGGGCGGCCAAGCTGGGCATGAACCTGCAGAGCTCGACGCTGAAGGACGACGAGACCGGTGAGCCTTTCCACGTCCAGCAGGCCAGCCAGATCCGCGCCTATCGTCAAGCCTGGAAGGAAGCCGGCCACACGCGCCAGCCGCGCGTTTCGGTCAGCCGCAGCATTTTCGCGCTGGTCGACGACCGAGACCGCGCCTATTTCGGCTACGGCAACGACGAAAGCGACAAGATCGGCTTCATCGACGAGAAGACGCGGGCGATCTTCGGTCGCAGCTACGCTGCCGAACCTGACGTGCTCGTCAAGCAGCTTGCGGAAGACGAGGCGATTGCTGAGGCCGACACACTGCTGCTCACCGTGCCCAACCAGCTCGGCGTCGACTACAACGCCCACGTCATCGAGGCGATCCTCGCTCACGTCGCTCCGGCCCTCGGCTGGCGCTGACGGCGAGGGTTGGCGCGAGCCTTCGAATGCGCTGTGGTAATGCGAAACGGCAGCTGTCGTTGGGCCGGCATCATTTCGATGCGCCCGGGACCTAACTGGCGCGGTCGGCGTTGATGATGCGAGCCTTGAATCGGTCACGTCGCGACCGACTTAAGGCTGCAGTCGAATCGCTCGAGTTGCCTCATGCCGCGCACGAACCTGAACGACATCCTGATCTTCATGGCCGTCGTCGATGCCGGAAGCTTTATCGCCGGGGGGCAGGCCATGGGCCTCTCCCGTTCGGCGGCGGGAAAGGCCGTCACCCGCCTCGAGGAGCGGCTCGGCGCGCGCCTGCTCAACCGTACGACGAGGACACTCAGCCTGACTGATGAAGGACGAGTGTTCTATGACCAGGGGCTGCAGATCCTGGCATCGGTCGACGAGGCGGAGGCGAGCATTGCGGGGCGAAGTGGTTTGCCGCGAGGCGTTCTCAGACTTGCCGTTCCCGATGTCTTCGGGCCGCTGGTCATGCTCCCTTTACTCGAAAAATATCTTCGCACGTGGCCCGACGTGCAGGTCGAAGTGAGCTTCACCGATCACGCGGCCGACATCGTCGAGGATGGCTTCGATCTGGCGATCGGAATTGGCGCGAAGTCGTCGGCCGCCGACAGCCGATTGATCACGCGCGTGATCGCGAGTGACAAGGTGCTGCTCTGCGCCTCGCCCTCCTATCTCACCGAACGCGGCGTCCCCAATGATATGGCGGATCTGGCCGCCCATGACTGCCTGTTCGTCACCAGCCGCGGCCAAAGGCAGGGCTGGCGCTTTCGCAGCGGTGGCGGCTGGATCAAGGCGCAGGGGCGCAGCCGCCTGAGGCTCGACAGCGGTGAAGCCCTCCACGACGCTGCCCTGGCCGGCTTCGGGATCGCTCTCCTGCCGAACTTCATCATTGCCGCCGATTTGACCGCCGGCCGTCTCCGGCAAGTCCTCCCTGATCTAGAAACCGACGACACCAAAATCTTGGCGCATTATTCCGACAAAGGCGTGTTGGAGCCGCGCGTCCGCTGCTTCATCGATCTGTTGATCGAGGAATTCGGAGGTCAAGGCTAGGCCCGCGCGGCGCTGATGCCACCGCCTTGTCAAAACCGCGAAAGCTCTTGAGCGCCAGCGGAGAGAGGGTGGCGGCGAGGTAAGCGAGGCCGCAGAGAAGCAGCGCCGCGCCAAGCCCGATTGTGCTGATCAGCGCGCCACCGACGAGGCCGCCGAAGGGAATGAGGGCAAAGCACAGGGCGGTGTTCATCGCGGTGACGCGCCCGGACAGCGGTTTGGGGATCCGCTCGAAGATCACCGCCGACAGGATCGGGTTGAGGAAACCGGAGGCAAAGCCTGCGATTGCGAGTGTTGCAAACACGGAGCCGAGCGGCGCATCCACCGCGAGCACCAGGAAGCGCGGAAATCCGGTCAGGAGGAAGGCCACGGTATAGACGATCAGACGCGGCATGCGCTCGCCGATAACAGCGGCAATCACCGCGCCCGCGATGGAAGCGCCGGAGAAGGCGGCGAACATCGCTCCGAGCAGCTCCGGCCCATGCCCGGCATTCTTCGTCCAGACGGGCAGCAGCACGGCGTGATAGGCCTGATCGAGCAGATTGGTGATCGCCACCATGGTGACAATGCTGACGAGCACGGCGTCGCTGCGCAGAAAACGCCAGCCTGCCCGAAGATCGTCGAGATAGGACGACGTTCTGCCAGGCCGCGAGTCGGGCGCGGCGGGGATCTTGGGAACGCGGCGGGTGCCGGGTATGCCTGATGCAACGACCAAGGCAGCCGCAGCGAAGGTGGCGGCGTTGACGAGGAGCGCCTGACCCGGGCCGATCAGTCCGATCAGCGCGCCCGCGCCGGCCGCACCCACCGTCGAGGCCAGCCGCTCGATGGCGCTGGAGACGCCGGTCACCCGTTCGAGCGGCACTTCGGCGAGGGTCGCGATATCGGGAACCATGGCCTGCTTGGCGGCATCGGAAGGCCCGCGCAGCACACCCATGGCAAAGACGAGGGGCAGCAGCACCGGCACGGTCAGCACAGCGAAGAGATCGAGAAGCGGCACCAGCCCTACCGTGATCACGGAGGCCGTGTCGCAGATGATCGCGATGCGCTTGGCGCCGATGCGGTCGATCAGCGGCCCGCCGAGCGCCTTGGCGAGCACATAAGGCAGCATCTCCATCATCGCCGTCAGCCCGGTCAGCACCGGGCTGCCTGTGGCGCTCAGCACGAGCCAGGGGATGGCGATGGTCGATAGCCGGGTGCCAGAAAGTGAAAGTGTCTCTGCGGCGGCAAGCGCCAGGAATGGCCTGCCTTCTCTCACCGCTCGTCCTCCCACTCGCGGTGCGGCAGCCGGCCCGGATAGGGGAAGGCGTGCAGCATGACATAGAAAGGAACCATGCCAGGATTCCGGGACGCCGCCTCCCCCAGCGGCGGGGCGGCCCGCATCGCTTCAAGGATGATGCCTGTCAGCCGCTTCGTCAGGGCCTCGGCTTGTTCCGCCGTCATCGGGATGATGATGTCGTCGGCCGTTGTCGCCCTGCGCCATTCCGCCGGCAGCTCGGCATATTCCTCCAGCGCCTGCTGCATCTGGCCGACCTGCAGCGAGAGAGCCGCCTGGTTGAAGGCCATGTCGAGATCGAGCGCCTCGCCTTCGGATTCGCTCGGGGGAACCGAGGTCAGTTCGTGGCGGGCACGCCACCAGCGGTCGCGCCGCGAGACATGCGGCGCTTCCTCGATGAAACCGTATTGGGCGAGCTGGCGCAGGTGATAGCTGGTCGCGCCGCTGTTCAGGCCTAGCCGAACGGCGAGCTGCGTCGCCGTGGCGGGACCGTCGATCCTCAGCATGCCGAGCATGCGCAGCCGAACCGGATGCGCCAGCGCCTTCAGCGCGGTCGGTTCGGGCACGACACGGCTGACGGTGCGCGAGGCAACAGCATCGGCGGCGGGTTCGGACTTCTGCTCTTTCATGACCCATCATATAATTGCAAACATATCTTTGCAAATAATCCGTTGCAAAACTATCCACCTCCGAAAGGCGCTTGAAAACCGGCTTCGGCCCTAGTCAAGCATCATCACGCGCCCTAAGAGCATCGCCACGATCCGCATGAACAAGGGGCAAGGGATGGCTGAGGAAGCGCAGAAAAACATCGGCACGTGGTATATCGACCCCGATGCCGAAGACAGGATGGCCGATGGGCATGCTCCGATCTGGCGCCACCTGATCGATCTCATGCTCGAGCGGGACCTTTCCGAAAAGAGCGTGCTCGATTTCGGCTGCAACCAGGGCGGCCTGCTGCGGCATCTCTATGCGATCCGCCCATTCCGCAAGGCGCTGGGTATCGACATCGCCGAAACTTCTATTGCCAAGGCCGAGACGCTGAAAGGCAATCTGCCGATCCAGCATCAGGTCGGCGGCAGGCTGGAGTGCTGGAGCGACGAATTCGATCTCGCCCTCAGCCACGAGGTCATTTACCTCGTCCCCGACATCGACGCGCACGCTGCCGATATTCGCCAGGCACTGAAACCGGGCGGCGTCTATTATGCGGTGACCGGCTGCCACACGGACAATCCGCTCTGGCCGAAATGGCGCGAGCTCGTCGCCAACCGCACCAATACCGTTGTTCAGGATCGGTCGATCACCGATTACGGCCGCGCCTTCGAAAAGGCAGGCTTCGACGTCTCCGCCCGCAAACTCGAATATGACGGATTCATTCCCTTCGTCGCGGATGGCTGGACGCCGGACTTTGCCGATGCGCTGAATTACTACACGCAAACAAAAATCGTCTTCAGGCTGGTCAAGCGCTAAACACTGCTGGCTGAAGTTTCATCAGCTCCACATCGAAATGCGGCGGACTATTCGGAGCGAGCTGGACGAAACGGCCCCTGACGCGGAAGATTTCCTGGACGAGGCCGCACTCCGCAAGCTCGCGCGGCGCGCCGTCGAACCTGAGCTGCCCCTTTTCGAGCAGCGAGATGCGGTCGCTGACGGCGATCGCCTGGTTTATGTCGTGGATCGCCATGACGACGGTGACGCCCTTTTCGCGGCTCAGCCGATGTACGAGATCGAGCACTTCGACCTGATAGCCGATATCGAGGAAGGAGGTCGGCTCGTCGAGCAGCAGGATTTCCGCCTCCTGGGCGAGAGCGGCCGAAATCCACGCCCTCTGTCGCTCCCCTCCGGACAATTCGCGCAGGCTGCGATCAGCCAGATCAGACAGGCCGGTGCTTTCGAGCGCCCATTCGATCGCCTCTTCGTCGCGGCTGTCGTAAGAGCGGAACAGACCGACATGGGGATAGCGGCCCTGGCGCACGAGCTGGGCGACGGTCATCTCGTCGGGCGCGGTCGGCTGCTGCGGCAGGAAAGCAAGCTTCTTCGCCAGCATCCGGCGCGACATGGAAGCGACGGCAACGCCGTCGAGCGACGCCCTGCCCTCCGCCGGCCGGATGAGGCCGGCCAGCGCATGCAACGCCGTGCTCTTGCCAGAGCCGTTCGGCCCGATCAGCGCCCGGATCTCCCCCTTTTCGAGCGAAAGGCTGAAGCTGTCGAGAGCTTTGCGCTTGTTGTACATCACCGAGAGGTCGGAACAGGACAATGGCATTTCGGCCTCACATGGTTTTGCGCAGCAGCGCCAGCAGAAGCGGCACGCCGAAAACGGCCGTGACCACGCCGATCGGGATTTCCTCGGCATGGCCGAGTAGCCGGCCAATGAGATCACCGAGCGCGACGACGACGGCGCCGAGCACGATCGTCAGCGCCAGCGACAGCCTAAAATTCCGCCCGGCCAGGAAGCGAGCGAGATGGGGCACGATGAGGCCGACGAAGACGATCGGCCCGACCGCGCCGACGGCACTTGCCGCAAGCGCGCAGGAGACGACCAGCACGATCGAGAACTGCCTGCGATAACCGAGCCCGAAGGACCGGGCGACGGGCGCATCGAACTGCAGCAGCATCAACGGCCGGTAGATCACCGGCAGCATGGCGAGGCCGGCGATGGTGAAGGGCAGCAGGAAGAGCGCATGATCCCAACTGCGGGCGTAAAGGCTGCCGGACAGCCATTCGAGAATGATCTCGATGCGGGCCGATCCCCATCCGGCGATGAGGCCGATCGCCACCGCATGCAGCACCGCGCCGACCGCCACGCCGCAGAGCGTGATGCGTAGCGCGCTGAGGCCGAGGCGGAAGGCGAGCAGATAGATGACGCCGCCGGCGAGTAGGCCGCCGGCAAGCCCTGCCGCCGGCAGCCATGCGACCGGCAGTTCGGCCAGCGTGTTCGAGCCGGGCTCGAAAATATAGACGGTAAACAGCAGAAAGATCGTTACCGACAGTGTCGCTCCCTGCGACACGCCCATCAGCGAGGGATCGGCAAGCGGATTGCGGGTGATGGTCTGCAAGAGATATCCCGCCAGCGAAAAATGAATGCCGGCTAGGATGCCGGTGGCGATGCGCGGCAGCCGGATATCCAGAATGATCAGCCGCGCCTCCGCCGAGCCGCCGCCGCTCAGAACGGCCGCGACGTCTCCCATGGGAATGTCGGCGACGCCGAGAAAGATCGCCGCCGCAATTGAGAGGACCGTTAATACGGCGAGCGCAGCTGTCATGCCGAAGCTTGCCTGACCGGCCAATATCGATGCCGGCGCGCTCATGGCGTCTCACCGGCAAGGCTCAGCCGCCCGCGCTGGACGAGATAGATGAAGATCGGGCCGCCAAGCATTGCGGTGACGATGCCGACGGGCAGTTCACGCGGGATGGCGATGCTGCGCGCGAAAACATCGGCGACCGTCACGATCAGCGCGCCGAGCGAAGCGCTCAACCCGATCTCCCAACCCGTGCCGCGGGGTTTCAGCAGCCGGGCGATGTGGGGAGCGGCAAGACCGACGAAGGCGACCGGCCCGGCGACGGGCGCAACGCCCGCGACCGGAATGACGGCAAGGATGAGAACGAGCGGCTTCCACAGGCCGAGCTGCAGGCCCATGCCGGCCGCCGCATGATCGCTCAGCATGAACATGCCGATGACCCGCCGCAGAAGGAGCGTCCCGGCAACCCCGGCGAACGTCCAGGGCAGCATATAGAGGACATGTGACCAGCTGCGCCCCTGGAAGCCGCCGGCGAGCCAGAAGAGCAGCGATGCCGATTGCGGCCCTGTCAAGAGCAGCACATAGGTGGTGATCGCGCTTAAGAACAGCGAGACGCTGACGCCGCCGAGCGCAAGCTGCAGCGGCCGCCCCTGCCCGCCGCGCGAAACCCAGAATGTCACCGAGGCAGCCAAGACCCCGCCGGCAAGGCCGATGAAGGGATAATAGGCAGGTGAAAGCCAGGGCAGAAAAACGAAGCAGCAGACGATCGGCGCGACCGCCCCGGATGTCACGCCGGTAATGCCGGGATCGGCCAGCGGATTGCGCGTCAGCGTCTGCAGCAAGTAGCCGGAAACGGCAAGGCCCGCCCCGCCGGCGGCCGCCGCCAGGCTGCGCGGCAGCCGCAGCGTCCAGACGAGGACAGATTCGAGCTTGCCGTCGGGCGCCAGAAGCACGCGCAGCGCTGTCTCGACCGAAAGCGTCTTGGCGCCAACCAGCAAGCCGAGCATCGTCGCCAGCATCGCGGCGGCGACAATGAGCCCTATGGCCAGGAATGATTGCCGGGGGCTCATCGCAGGCCTTTTCCTTGAACTTAGTTCTGCAGTTCGGCCGGGATCAGCTTGGCAGCCTCGGCCTTGACATCGACAGCCGGGAACGTGTCGGGGTAGAGGTAGTGCGCAGCCTCGCGCAGCACGATTTCGCGGGCGATCGGGCCGTTGGTCTCGACCCACTGGTCGCCGACGTAGAAGACGCGGTTGTTCTTGACTGCCGACAGCTGCGACCAGATCGGGTTGCTCTCATGCGGGCGATCCGGGCCCGAATCATAGACGAAGATGACCTCCGGATCCTTCTCGAGCATGGTTTCGAGGCTGAGGTCGATGCCGAACTCGCCGCCCGGATTTTTCGGCCCCGGAACATTGTCGCCGCCGATCGCGGCGACGATCGAGGCCGAGGTATTTTCCGTGTGGAAGGCGAAGGGTGTCGCGCCGCCCCACATGATCAGGAAGCGCGGGTGAACGCCCTTCGGCGCCTTGGCGGCAAATTCCGCAAGATGCTTGCGGAATTCGGCGTTCAGCTGCTCGCCGCGTTCGGGCTGGCCGAGCAGCTTAGAAAGGGCGGCGGTCTCGCTGTAGCTCTCTTCGAGCAGTTCCATATTATAGGCGACGTAGGGCGCGATGTTTTGAAGCTGCGCCGCATTGCCGACCGTATAGCGGCGGATCGCGACGATCAGATCCGGCTTGGCTTCGGAGAGAAGTTCCAGATTGGGCTTAGCGCGCTGGCCGATCTGCTTCATTCCGGAAGTCAGGCCCAGCAGGAATTCGGGCTCGCGGCCTTTCGTCATATAGGTGCTGGCGACCGGCTTGATGCCGAGTGCCAGCGCGACGTCATCTGCGAAATAGGAAATCGAGGCAAGGCGCTTCGGCTGTGCCGGAACTTCGACGGTGACGCCACGATCGTCGACGACCGAGACTTTCTTGCCGTCGTCGGCCGGCGCGGCCCCTGCCACGAGCATTGCGGACAGTCCGAGGGCCGAGAAAAATTTATGTGCGTATCGAGTCATATCTGAAAACTCCCCTCTGACCGGCAGAGGCTTTAGCCAAAAAAGCGGAGTTTAACAATCATGATTCTTTTGCGCTGTTTCTGGGAAGGGACGGCACTGCCTGCACAAGCGGTCAGTTCCCATCTCAGGCTCAATCCTCAGCCAAAGTGAAGACGGCGCACGGCTCGGCGATGCCGCGCAGGGCGTGCTCGCCGAGCGGCGTCAGCGCAGCCTGGGTATTCGCCGCCACGGCGCCTGAGATCAGCACGCTGTGGCCGAGCGGCTTGCAGAGCCCTTCCAGCCGGCTGACCAGATTGACCGCCGGGCCGATGGCGGTGAAGTCAAGCCTGTCGGCGGCGCCGATATTGCCCCAGAGGATTTCGCCGAAATGCAGGGCGGCCCCGAAGGGCAGCGGCGCCAGCCCCTCAGCCTCACGCATCCGATCGAGATGAACCATGCCGGCGCGGCAGGCGGCTACAGCCCGAAGCGCCGCCTCACAGGCCTCTCGATCAGCTCCGGCCCCGTTGCCGGAAGCAGCAGTGACGGGAAAGATCGCCAGCACGCCGTCGCCGATGAATTTCAGCACCTCGCCGCCGAAGGCATGCACGGCGCCGGCGACGCGGTCGAAATAAGCGTCGAGCGCGGATATCATCGCCTGCGGCTCCGTCACTTGGGAAAGCGCGGTGAAATCCCGCAAATCGGCGCAGAGAAGAGCGGCGCGAATGGTTTCGCCGGTGCCCCGGGCAAGCGCACCCGCCTGAACGCGAGCCGCACTGCGCCGGCCGAGGTAGGCTTCCAGCAGCGCCGCCTGCGCTTCCCGCGCAGCAAGGACTGCGAGTGGCGCCGCAGCAAAACGCGCGACGTCCTGCAGCCGCGCGGCTTCATCAGGAGAAAATTCGTCCGCCCCTGCCCCCTTGCCGATGCCCGCCCAGCCGAGCACGGCGCCGTCCCGCGAAGCTCCAATCCTCTCCTCCCAAACCGGCCCGAGCCCGGCTAGCCATTCGCGCCCGGCATCGCTTTGCGGTGCGGCGGCAAACCCCAGCGCCTCGATGACGGCTCCGGTTTCCGCCCGCCACAGCCAGCTACGCCGCGCTATGATCGGATGCGGCACCGAAAGTGTCAGCGCGCCGCCGGAAAGCTCCAGGCCGTCGGCCAGCAGCCGGCGCCCGAGCTCGGCCAGAAACCGTTCGGGGCCGGGCGAAGCCGCAGCCTCGTCAATCAGCCAGGCAATGGAGGAAGGCAGATCCATGGGTTAACATTGGCATTGCAACAGGACGGGGGCAACCCCGCGACATCAGCCCCACGGAGACTCCTGCGGCCTCTCAGGAGGTCTCCGGTATTCGCCTGTTGCCAACCAAAAATGCGCAACGACATCGTAGGACTTGTGCAGAGGATCTGCGGCGATCCAGTTAAGAAAATGTAAATAAAGGTTTTCTGTTAATGATTGCCCTGGCCAAATGCAGAGCATGACTGACTTCATCGGCCCACTCAGGACACCTGTGGTGGATTTCCTATCGGCACTTGCCCCCGCCGAGTCCCTCCGCAACCCTGTCAACCCTACCTCCCAACAACTCTGTGGAAAACCATTCATCATGGTGGAAAACAACCCGATAAACACTTTTAAATTGCGCGACATTCGTTCGTTTATGTGCGAACTTGTCACTAGCGATTGAGGGGTTGCTATGGGCACGACATACTGGCCGAAAGACCCGCTGGACGGGAATGACATGACCCTGCTGACGTCGATCCTTCGGCGCTGGTGCGCGCGTTATGGGATCGAGTTTACAGCCGAAGAAAGCAAACGGAAGGCGAAGGAACTCGTCGAATGGTTCGAGTTCGGTGTCAAGGATCCGGCCGAGCTCGAAGAGCTGATCGACGGAAAGCACTGGCTCGTCAGCCGCATCTGAGCGCAGCGTTATTTCAGCTGATAAAGGCCGGGCGAAACATCGCACCGGCCCTCGTTCGTCTCCCTCTGTCAAAAGTTTTAGTAGTCATCGCGCCAGCGGCGTTCGCGGTCCCAGCGCCCCTCATAGCGCCAGCGCGGGCCATCCCAATCGCGATGACGCCGCTCCCAGCCCCAGCGGGGCGGACCGCCATAGAAAGCTACAGGCGGCGGGCGGCGCCAGTTGCGCCGGCATTCGCCCCAGCGGGTCAGATGCCAGCCGCGACCACAGGCGTAGTCGACCTTTGTGACAGTGCTCTCAACCTTGATTGCCCCGATCGGCATCGCCTGAGCTGTGCCAATCGAGAGGCTGCCAGCGAGCAAGGCAGCCGCGATAGAAAGTGCCTTCATCGAAAACTCCATTTCATCCAGCCGCAATCACCTTAGGACCGCCAAATTGAACTGGAGATGAACTGCGCGTTCATGTTTGCGGACGATAAAGCAGCACTTTTTTTGACCGCAGCGGACCGTTCTTCCCGTAGGGTCAAGCGCTTGGGGAGCATCCCGTCGCCTGCCGAAAACCGTTCATGTCCTTCCGTAAAAAGGATCTGGACCCGGGTCCCGCCCGGCCGCGACTTCCGTGAGCCGGCCGAGATAATGCGCCCAGCCCTCCTCATGACCGGCGCATTGCTCCGCACTCGGCAGACCGCTATGGGTGAGCCGCAAAAGCGTTCCGCCTCCTTGCTCGATCAGATCGATCTCGACCAGGCTCGATCCCGGCGGCACCACCTCGCTGCCATCCCAGCCGAAGCTGTAGGCAAGCCGATGCACCGGCACCACCTCGCGGAAGGAGCCGCGCGCAAAACGGGCGCCGGTGACGTTGACGAGATAGAGCCCACCCGGCTCCGGCTCGACCTCGGCCTCCGTCCCCATCCAGCGCAGGATCTTCTCCGGATCGGTCATCAGTGCAAACACCGCCGCCGGCGGCGCCGCAAGATGCGCCTCGCGGCGCACGACGAAAGATTCTGGCATCGCTCTCTCCCATGGTTGCTGCTCTACCCCTCAATGAGGCCGAGCAGCATGCTTTTTCGACATGGATGTCCTCAGCGGAAGCATGTAGGTGGATGCGCACGCTGCGCAAGGGCGATGGGGCACGTGCCCTTCGGACGAAAACGTCTTCCCTATTGCCAGCCCGCCGCCTTGGCCCTATTGTCCGCGCCGTTCTCAGGGCGGGGTGAAAGTCCCTACCGGCGGTATGCAGTTTCGATTGCGAGCCCGCGAGCGCCTTCCTCGGAAGGGTCAGCAGATCAGGTGAGATGCCTGAGCCGACGGTCATAGTCCGGATGAAAGAGAACGTGCGCTGCTGCTGCCCTCCGGGCTGGCTGCGGATGCTCGTGATCGCCTTGGGTGATGTGTCTGTACGCCAAAGGAGATTACCATGACACCCACCCGTTATGCCTTCGTCAAAGCCGGCTGGCACGCCGATATCGTCGACCGTGCGCTCGAAGGTTTCCAACAGCTTGTTCCCGCCGAACAGATCGACGTATTCGACGTCCCCGGCGCCTTCGAAATGCCGCTGCTGTCGCGCGATCTTGCCGCGAGCGGGCGCTATGCCGCCGTCATTGCCGCCGCCTTCGTCGTCGATGGCGGGATCTACCGCCACGAATTCGTCGCCCAGGCCGTGGTCGATGGCCTGATGCGCGCCGGCATGGATACCGGCGTGCCGGTGCTGTCGGTCTCACTGACACCGCATCACTATCAGGAAACCGAGCATCACACGCAGATCTACCGCGCTCATTTCGTCGAGAAGGGCCGTGAGGCTGCGCGCGCCGCTCTGATGATCGGCAAAACGCGCGCTGCCCTTGCTGCTTAAAAGCTAGCGCAACAGACGGCGGGATGGCCCGCCGTCTTCTTCATGTCGACTGAAGAATTGATTCGACGCTCCACCCGCGCTGTGGTCCACTCGATCCTGACATGTATCGCCATTCTTAATGCGTCCAAACCTCAAGGGAGCTGAAGATGAGCAATGCAATGCGCAGTGAACCCCCAACCGAATCCATGAAAACACGACCGGTCGACACCAAGCTCGAAGTGGTCGTCATTCCCGTTTCCGACGTCGACCGCGCCAAACGTTTTTACGAGAGCCTTGGCTGGAGGCTAGACGCCGATTTCGCCAATGATGCCGATTTCCGCGTGATCCAGTTCACCCCACCGGGCTCCGGTTGCGCGATCATCTTCGGCAAGAATGTCACCGCCGCCGCTCCCGGCTCCGCCCAAGGCCTCTATCTCATCGTCTCCGACGTCGAGGCCGCAAGGCGCGATCTCATCGCCCGCGGCGTCGAGGTGAGCGAGGTCTTCCACGATGCTTCAGGCGTCTACGCCGGCAAGGACGAGCCCTATCTCTTCGGGCGCCTGCGCATCGCCGGCCGCGACCCCGACCACCGCAGCTATCGTTCCTTCGCCTCGTTCAAGGATCCCGATGGCAACGGCTGGCTGTTCCAGGAAGTCACCACACGCCTGCCGGGACGCATCGACGCCGATGAGACCGCCTTCTCGACATCGAGCGACCTCGCCGCCGCCCTCCGCCGCGCCGCCGAGGCCCACGGCGAACACGAGAAGCGCAATGGAGGCAAACACGACGAGAACTGGCCGGACTGGTACGCCGAATACATGGTCAGCGAACAGGCCGGCAGGCAGCTGCCGTTATAGGTGGCGGCACGGAGCAGCCGCCTTGCCCGTCGGCACCTCAAGGTGAGGCTCTTCGAGCGGCAGATGCTTTCTTCTTTGCTTTGTCGGTATGCCATGTGACAACCACACGGCATACCCTCTCCGGGCTCATCAGGTCGCGACTCACCGATCGAATATATCCCGCCACTGCTTCTCGCCGATCAGACAGTCCGCCGTCGGCGCGTCGGCGGCTATCCTCTCCACCGTCGGCGAGGGTGAAATGCCGCTGATCTCGAGCACCAGCTTGCGGCGCACGGCGATGGCGAAATCCTCAATCCTGTGGACCGGCAGCACGAAGCTGCCGGGGCCGCCGATCACGCAATCGGCGTAATATTTGTCGAGCCCTCCGGGAGCATCGGAAGGACGCAGCATGATCGCCAGCCCGTTGATGATCATGCCCGACGCCACCGCCTTGTCCCTGGTGGCCGTCACCGGGCTGCCGGAATTGTTCGGACCGTCGCCGGAGACGTCGATCACCTCACGCCTGCCGCGAAAGGGTCCGGTGGTGATCATGCTGGCGCCCTGATCGATGGCTGTTGAGATCGAGGTGCGCCGTTGCGTGGCTATCGGCCGGGCGTCAAGCTTATCGGCGAAGGCGATCGCATCCGCTTCCGTCTCAATCACCTGCCAGTCGATCATCGAATCCTGGACGACATAGCCCGCCCATTCGAAATAGCTGATGGCGATGCGGCCGGTGAGCCCGCCTTTGACCGCATCGATGAATTCCTTGTGCTTGAGCGCCTCGACATAACCGTCGCGCTGAATGCCGATCTCTTCGAAATCCATTGACCGCGAGGTGTCGACGGCAAGCACCAGCGTCACATCAACCTCGTTTGCGCCCGCCCCAACTGTCGGCACGACTCCGGTAAGACCCATGAGTACCGCAAGCGTGGTCAGCATCGGCAAATCCCCGCGCATCGAGCAGGGAAATGTAACACAACTTGGCCCGCGAAGGACGCCCGGCCTCGTGCGGGGTTTCAATTTTCGGTGATATCAGGAGCGCCTGCCTTGTCCCTTGAGGCCGCTGCGGGGAACTCACAGAGAGACTCTCCTGCCATGCAGCTTTCCAGGACCTCAACGCAAAGGCGCCCATAAAGGGTTCTTCCACGCCTTCAGCGCTTCCAGAAAAACCTGCAGGCGCAGCGGCAGGAAGCGGCGGGTGGGATAGACGGCGTGCACGAAGATTTCCGGCGAGGACCAGTCCGGCAGCAGGCGAATGAGCTCGCCTCGGTTGATCCCTTCGTCGCAATAGGTCGAAGGCAGCAGCCCGATACCGTGGCCGCGATAGGTAAAGGCGCTGACCGCCTCGAAGTCCCGACTGGAGACCGGCCCGGACACGCGCACGTGGGCCGACTTGCGGCCGCTGACGAGATGCCAATCCGCCTCGCCGTTGCGGCCGTTCAGGAGCACGCATCGATGATCCTTCAGGTCTTCGGGCTTTAATGGAAGGGCCCTGCCCTCGAGATAGTCGGGCGTCGCAACCAGATAGCGCACACTCCGGCCGAGCCGCTGCGCGACGATGGAAGAATCCTTGAGTTCGCCGAAACGAATGGCGAGATCGACATTCTCGGCGACCAGATCGAGGAAAAGGTTGGTGACGAAGAGATCGATCTGGATATCGGGATATGTCCTCAGGAAGGACGAGATGAATTCGTAGAAGACGTCCTGCCCGAAGATGACGGGCACGGAGATCTTCAGCAGGCCTTCCGGCTTCCTCTGCGTCTCCGTCAGCGCCTGCTCGGCGTCCATAAGATGGGCGAGCGGTTCGCTGCACCTGTCGTAATAGGCTCGACCCTGCGCGGTAAGGCTGAGCTTGCGGGTCGTGCGCTGCAGCAGCGTCACGCCGAGCTGCTCTTCAAGCGACGTCACCTTCCGGCTGACGGTTGAAACCGGCATGCCGAGGGAATAGGCCGCACGGCTGAAGCTGCCATACTGCGCCACCTTCACGAAAACGGCGATGTCGTTGAGATCGGCCATGCGCCCATTTTTGCATTGATGCAAAAGAGAATCCAGATATTTCCATCTAATCGGGGAATGGAGTTTTCGCCATATTCACTTTGCGAAAACAACCACAACCCAGATGGCGGCGCGATCGCGGCGGCCCCATCTCGAGCGACCCGGCCGATCAGGCGACGTTGCCCGAACCAGATCATGGAGTTCAACATGACTACGAATAAGACTGTCATCGTTACGGGCGCCTCCCAGGGTATCGGCGCAGGCCTCGTCAACGCCTTTATCGCGCGCGGCTACAATGTCGTCGCCACCTCGCGCCAGGTCAGCGCCTCGGACGCCTTCGAGGCCTCCGACCGGCTGGCTCTCGTCGATGGCGACATTGGCGATGCCGAAACCGCGGCGCGGGTTGCAAAGACCGCGATCGACCGCTTCGGCTCGATCGACGCGCTCGTCAACAATGCCGGCATCTTCTTGGCCAAGCCGTTTGTTGATTTCACGATGACGGATTTCCGGACGTTGTCTTCGACCAATCTCGAAGGTTTCATCCATCTGACCCAGCTGGCAGTCAGACAGATGCGCGCGCAGAAGTCAGGCGGCAGCGTCGTCAGCATCACGACGCCATTGACCGATCATCCGATCGCCGGCTTCTCCGCTTCGGTGTCGATGATGACGAAAGGCGGCATCAACGCCATCTCCAAAAACTTGGCGATGGAATATGCGAACGAGAAAATTCGCTTCAATATCGTCGCTCCCGGTGTCGTGGACACGCCACTGCACAAGGACAATCCGAAGGATTTCCTGAGCACGCTCTCTCCGATAGCAGGCATTTCCAATGTCAATGAGATCGTCGAAGCGGTCCTCTTCCTGACGGAAGCCCCGCGCATCACCGGGGAGGTGCTGCACGTCGACGGCGGCGCACATCTGGGCAAATGGTAAACCATCAAAAAGCGCAGGCAGCCGGCGCGGAACAGCGGCTGCGGGACCTCGGCATCACGCTTCCCCCGCCGCCGACGCCCTTCGGGGCCTATGTCGAGGCGATCCGGACAGGCAATCTCATCTTCTTCAGCGGCATGCTGCCGGTCGTCGACCGCAAGCCGCGGTATATCGGCCGCGTCGGCGGCGCGTTGACATCAGAGGACGGCAGGAAGGCCGCCGAAACAGCGACGCTCAGCGCCCTCGCCGCCGCCAGAGAGTACCTCGGCTCGCTGGACAGGGTCGTCAGTGTCGTCAAGCTCGGCGTCTATATCGCGACCGAAGGCGATTTCCGCGACCACCCGAAGGTCGCTGATGGAGCATCCGAAATGCTGCTCCAGGTCTTCGGCGAGGAAAGACTCTCCGGCCGCGTCGTCCTCGGCGTCGCAAGCCTGCCGTTAGGTGTGCCGATCGAGATCGAGCTCGTCCTCGAAGTCGAGGATTGAATGGTCAGGGCGTGCCTCGGCGCGCCCTGCCTCCCTGAGGTCGCCGCCTCACTCTCACCCCGCCGCCAAGAGCAGCACATAGGCGATCACGCTCACCATCAGCCCGCGAAAGGCAAAGGTGACGCAGCGATACTTGTTGCAGGCGATGGCGGAGAGGATGTTGGCGTTTTCGAAATACTGGTCGAAGAGGTAGCGCTCGTCACGGCGGACAGCCGCCTCGAAGAACATGTCGCGATGCTTGGGCCAGGCGCCCCAGAACAGCGACGTGGAGGTGCCGAGACGCCGCGGCAGCACCACGAGAATCGCCGACAGCATTGAGAAGACCGAAGCTGCGGCAAGCAGGCCGGAGAACAGTATGCTGCCCGGCGTACCGCCGGTGTAGCGCCCCAGGCTGAAGACGGCCCTCACCTCGCTGGAGCTTACCAGAAAGGCGAGCATGAAAGTAAAGATATAAGCCGCCTTCTGATCGGATATCTTGATCTGATCATAAAATATGTCATTGATTTTCTTGATATGATCGAAATACTCGGTACTGACGTCCCCGCTCGAGGGATTGCTCAGCATTACCTCAGTGACACTTTCAAATTCGCTCACCTGAATACTCCATACCTCAAAGTGTTTCCCTGATATTACAGTTGTTGGCGAAAGCAAGAACACGTGTGCAACATGCTTGACTTTTCCACTCTACGCGGACAAAGGGGAAGCGGGGTATGGGGTCGAGGACATGCGGGGTTATTCCAGTAACATCTGTCGCATCGGGGTGGCGCTTGCATTTGCCGTGCCTGGTTTCGGACTGCCGGCAATGGCCGATCCAGTGCCACGCGCCACGCCGGTCGCCGGCTCAGTCATTGCCCGCAAGACCGGTGAGGAAGTGCGATTCATCGACGTGTCGGACTGGCGTGTCGTTGACATCAATCAGGATCTCCTCACCGGCGACGTGCTGCGCACCAATGCCAACGGCCAGCTCGCCATTGTCTTTTCCGATCACACGCAGGTCCGCCTCGGCCGCAATTCATCGCTGCAGGTCAAAAAGATGGCGGCGAGCGGCGATACGGTGCTCAATCTCCAATCCGGCACCATCTGGGCACGCGCCGAGCGCGGCGGCCAGGGCCTGACTGTGGAAACACCGGCTGCCGCAGCAGCTATCCGCGGCACCGACTGGACGATGACCGTCGAAGGCGCCAAGACCTCGATGATCGTGCTGGAAGGTCGCGTAGCGCTCAGCAACCCGCAGGGCAGCGTCGAGGTGAACGCGGGCGAAGGGGCGGCCGCCACCATCGGCCAGGCGCCGCACAAGATCATCAGCGTCAATCCCGACGACCGCGAGCAGATGCTCTTCTATCTCGATCTGCGCGACGGCTTCGACCTGATGCCGACGTCGCCGCTGCGGGTCGACCGCATGGCGACGGAGCGCCGCCGCCTGCTGGCGCTGCCGCCGGAGCGCCGCACGATTGAAGACTGGCTGGAACTGGCCGAAGTGCAGAGCGCCTTCGACGGACGGCAGGCCGCGGCCGCAACGCTGGAGAATATCCGCGGCCGCAAGCTGACGGCCGCCCAACAGGCACGCGTCGACCTGATTGACGCCACCATCGCCGGCTCGGAGAAGCGCTATGGCGATGCCGCGAAGCTCTTCCAGAAGGCCCTGCCGCATCTCGATCCGACACGCCGCAACATGGCGCAATATGGCGGCTATTTCGCCCGTTCGCTTGCCGATCCCACTCATACCGAACCACCGCCGGCCAATACCGTCGGCCCCTACGGCGCGATCATGAAAGCCTATACCGCGGGGTTCCTGGAAAACCCTCGCGCAGCACTTGAGATTATCAAAGAGGCGGAACAGCGCTATCCCGAGGATCCGACTCTGCCGGCGGTTCACGCCCAGCTGGCGCAGCTCACCGATGACCGTGAGCAAATGAAGGAGGCGATAGAACGCTCGCTGGCGCTCGATCCCGATCACCCGATGGCGCTCTCCGCCCGCGCGAATTACAAGGCAATCTACCAGAGCGATCTCAAAGGTGCGCTTTCCGATCTGAACCGCGCTGTCGAGCTTGCTCCCGGCTCGCCGGGCACGCTGAACTCGATCGGCCTGTTGCAGAGCTCGCGTGATGCCAACGGTGAAGCGGAAGAGGCGTTTAAGAAGGCGATCGAGCTTGATCCCCAGGATCCGCTGCTGCACGCGAACCTGGCGATGCTCTATCTCGATCAGTCGCGTATGAAGGAAGCCAAGCGCGAGATCGACACCGCGGTTGCCCTCGATCCATCCTTCGATATCGCTCTATTTGTCCGCGGCCGCTATTACCTGCAAATCGGCGAGCGCGATAAGGCGCTGCAAGATCTGCTCGCCGCAAGCACGGCCAATCCGGCGCATTCGCAGTCGCAGATGATGCTCGCGGCCGCCCATTACGAAAAGGGCGACCGCATCCCCTCACAGCAGGCACTCGACAATGCCGACCGGCTCGACAAGAACGACCCGGCCATCTCGGCTTTCCGCACCGCCGTCGATATCGACGAGTACGACGCCGACGGCGCGATCGGCAATGCGCAGGAGTTTCTGCGCCGCTCGCGCGCCCGCGGCGGCGATTACAGCGCCCTCGGCGCCAATGCGAGCGCCGGATCGACACTCAACGACGCCTTCCGCCTGCAGGGGCTGGATGCCTGGGGCCGCTATTACGGCGATGCGGTTTTCGATCCGTTCAAAGGCAGCGGCTATATCGACCAATCGATCAAGGGCAGCATCTTTCCTTTCGTCAACGCGACGAATTTCAGCGACGACAACATCATCCAGAACCGCGGCGATGCCTCGAGCTATTCCTCGTTCATCCAAGGCCTGCTGATCTCTCCGCACATGCTCTCCGGTCGTTCGCGCTCTGCGACGCTGTTCGATGTGCCCTTCATCGAAGGCTCGCTCGGCGGCGGCATCAATAGCGTCGACGGCCACACCAGGCGCATCGGCGAAGCGGATATTCAGGGTTATTCCAACGAGATCATTCCGATCAGCTTCTACGGTAATCTGACCTGGGAAGAACTGGCGCTCGATCGCGATTATCGGGACTTCGGCGGCGTTCAGACTGATAACAAGTTGCTGGCCGCCAACGGTTATCTGACCGCGACGGTCACACCTGATGATCGCATGGTGGCCTTCGTCAACCACGGCAAGAATGATGGGTCCTTGAGCGCGTTGTCGTCAAACACCGCGTTTATGGAACTCGTGTTCGGCGTGCCTCTCCCGCTGCCTCTTTACACGACACAGGAGACCGTCAGCCAGGCCACATTCGCCGGCATCGGCTGGAGCCACACGTTTGCGTATGAAAACGTGTTGAACGGAGCACTGCTTTATTCAGGAATCAAATCGAATACGGACAGCGCGCTCGATGTCGACCTGGACCCACTATTTATTCGGGCAGGCGTTCCCTTCATCATTCCCTTTAGCGACGTCACCCAAGAGACTGAATCCCAAACCTATATCGGCGCCTTGAGCCATTCCATCGGCGCCGGACCTTTGACATGGCGTTACGGTATCGAAGGCGGCTGGATGGATGTCAGCAGCACGGTCGATACGACACTCCTGGGCTTGACAGCTCCTCTCGATCACACCGAGAGCACCATCGATATCGGCCGCGCTTATGTCGATGTGCTTCACGAGATCACGCCCGATCTCAAGGGCGAATACGCCTTGTTTGCCACGCACCTCGAGGGTGATGGCATCGATGTCAGCCGGCTGGAACCGCGCTTCGGCCTCGCCTGGGCGCCGGTTCAAAACCACTGGCTTCGTGCAGCCTTCATGCGTCAGAGCTTTGACACTACCGTGCCGACCCTTGCCCCGATCGGCATACTCGGGCTGCAGGCCAATCAGTTTTCCACCAATCCACAAGGCTATACGGATACGCTCGCCCTGCAATGGGATGCCGAATGGACTGACCGCTTCTTCACTTCGGTGGAGTACGAGCATCAGGAACTCCACGATTTCTCGATCGATTTTCCGCTGATCTCGCTTCCCTCGGATACCAGCTTGCCGATTTCGCGCGGCAGCATCGATCGCGCTGCCGTCACTGCCAACGTCGCGCTCGGCCACGGTTTCGGTCTTTCGGCGACCTATGCCTATATGGATTCGAAGAATAGGGATCCGCTCGAGCCGATCTACGGTGGCCCCCTTCCCTTCATACCGCAGAATTCCGGACAGATTGCCCTAACCTGGGTCAACGAAGCCAAGGTCAAGGCGACGGTTGCCGCCAACTATATCGGCGAGCGCGACGGCGATCGGTTTGGCACCAAGCTCGACGATTACTGGACCCTCGACGCCCACCTGGTCTGGGAACCGTTCGACAAGCGCGTCGAGTTGGAGGCAGCCGCCTATAACCTCCTCGACGAGGACTTCGAGATCACGCCCGGCGTGCCCGGCTGGGGCCGCGCCTTCAAGGGCACGCTCAAAGTCCGCTTCTGATGCGGTTGCGGGACCAGCACCGACAGGCCAGGCAGATCAGGAGCCGTCACCTGAGGCTGCTGGTGCTGTCGCTGACCACGCTGATCGCCATCTCGCTCCTGTCGCGCCTCCCCGCCTGGTCGCTGCTGGAGCTCAGAAGCTTCGACTATCTGTCGACCGTCGACGATCCCCGTCCGCCACCCGGCGGGCCGGTCATCGTCGCCATCGACGAACCCTCGCTTGCCGATATCAACGCGCAATGGCCCTGGCCGCGCAGCCTGCATGCCGAGCTCATCAGCCAGTTGCGCGCCGCCGGCGCCCGCGTCATCGGCCTCGATATCATCATGGCCGAACCCTCAGCACCGGATAATGACGCGGCGATCACCAGGGCCGTCGGCCCCGATGTCGTGCTGGCCGGCGACGAGACGCTGATCGAGACGCCGCAGGCATCGCAACTGATCCGGGCGACACCCCTGCCGCAATTGACCGAAGCGGGCGCGGTGACCGGCATCGCCTCGATCGATCTGAGCGGTGACGGCATCTTCCGGCGCATCCCGGGCTATGAGGATGGCTTCGCGGCGATGCTGGCAAAGGCCTCGGGCGTGGCGCCCGAAGCGCTGCCAGCCGGCCGGCTTATCCAATCCTTCGGCCCGGCCCGCAGCTATCCCACGGTCTCCTATTACCAGGCGCTTGACCCGCAGAACCTGCTGCCGCCGGGCTACTTCAAGGACCGCGTCGTGCTCGTCGGTTTAAGTCTGCAGAACGCACCTGCGATCGACAAGGGCGGCGTCGATGCCTTCGCTACACCCTATACGGTTCACACCGGCAAGCTCGTCTCCGGCGTCGAGATCCAGGCGACGATCTACGACAATATCCGCAAAAGCCTGTCGATCGCAGAAGCCCGGCTGCCGACGGTCGCTGCCTGCATCCTGATATCGGTGCTGCTTGCTGCCGCCACCGTCTGGCGGTCGACCGGATGGCTGACGGTCGTGAACAGTGTGGCGGCCCTCCTCGCCTTCGCGGCAGTCAGTGCCGCCGGCATCCGGCTCACTCATGTATTCGTTTCACCGCTCGGCCCGACCGTCGCCTATATCTCTGTCGTCTTCGGCCAGGCCGCCTTCGATTTCGCCGAGGAGCGTCGCAACAAGCGCCAGATCACCCGCGCCTTCGCCCAATACATCTCGCCCGATCTCGTCAAGCGTCTGTCGAGTGACCCCTCGCAGCTGAAGCTCGGCGGCGAGCGACGCACGCTTTCGGTTCTGTTCTCAGACGTGCGCGGCTTCACCACGATCGCCGAGACGCTGAAAGATGATCCGGAGCAGCTGACCGGCCTGATCAACCGGTTGCTGACGCCGCTTTCAGACGTGGTAATGGATCACGGTGGCACGATCGACAAATATATGGGCGACTGCATCATGGCCTTCTGGAATGCGCCGCTCGACGACCCCGACCATGCGCTTCACGCCGTGCGCGCCTCGCTCGCCATGCAGGCGGCGATTTCGCGTCTGAACGGTCAGCTGGAGCGGGAGGCGGCCGCACTCGGCCGCAAGCCGCATGTCTTGAAGATGGGCGTCGGCATCAACACCGGCGAGTGCATCGTCGGCAACATGGGCTCGACCCGCCGGTTCGATTATTCCTGCCTTGGCGACAGCGTCAACCTCGCCTCCCGCCTCGAAGGCGCCTCGAAGAATTACGGCGTGGCGCTGCTGCTCGGCGAGGAAACCGCAAGGCTGGTCGCTGACACCTATATCGTCGTCGAACTCGACCGCATCATCGTCAAGGGCCGCACCGCCCCCTCACCCGTCTTCACCGTCGTGCACAAGGCCGACGCCAAAGTGCTGGCCGCCCACCAGGCATTCGTCGACGCCAAATATGCCGCCGCGCTCGCCCCGTCGGACCCGGTCTTCGACAAGCTGGCTGCCGATATTCCCGAGCTTGCCGGCTATTACGCGATCGTGCGGGATGGGCTGGCCGCCGATGGAAAGGAATGACCTGAGGGACTAGATTTCACCAGCAGGCGGCTTCGGACCAGGGGTTAATCCTAGCGATCCGCTGACCGCAGCCTCGCAAACTCAGGGGCAACGACTGCGATGAACACCTCGGCATTGCCGAAAGCCCTCGCCGACAGCATCGCCCCATGGACCGATGCCATCAGCATTTGCGCCTGCTCCTCCGGCCGCTTGTCCAGCTGAAACAGGCCTTGCTCGACCCCAGCCTGCAGCACCGAAGTAAGCCAGCCCGCGAGGTTCTGGAAATGCGTCCGGACGCGGAATGCGACTTCTTCCGGCAGCATTTGCATTTCGCTCGCCAGCATCGCGCAGACGCAGAAGGGCTGCGAGGCATCCCGAATGCATGTGTGCCAATAGTCGATATAGAACTGCAGCTGATCGGCCGGGCTTGCGGCCTGCTCGCGCAGCGACTGCAGACCCGCCTGCGCCTGCTTGATGTAGCGATCCACCAGCGCCGAGACGAGGTCGGCCTTCGTGGGAAAATGATGGTGGATGCTCGCCTTCCTGATGCCGATGGCAGCCGAGATATCGGCATAGCTGAAGCCGTTATAGCCTCCCGCAACAATGAGAGACTGCGCGATGTCGAGGATTTTATCGGAAGTAGAAGCCATTGATTTCATAGCGTCGCCTACCTTCTGGTAGGCAGATTGTCAAGCCTATTGCTAATCCTCATCCCTCACAAGAAGGTGTCCGGCCATGCGTTGACTCGATACAGTAGACTTCCTACTAGTAGGTAGGCAAACACAAGGAACCCGCCGATGCAAAGCTTTTCCTCAAGCCAGTCCAACTGGCTGCCATCCTATTATTTCACACGTGCCGCATTCTCCGTCAGCTGGATTGCCACCGCCATTCTGTTGGGGCGTCAGTCTGGCCCCGCCGCCTTTCTGCTGGTGACCTACCCTCTATGGGATGCGCTGGCCGATCTGGTCGACGCCCGTGTTAACGGCGGCCTGAAGGCCAACCCGTCCCAGGCGCTGAATGTCGTGGTCAGCACGATCATGACACTCACCGTCATCATCGCCGTCAGCAGCAGCACCTATGCGGTTCTTGCCGCGTTCGGCGTTTGGGCGATCTTCTCCGGCCTGTTGCAACTCTATACCGGCGTCAGGCGCTGGCGCCTCTACGGCGCCCAATGGGTGATGATCCTGAGCGGCGCCCAATCGGCCCTTGCCGGCGGCTTCATGATCAGCCAGTCCCTCGGCACCACGGCGCCGACGATCCTGGATATCGTCCCCTATGCGGCATTCGGAGCATTCTACTTTCTGCTTTCGGCAATCTGGCTCGTCGTCGCATCCTATCGCAAGGCGCAAGCATAGACGCTGTCGGTCCTGCGGCGGCAAGCACGAAGCCGCTTGCCGCCGTTGAAAGGCCGACCGCCAGTGTGGCCTGCGATTTGCGGAAGACGATCAAGCTCTTTCGCGCTATGAAGAGTGACCGCATATCCCGCCCACAGACCCTGAGGTCACTCCATGGCTTTGAAAGTCCTCTTCATTGGCGGCACCGGCCAGATCTCCCATCCATGCGTCGAACGCTCCGTTGCCGAAGGCCATCATGTCAGCGTCTTCAATCGCGGCCTGAGAAGCGCCGCCTTGCCTGAGGGGGTAACCTCGATCGTCGGCGAACTTGGATCGGCCGCCTATGTCGATCTCGCCAGGGCGAATTACGACGTCGTCTGCCAGTTCATCGCCTTCACGCCGGATCAAGTGTCGCGTGACATCGGGGTCTTTTCGAGCAATTGCGGCCAATACATCTTCATCTCATCGGCCTCGGTCTACGAAAAGCCGCCGCGTCATTACGTGATCTCCGAGGAGACCCCGGCGATGAATCCTTACTGGCCCTACAGCCAGGCCAAGATCGCCTGCGAGGAACTGCTCAGGAAATCCGGCGATCTTGCGTGGACGATCGTCCGCCCCAGCCACACCGTCCGCACCGGCCTGCCGATCATGATGGGCGACAGCGATATCATGGCAAGGCGAATGCTCGACGGCGACCCCATCATCGTGGCCGGGGACGGCCACACGCCCTGGACGCTCACCCGCTCAGTCGACTTCGCCGTGCCCTTCGTCGGGCTTTTCGGTAAAAAGGCCGCGCTGAATGAGATTTTCCACATCACCTCGGACAGAGCCCACATCTGGGACGATATTCAAATGACGATCGCAAGATTGCTCGGCGTGGAGGCGAAGATCGTCCATGTGCCGACGGACACGTTGATCAAGTACAATCCGGAATGGATCGGCTCCCTCCTCGGCGACAAGGCTTGGACGGCAATTTTCGACAATTCCAAGGTCAAGCGTGTGGCGGGCGACTTCACCTGTGCCGAGAGCCTCGATGAAATCCTCGCCGAACCGATCATGCACCTCAAGCAGCGGCTGGCCAAAAGCCGCCCGCCGAGAGGTGAACTCGATGCACTGATCGACAGGATTTGCGCGGAGCAAGGGGCTCTTGGTTAGTTTGGTCCTTTGCGGGGGCGCGGTGTCCGCGGCTGGTACAAAATTGCCGTGACGCGTTGACCACTATCGGCCCTTTGCTGCCGGTCGAGGTCGGTCCGAGCAAGGTGCGGTATGTGCTAGAATGCTGCCCTTAGGCGGAATGCGACAGACGCACTGCGAGGAGCGATGTGACCGAGGGAATTCGCGCAATGGAGAGCCGACGTTGTGCTCTTGGAAGGGGAGACGAGGACGATGCCGACACCACAGCAACCCAGTCTGATAGTTCGACAGAAGTCCCCACCAAACATCGAGTTTCCGTTTGCGTCGCTCTCCGATGGGCTAATCCCAACCGAGCTGTTCTTCGTGCGAAACCATTTTCCGTCACCGGAGCTCGATGCGCGAGACTGGAGATTGCGTATTGACGGGGCGGTGGAGCGGCCGATCGAACTTGACCTCGACAGCATCAAGGCGATGCGGAGCACGAAATTCACCGCAGTCGTCGAATGCGCGGGGAACGGGCGCGTCTACTATGTGCCGCCACGGGAGGGGCTGCAGTGGCAGAACGGCGCCGTCGGCAATGCCGCGTGGACAGGTGTTCTTCTGCGCGAGATTCTGGAACTGGCCGGTATTAAGCGAACCGCACGTGAGGTTCTGCTCATTGGCGCCGACAGCGGCGTCGTCGACACGAACAAGAAAACGGCTTCTCCCGGCCCCATCGCTTTTGCGCGCAGTTTACCGCTTGAGAAGGCCATCGCTGACAGCACGATCCTTGCCTATTCGATGAACGAGGAGCCGTTGACGCGCGATCACGGCCACCCGCTACGCGCGGTCGTGGGTGGCTGGTACGGCATGGCTTGGGTCAAGTGGATCACGCATATCACGGTCGTGGAGCAACCCTTCCTTGGCTATTGGCAAGCGCGCGACTATTTCCGTTGGGAGCGCAGCCTCGGGGAACCTACGCTGGTCCCCCTTGCGGAGATGGAGGTCAAAGCGCAGATCGCGCGCCCCGTACAGGGGGCGCATCTCATCGTCGGCCAACCGTACCGGATTTTCGGAGCCGCCTGGAGCGGAGAGGCTGCTGTCCGGCAGGTTCAGGTCTGCACCGGAGATGGCAGGGGCTGGCGCGAGGCAAGGCTTCTCGAAACAGAACGCCCCTTTGCATGGCGCTTGTGGGAGTACATGTGGACCCCTGAAGAAGTGGGGCGATATACGCTACGATGTCGCGCGGTCGATGCGGCGGGGTGCGTGCAGCCCGACCTCCAGCGTTCCGACTGCGAAAGCTACGTGGCAAATTGGATCGTTCCGGTGGAGGTTACGGTCGTCCCTGAGCCACAGGCGTACCAAGAGGAATTCGTGATCTAATCACCCGCGTGAGGCGGAATGGCGGCTTATGGCGCGAAGCGGCCGAGGCTCGTCGGCGATCGGCCCAAGCGCCCAGCGATCGGGAAATGCTGCGTTTTCATCGTAGCCGGCCCGCCGACGCTGAACGTCGTCCTCGCGCAACAGGCGAAGTGCCGTTGCCTTCATCGTGCAGCCCTCGGGAATTTTGGCATAACTGGGCCATGGCGATACATGTCTTGGCGGTCCATCGCGACACGGTCGAGACGGAACAGGCGGCGAGCGGTTCGCTTGCAGGCACCTATTCCGTGGGGGGGTCTGCTGGCTGCTGTCGGCCGGCGTCTATATCGCCGCGAAATGGGTTTCTTCGGAGATGCCGCCCTGAGCGCTTTGCTTCTGGCGGGTGCTGATCGCCTGGGCGATCCTGATGCCGATCTTGCACCGGCATTTCGGCGCGATGGTGGCACTCGTGCGGGCCCGCGGCCTCGAACTGCTCGTCATCGGCGAAATGGGGCTCGCCATCTGCCAGGGGCTGATCTTTGTCGGCCTCGAATATGCCGATGCCACCACCGCCGGCATTATCATCGCCCTGATCCCGATCATCACCATGATTCTTGCACGGTTCATTCTGGCTGAGCCGATGGGACGCTGGCAGGTGATCGGATCGATCCTCGCCTTTTCCTGCTGAAGCCAACGACCAGAGTCGAGGCGACCAAGGGCTGAGGACGAGCGAAATGGCTTTCATAGTGACCGCTTCTGGTGCCAAGCAGAGATCGTCCTGGGCCTGCGCACTGTTACTGTGGGCGTCTGGACGACCTCGCGAACATGTACATGTTGGTGGGCGCGCCGTGCAGGATCACCTCGCGCTCGAAACAGAAGCCGCATTTCTCAAGAATGCGTCTCGAAGCGGCATTGGCGGTTCGAACCAATCCGATCACCTTCTCCGCCTGCAGATCGTCGAAGGCAAAGGTCAGCGTTTCCCTGACCAATTCCGTGGCATATCCGCGTCCCCAGCTATCAGGTTGCAGATGATAGGAAAGATTGACGCCCTCGAATTCCTTGGAAACGGTTACGCCGCCAAATCCTATAAGGGCATTGTCTGACTCGACCGCCCAACGCCCGAACCCATGATCTTTCCAATGGCCGATGTCACGCGCAAGCCGTGCTGCACTTTCCTCCGGCGTATCGGGCCGGGGCACGGGTCGATGCGCGACCACTTCCGGCCGCGAAAAAAGTCGAGTGAGGAACTCGAGATCCCGTTGCATGGGAATTCTGAGCAGCAATCTGCCGGTACGCCTCACTCGCGGCTGAGAGGCATTCTTGAATTCGGTCGCAAACATCTTCCATCCAATCTCGAACACTCGCCAATGTTACAGATACTCTTCCGACCGCCGCGCCGCCACCGGAGCCTCCTGCTTGAAGCCATTGAAACAGCGCCCGCCGTGTAAGTCGAGCTCCCTGTCGGCCAAGGCGAGGAACCGGCCGTTGTTACCCTGCACCGCAAGCCTGAACGCAATATCGAATTCGGCCGCCAATTGCGGCTCGAGCTTCCTGATGAGGCGCGGCGCCCACTTGCCGCGGCCGGTCCATGCGCCGCGCCCGAGCAGGATGAGGTCGGCTAGCTTCTGGTAGAGAAGTGCTGAGATAGCGGCGATCTCTTCGGGCGGGCGGGCGCCGCGCAGATCGTCGGCGAGATCCGTGACCTGATAGCGCAGCATATCGTAGCTTGGGCCGTCGAGAGGTTTCGGCCCTGCCGCCAGCACTTTCGCCGCCTTTGCCTGGATAGCGCGGGCGCGCTCGATATTCGGCCCTACGATGCTGCCCGTCGCAACCATATTGACCATGATCGGACAGCCGCTCTCCGCATCTGCATGGAGATAATGCGCCAGCGTCTGCGGATCGTGGACGAAGGCCTCGACCGGAAAACCGTCTTCGGTGAACGATTCCCGCCAGGCTGTCTGGAGCGACGGAAACACCACGACGAGATCGATGTCCGAAAACGTGGTCCCCTCACCGCGCATGATGGAGCCGGTGACATATGCAAAGGCAGCCCCCGCATAGCGGCTGGCGAGACAACAGCCGGCAGCGGCAAGCGCCCGCTCGGCAAGATTCTGTTTCTGGAGTTCGTCCACGATCTCGTCCTCGAATGCGGGAGACGAGCGGCAACAAAAAAACCCGCTCGTTTCCGGCAGGTTGGTGTCTTCTGCAATGAACGGATCAGTTCACGCGTCTGCCACCCACCGCCAAACGGTGGTCGTAGACGTCGTGCAGACTGCGAAAATCCGGCTCATGGCAGAAACGATATCGCCCTGCGGCGGCAGCGTCAATCTGCCGGGAACGCTTCCCCGCCGTGCGGTTTTCCGTCTAAGATGAGCCAAAGACTCGATAAGTACTGGAAAGGCCCGCTATGCCCCATCCCGCCACCGTCATCCCGCGTCCCGCACCGGTTCTGCTGCCGGTTGAAGGCAGCGACGAGCGCTTTCCGGTGCGCCGCGTCTATTGCGTCGGGCGCAATTATGCCGACCATGCGATCGAGATGGGTCACGATCCCTCTCGCGAACCGCCCTTCTTCTTCCAAAAGAACCCCGACAACCTGCTGCCGGCTGGCAATGCTTTCCCTTACCCGCCGCTGTCGAACGACGTGCATTACGAGGTCGAATGTGTGCTGGCGCTGAAATTGGGCGGGGCGAACATTCAGGCCGCCGATGCGCTCGGCTGCATCTATGGCTATGCCGTCGGCATTGATTTCACCCGCCGCGACCTGCAGGGCGAGGCCAAGAAGCTCGGCCGTCCCTGGGAGCTTGCCAAGGCCTTCGAGCAATCCGCCCCGGTCTCCGCAATCGTCCCGGCAAGCCGCCTCGGCCATCCCACTGAAGGCCGGATCTGGCTGGAGCAGAACGGCCGACGTGTCCAGGACGGCAACCTCAACCAGATGATCTGGAAGGTGCCGGAAATCATCGCCGAACTCTCGAAGCTCTTCGTGCTGGCGCCCGGCGACGTGATCATGACCGGCACGCCGGCCGGCGTCGGCGCGGTTGCGAGGGGCGACCGCATCACCTGCGGCATCGACGGTGTTGCGACGCTCTCGGTCGACATTATCTAAGGAGAGACCGATGCCCGTCTATGCGCTTGGCGGATTGACCCCCAAACTGCCGCCCGCCGGCCTCCACTGGATCGCGCCGGATGCGCATGTGATCGGCGATATCGAACTTGGCGAAAATGTCGGCATCTGGTTCGGCTCGGTGCTGCGCGGCGACAATGAGAGGATCACCATCGGCGCCGGCACCAACATCCAGGAAGGCGTCATGGCCCATACCGACATGGGCTTTCCGCTGACGACGGGAAAGGGCTGTACCATCGGCCACCACGCCATTCTCCATGGCTGCACGCTCGGCGACAACGTGCTGATCGGCATGGGAGCGACCATTCTCAACGGCGCAAAGATCGGCAACAACTGCCTCGTCGGCGCCAATGCGCTGGTGACGGAGGGCAAGGAATTCCCTGACAACTCGTTAATCGTCGGCGCGCCCGCCCGTGTGGTGCGGGTGCTTGACGAAGCGGCTGTCGAGGGTATTCGCCGCTCGGCGGAAAATTATGTGGCGAATTGGCAGCGGTTTGCGCGGGATCTCAGGGTGATTGGGTGATTGAGAGGACGCCTCTTCCAGGAAAATATGCCTCATTTACCTTTCGCTTACGCTCAAGGCGTGCGTCGCTTCCGCTCCTCACCCCCTCATCTGCCTGACGGGCATCCCCAGCGGGGAGAAGATGCCGGCAGGCAGATGAGGGGGTGAGCGACGACAGGAGCGATTGCAAGGAGCGCAAGTGAAGGGCAAGTAATCGGATATTACGGTCCCCTCACCAGACACCCGGGATCCAGCGCCAGCGTACCCGTTCCACATACTCCGCATATCCTTCAAGCCCCTTGCGCAACTCCGCCTCCTCTCCGAGCGTCCGGCCAAAGAGCACCACGACGAGCAGCCCCACGGGAATCAAAGCATAGAGCGACCCGAGTGACAGCGCCGCTCCGGCGGCGAGAAAAATGGCGGTTGCATAGCCGGGGTGGCGGATCACGGCGTAGGGCCCGCTGTCGATCACCTTGTGGTCGCGATCGGTTTGGATGCGCACCGTCGGCTCGAAATGCCGGTTGACCGATTGCGCCCAGGTGAGGCCGAGATAGCCCGCGCTCATCAGGAGATAGCCGAGGACAACGACCCACCAGGGTTGCGGCGACCAGTGGAAACGGCCGTCGTCGAACGCGCCGACCGGAAGAATGGCAGCAAAGAGAATGATCGTCAGCGTCGCGACCACGGCGTCCCAGCGCTTGGTTCCCTTCTGATATCGGCTACGCGCCGCAAACAATTCCGGATTCGTCCGCCAGATCCAGACGAGCGCGATTGCAGTCAGCGCCAGGAAAAGGCCGAGAAAGATCCAGCCGCGTGGCCAGGCGAACGTGCCGGCGGGCCAGAACAGTGCGACAACCATCACTGCGACGGTTATCGCGAGCGATCTGACCGATGGCGCCGCCGCAAACGAGCGACGCGGCTGGCTGTGGTCCTGCGTCATGACGGTTTTTCCGTTCCACCGGGGCGAGCGCCTTCTGCTGTCGGCAGCGGCCGCAAAAGTCTGACAGTCTTATGCCTGACTTAGGAGGTGATACGCCCGCAACAACCCGTGGCAAGACGCAAACGGACCCGCCCCCCTGATAACAGACGTCATTGTTTCCGAAGTTGCGTGGCCGCAGACTGTCGTTGCGGCAATATTGGATATTGTTGAAAAACGCCTATTCGGCCGCTTCCAGAAACTGGTTCTCTCCCGACGAAGCGGCAAGCGCCCGAACTCTGGCTTCCGTCTTGGCGATCAGCTGATAGAATTCGTCCTGCGCTTCGACATCCAGCTGAATGACGGCATTGACGTCATCGGGGGTATCGCAAACGCAGGCGACCGCCGAAATGGGACAGATACCGCCGGGATAACGCTTACCGCTCCCGGTATAGGCACGACGACCCCAGCGCTCGGAATACACCGTTTCCTCCCGATCGAGATGGAGGATCGTGCCTTTACAGGCGGTCACGATGGCCGCCTTGCCGTAAGCGAACCAATGATAATTCAGCTTCCGGAGAATATATTTGCCAGTGATGTCTTCGCCAGCCAGTTCGGCAGGGTCTTCTATCATTCGGATCATGAGAGCGTCCTCAACATGTGAGCAATATCCGTCATCTCTACTTGCCCCGCAAGTCGAAAAGCGCAGCTTTTGTAGTAACTTAGTCACAAAGTGTTTCTGATTCTTACATCTTGCACGCACCAGGCAGCTTGCCAGCCATGCAATCCATCGTCGAATTTCCCGCCTTTGCACCTGATTCCGCCTTTCCGGGAGTAGCCATGCCGTCTTGCGTTTTCCCGCTGAGGCCCAATATTTGAATCCCGGATCGGCCAATCAGCGGTCGGATGACGGCTCAACTGGTCCGCCGGTTCACACCAGCAGGAGTGCCCCATGGTCGAAGCCGTCAACCGCATCTCCTCCACCGCCGAGTCGGAGCCCACCAAGCTCGGCATCAGCACCTCGATCGGCTCGGAACCCGACAATGCCTGGGTTGCCGCCCGCCAGTCGCGTATCACCGCTGACCAGCAGGCATCGAAGGGAGTTGCGGACACGAATGGTGCGGGCAATCTTGTTCCGCATGCGGATCTTCTCGTCGACCAAGACGAACATCCAGAAAAGCGGCATGGGCACGCCCCATCCGGCGAAGGGGAAGAAAGCGGCGAAGACGCGACGGAACAGCGGCTATTGTCCGGTGAAAGCGATCGGATCGGCACCGGCAATTTCGACGCGGACACGCCCTTCGGCGAGCGCGTCGCCATCATCTGACGAAGTCCCGCTCCGCTCGGTCAAAGCCCGTCCCCAAGTTGGGCCTCGATCGTCGGCTTGTCGATGACCGACCAAACCTCGATGATCTTCCCACCGCGAAACTCGTAGATCACGTTCTCGGCGAAGGAGAGGCGCCTCCCGTTCACATCAAGCCCGAGAAACTTTCCTTTCGGCGAACAGTCGAAGCCCAGCCGGCAAGCAACGTAAGGCGGATCGCTAAGAAGCATCCGCACGCTGAAAGAAAGATCGGGAATCTCATCGAAATCCCGCTCCAGCATGGCGATGTAGCCCGCAAGTCCAAGCCGCCGGCCGTTATGAACCGCACCGTCATCGACAAACTGGCCGAGATTGAGCCAGTCCTGCCGGTTCAGGCAGGCGATGTAGCCGCGATAGAGATCGGCAAGTTCGGTTTTGGTCACGGGCCCGCTCCTGGCTCGGCTGAGCTTTCGGCAAAGATAGCGCGCGCGCCGCCTTGCGGCTTGCAGATCACGAGAACTCACCGGCGCGCGGACCGGCAAGCGTCACGCGCCAGCCGGTGCGCGACTGGAAATCCTGGGTGGCCAGAAACGTATAACCCGTCGTGCGCCAAGGCTTAACGGCGCTGGTGAGATTGTCGAGCACATAATCGCCCTGAGCCGTGCGGGCAATCAGAACGACATGGTTTTGATCGTGTGGTCCAATCACCACGGAAAGTGCCAGCCTGTTCGATGGAAAACCGGCGTCGACCAGGTCCTTCATTTTCTGAAGGGCGTAGTCCTCACAGTCGCCACGGCCGGCCACCGGCAAAGACCAAACATCCCCGTTTCCGGAGGGAGAGCGATCTTCTGCCGAAACGATACGCCGATTTGCGGCACGATTGATCTTTTGAAGAAGCCCAATCCCAGCCTGCTCGTCGAACTGTTGTGACGCCATCCTGCCGCAAAGCCACCTGTATTTGGCACAGGCGGCAGCGAATCCCACCGGCGCGCCGATGCTTCGCGTCACAGGCAGTGACGATCCGGCAACTGCATGAAAATGCGATAAAATCACCCAAAAGAAGGCAAGAGAAAGGAGACGCTTCATAGCCGATTCCCTCAGTTCGTCTTCAGAGAATAGCACAGCCAGTATAAAAATTTATTAAAATTTTATACTTGCGAATTTAACCGTATTATATGAAAGGAACAGGTTAATCCTGGTTTGTTCTTCATATTAATTCCTTGTTAGTATAAATATTCTCCCAATTAACGGTTAGTTAACCTTGGGAGACCAGTGAAATGATCAGCAGAGCAGCGAAGTTCAGCCTTGCTGTGGCGTCCCTTCTGGCAAGCAGCAGCTTGGCGACGGCAGCCCCCACAGTTGTTAATTGCAAGGCCGCAGTCCGCGGTAGCCTCGAATACAGGCTGTGCATGCCCACCCGCGCAGTAACGGCTGATAACAAGTTCGGTCCGAATGATAAGGATCGCAGCAGCCGTGACGTCGGTGGCAAGAAGATATCCAACACCAACTCGCACGTCAGCAATGGCAACGGTAGCGATGACGGTGACAGCAAAGACGTCGGCCAAAGTGGCGGCAGCGGCGACCAAGGCGGTAGCGGTGATCAGGGCGGCAGTGGTGACCAGGGTGGCAGCGGCGACCAGGGCGGCGGCGGCGACCAGGGCGGCAGCGGCGACCAGGGCAGCAGCGGCGACCAGGGCAGCAGCGGTGACCAGGGCGGCAGCGGCGACGAGGGCGGCAGCGGCGACCAGGGCGGCAGTGGCGACCAGGGCGGCAGTGGCGACCAGGGCGGCAGCGGCGACCAGGGCGGCAGCGGCGACGAGGGCGGCAGCGGTGACCAGGGCGACAAGGGCGACAAGGGCGGCAAGGGCGACAAGGGCGATAAGGGCGACAAGGGCGACAAGGGCGATAAGGACGGCAAGGGCGACAAGGGCGATAAGGACGGCAAGGGCGACAAGGGCGACAAGGGCGGCAAGGGCGGCAAGGGCGACAAGGGCGGCAAGGGCGGCAAGGGCGACAAGGGCGACAAGGGCGACAAGGGCGACAAGGGCCACGATCATCACGGCCGCGACAAAGGCGGAAAGGATCACGACCACGCCAGCGATGAACCCGGTAAGGGTGGGAAAGACCATCACAGCGGCAGCAAGGACGGGGAAGATCACGCCCATGGCAAGGGCGGCAACGGCGGTTCCGACAAAGGCGGCAACGACGGCGCGGGCAGCGGAGGCAACGGTGATGACGGCAAGGGCGGCAATGACGGTGCAGGCAGCGGCGGTAACGGCGGTGCAGGCAGCGGCGGTAACGGCGGTGCCGGCAAGGGCGGCAATGACGGCGCGGGCAGCGGCGGCAATAGCGATGCCGGCAAGAGCGGCAACGACGGCACGGGCAGCGGCGGCAACGGCGGTGCCGGCAAGGGCGGCAACGGCGGTGCCGGCAAGGGCGGCAACGACGGCGCGGGCAGCGGAGGCAATGACGGTGCCGGCAAGAGCGGCAACGACAGCGCAGGCAGCGCAGGCAATGACGGTGCTGGCAAAGGCGGTCAGGACGGCGCGGACAGCGGAGGCAACAACGGTGCCGGCAGCGGCAGCAACGGCGATGCCGGCAGGGGCGGCAACAACGGCGCGGGCAACGCAGGCAGCGATAGGGCCGGAAAGGGCGGCAATGACGGTGCCGGCAAGGGTGATTCCGGCAAAAACTGATCGGAACGGTTAAGGCGGCTTGGCCCCGCCACTCAGCTGGCGGGCAGAGCGGGCGCCCCCCCTTTCCTGATGCTCGCGATTGTCGCGAGCATCTCCGTAGGGTCGACACGAAGCAGATCCTCCAAGCCAGCGCGAGGATGACCCGGACGGAAAAGGTTGTTAATAAACGGAGGGCCGGTTTGCGGCCCTATGTTATTGAATGCCGTGTCCTTTGTAGCGGGACGGAGCTCCCCGCCTCACGCAGCGCACGCCTCGCACAATCCGCGGATCTCGATCGTGGTCTTCTCGGGCTTGAACTTCTGCCCGCGCACCCAGCCCATCAGCCGGTGGTCGACCTCGTGGTCGTGGAATTCCATCACCTGGCCGCAGCTTTCGCAGATGGCGAAAGCGACGATACCGTGGCTATGGCAATTGTCGCCGGGATGGGCGCAGGCGACGAAGGAATTGATGCTTTCGAGTCGGTGCACGACGCCGTATTCGAGCAGCTTCTCCAGCGCCCGGTAGACCTGCAGCGGCGCACGAAAACCGTGGTCGCGCAGCTTGTCGAGAATAGTATAGGCGCTGAGCGGCCCCTCGGCCTTCTCAAGCACCTCGAAAACCAGCGACTGGTTCTTGGTGAGCTGCGGTGTTGTCATGAGCCTTGTCCTTGCGCGAGCGCGCGGCGCCTGACGGGAAGCAGGCTGAGAATGAAGAGGATCAGCGCCGCGACCACGATCGAGGGACCGGACGGCGTGTCGTAGGTGAGCGAGCCGAACAGCCCGCCGACGACGGCGGCTGCCCCGATCAGCGAGGCGAGCACCGCCATGATCTCCGGTGTGACCGAGAAGCGTCGTGCCGCGGCCGCCGGAATGATCAGCAGCGAAGTGATCAGCATGATGCCGACGATTTTCATGGCAATGGCGATGACGACCGCCATCAGCAGCATGAAGAAGAGCCGCGCCCGCTCGGGCCGCAGCCCCTCGGCCTCGGCAAGCTCGGCATTGACGGTGGCCGCGAGCAGCGGCCGCCAGAGCCAGGCGATCGCCGCCAGCACGAAGAGCCCGCCGCCCCAGATCAGCGCGATGTCCGATGTGGACACGGCAAGGATATCGCCGAACAGGAACGCGATGAGATCGATCCGGACCCAGCTCATGAAGGCGACCATGACGAGGCCGATCGCCAGCGTGGCATGAGAGAGGATGCCGAGCAGCGCATCGGCCGAGAGCGCCTGGCGCTTCTGCAGGAAGAGCAGCAACACCGATACGAGCGCGGCGACGGCGAAGACGGCCAGCGTCAGGTTGAGTTCGAACAACAGCGACAGCGCGACGCCGAGAAGCGCCGAATGGGCGATCGTATCGCCGAAATAGGCCATGCGCCGCCAGATGATGAAGCAGCCGAGCGGCCCCGTCGTCAGCGCCAGCCCGACGCCGGCAAGGATGGCGCGCACGAAGAAATCGTCAAGCATGGCGGCCCTCCCCGCTGCGGGAATGGGCGTGTTCATGCGCATGATCGTGCCCGTGACGATCGTCGTGAGCGTGGTCATGCCCGTGCTCATGGGAGCCATGTGCGTGCTCATGCCCGTGGTCATGCGCGTGTTCATGGCCCGCATGAGCATGATGCCCATCCTCGGGATAGCAATGATCCGTCACAGTGCCGTCGGCATGACGCACTCGGCCGTCCGGCAGGTGGGTATGATCGTGGTGATGGCTGTAGACCGCAAGCGTCTGGGCTGCCCGGCTGCCGAACAGGCGCACATATTCCGGGCTGCGGCTGACGGTCTCGGGCGTTCCGCGGCAGCAGACATGGCCGTTGAGGCAGATCACCGTATCGGTCTCGGCCATCACCACGTGGAGATCGTGGGAAATCAGCAGGATGCCGCAGCCGCTGGCGTTGCGGATCGATTTGATGAGGTCGTAAAGCGCGATCTCACCGGAGAAATCCACCCCCTGCACCGGCTCGTCGAGCACCAGCAGGTCGGGCTTGCGGGCAATCGCCCGGGCCATCAGCGCCCGCTGGAACTCGCCGCCGGAGAGATGCTGAACCTCGGCGCCTATCATATGGGCGACGCCGGCGGCTTCGAGCGCTGCCTGGATGTCGCGCTCCGGCAGCGGCCCCGTCAGCGTCATCAGCCGGCGCACCGTCAGCGGCAGCGTCCAGTCGATCGAAAGCTTCTGCGGAACATAGCCCACCTTGAGGCCCGGGCGTCGCTCCACCCTGCCCTCATCCGGCTTCAGAACACCGATCGCGGCCTTGGCGCTCGTCGACTTGCCCGAGCCGTTCGGGCCGATCAGCGTGACGATCTCGCCGCGCGAAACGGAAAATTCGACGCCGCGCACCAGCCAGCGGCCGCCGCGCAGAACGCCGACATTTTCGAGCGAAACCAGCCGTTCGCCCTTGGTATTTGCGGGAGAGAGCATCAAATTTTCCGACAGCGCTGTTGCATCCTGCTATTGCACACGTTATAGCATAACGCAATTGATGTAATAACATAACATTTGCAATTCAAGCGGAGCATACGATGAAACGCGCCTTGGGGCCTGCCCTGGACAGCCTGGCCCTCAGAATACCGGCTGCCCTCGCCATCCCGGCCCTTGCGATCCCCGCCCTGCTCTTTGCCGGCACGATGCGGGCCGCCGATGCGCCCGTCGTCGTCACCTCGATCAAGCCGATCCATTCGCTGGTTGCGGCGATCATGGAGGGCGTGGGTGAGCCGGCGCTGATCGTCGATGGCGCCTCCTCCCCGCACACCTACAGCATGAAGCCTTCGAACGCGCGCTCGCTACAGGAGGCCAAGGTCATCTTCTGGGTCGGCCCGAACCTGGAGGCTTTTCTCGAAAAGCCGCTCGAAGCTTTGGGCTCGAACGCCAGCGTCGTCGAACTCGACAATGCGCCAGGCCTGACCAAGCTGCCCTTCCGCGAAGGCGGCGCCTTCGAGCCGCATGACGACGGGGACCATGAAAATGCCTCCGGAGATGATCATGGTCACGATCATGCGGCTGAGCCCGGACGTGACGATGGCCACGCGCATCACGATGATCATGAAGAGCATGAGCACGGACACGGCGCCTTCGATACGCATCTCTGGCTCGATCCGATGAATGCGAAGGCGATGGCCACTGTCATCACCACCACGCTGGTCGCCGCCGATCCCGCCAATGCACTGACCTATCAGGCCAATGCCAAGGTGCTTGATGACAAGCTGACGGCGCTGGACACGGAGATCGCCGCCACCGTCGCCCCCGTCAAGGACAAGCCCTTCGTCGTCTTCCACGACGCCTACCAGTATTTCGAGCACCGTTACGGCATCCGCGTCGCCGGCTCGATCACAGTCAGCCCGGAAACCATTCCCGGCGCCGAGCGCGTATCGGAAATCCACCGTAAGGTCGGCGAACTCGGCGCAACCTGCGTTTTTGCCGAGCCGCAGTTCGAGCCGCGCCTCGTCAAGGTCGTCATCGAAGGCACGAGCGCCAAATCGGGCATACTCGACCCCGAAGCCGCGACCCTCAAGGCCGGCCCCGATCTCTACTTCACCCTCATGCGCGGCATCGCCGACAGCATGAAGGCTTGCCTCTCCAGCGCATGACTCTTATGCGACGCTCTGGAGAATGCTGAGGCGGAAAGAGGCGGATGACCCCGTTCCGCCTTTTTTCGTCACCACCTTTGTAATGATATAACATTAACGGAAATGAGGTTCCCATGGACAACAGACTTCCGGTCACGGTGCTCTCCGGCTTTCTCGGCGCCGGCAAGACCACGCTGCTCAACCATGTGCTCACCAATCGTGAGGGCCTGCGCGTCGCCGTCATCGTCAACGATATGAGCGAGGTGAACATCGACGCCAGACTCGTGCGCGATGGTGGCGCCAATCTCTCGCGCACCGAGGAACAGCTGGTCGAGATGACCAATGGCTGCATCTGCTGCACGCGCTGCGTGACGACCTGTTGAAGGAGGTGCGCGCTCTCGCCGATCAGGGCCGCTTCGATTACCTGCTGATCGAATCCACAGGCATCGCTGAGCCCCTGCCCGTCGCCACCACCTTCGAATTTCGCGACGAGAATGGCGAAAGCCTGTCCGACGTTGCAAGGCTGGACACGATGGTGACCGTCGTCGATGCCGCCAATCTGCTCGCCGATTACGCCTCGGCCGATTTTCTCGCCGACCGCGGCGAAACCGCGGGCGACGGGGACAACAGGACGATCGTCGACCTGCTGGTCGAGCAGATCGAATTCGCCGATGTGGTGGTGCTGAACAAGATTGGCACGGCAAGCGAGGAACAGCGCGACGCCGCGCGCAAGATCATCGTCGGCCTCAATCCGGACATCAAACTGATCGAGGCGGATTTCGGCAAGGTTGCGCTGAAGGAGGTGCTCGGCACCGACCGTTTCCACATCGGGAGGGCCGAGACCCATCCGCTTTGGTACAAGGAACTGCACGGCTTCAGGGATCACGTGCCGGAGACCGAGGAATACGGCATTCGCTCCTTCGTTTATCGCGAGAAGCGGCCCTTCCATCCGGCAAAATTGCAGGCCTTTCTCGACAGGACATGGCCGGGCGTGGTGCGCGCCAAGGGCTTCTTCTGGCTGGCGACGCGGCCGCACCATGTCGGCGAGGTCAGCCAGGCGGGCGCGATCGTCCGCACCTCCAAGATAGGCCTGTGGTGGGCTTCTGTGCCGCGCGAACAATGGCCCGAGGAACCCTGCTTCATCAGCGCCATCGGCCCCTATCTCGACCCCGTCTGGGGCGACCGCCGCCAAGAAATCGTCTTCATCGGCGCTGACCCGATGGACGAGGCGTGGATCAGGAGCGAACTCGACGCCTGTCTGGTGAAAAGCGATGCCTTCACACCTGAACTCTGGCGCAACCTGCCCGACCCCTTCGCCAGCTGGAGCCGGCAGGCGGCATGAAGGCGACAGCGATCAAACCCTATCGCTGCGTCTGCGAAGAATGCGATCCATTGCCGCCGATCGAGGGGCTGCATCCGTTGACGCATGAGGCTGCCGATGAGCCGGGGCGTAAAGCAAGGGGATTGCTCGGCATTATCGCGGAGCGGGTGGTGCCATGCAGGCGGGGGTGATGAGGAGATGCTGGAGGATTGGAAAGGCGTATCACCGCTAAACACCATGCCTTTCCTTCCGCCAGCCTCGGCGTGCTTGGCACCCCCCTCTGGCCTGCCGGCCATCTCCCCACAAGGGGGGAGATCGGCAGGAGGCTTGACCATCGCTCCCTCTCCAACGGCATCGACAATCACCATACTTGAGTTGCTTGGGGAAGCCGTCGCGCCCAGCCGATCTACCACCTGTGGGGGAGATGGCCGGCAGGCCGGAGGGGGCCACACGGCACGTCCTCTCCTCTCTCCCCAAAGCCGGAAAGGACGGCCTCCGCCGCCCTCATCCATTCCCAATCAGCGTCCGACGATAATGCTGGAGATCACCCCGCTGGTAACGCCGATCAGCAGGAAATCGTTGTCGGTGCCACCCAGCGATAGCCGCGGGGCGGAGGCGCCAAGCGGTAGCGGCGATAGTCGTTGACGTCGCGAAACTGGCGACGTTCGCGGGCATTGACGCGATATCCCTTCTTCCAATGCGGCCGCACGACGGTCTTTTCGACGATCACCTTCTTCTGGACGACGACAGGCGGGCGGCGAAAATCATCCGCGCTGGCTTGGGAGGCGATGATCGGCGAGAGAAGGAAGGAAGCGGAAAGAAGAGCTGCGAAGAGCTTTTTCATGTGGGGTTCCTCATGTTGGGCGCAGGAGCAAATTAGGCCCGAAAACATAAACCGAAACTGAAACTTAATTTAACTTTTGGTAATGGAATCCGGCGCCTGCAGGGTTGTCCTCATATTTTAGTTCAATCTTATACATTCCAGCGGACAGCCCTTTTCCCGACACGACGCAATCCACGCATAGCCCCGAAGATCGAGATTCGATTTTCTGCGGAATTAGGCGCAGATTCAAATGACGGAGCGTTGCTCCGCGCCTTCGCTCGAGCGCGGGCGCCGTTGGACCCGCCGCATGGGATCGCTCGACTTAAGAGATGATGGAGGAAATCATGCCTGGCATCAGCATGCGTTATATCGTTGACGACGTCGACGCCGCGTTGGAATTCTACACTCGGCATCTCGGCTTCTCGGTCGCGCTTCACCCGGCCCCAGGCTTCGCCATTCTGACGAGGGACGGTTTTCGTCTGCTCGTCAGTGGCACGACCGGACCGGGCGGCGCCTCCCAGGCAATGCCCGACGGACGAAAACCGGAGCCCGGCGGATGGAACCGCATCCAGATCGAAGTCGCCGACCTCCAAGCCGAAGTCACCAAGCTGCGCCAGGCGGGCGCGCATTTTCGCAACGACATAGTCCAGGGCATCGGCGGCAAGCAGATCCTGCTGGAAGACCCGGCCGGAAACCCTGTCGAGCTCTTCGAAGCGCCGAAGCGATAAGCGCCGCGGCATCGCAAGAATGGCGGCCGCGCCTTGCCAGCTCTGTGCGAGCGTGTAGTTTCGGACTCGCATCAATTCAGGGGTAAGCAAAATATGTCCGAATCCGCGGGCGGGCTCTTCGACTTTGTCGGGATACTAGCCGTGTTCTTTCTCGTCGCTGCCAATGGCTTCTTCGTCGCCGCCGAATTCGCACTGGTTTCGATGAGGCGCAGCCGTGTTGCCGAGCTCGTCGCGGCCGGTCGCATGAATGCCTCCGCTCTCCAGCGCGCCATCGACAATCTCGACGCCAATCTCGCCGCCACCCAGCTCGGCATCACCATCTCGTCGCTGGCTCTGGGCTGGGTCGGCGAGCCGGCACTCGCCCACCTGATCGAACCGCTGCTCTCCTGGCTGCCTGAGCCATGGGTAACGACCGGCGCCCATACCGTCGCCATCGTCATCGCTTTCGTCATCATCACGGCGCTGCATATCGTGCTCGGCGAGCTCGCGCCCAAAAGTCTGGCGCTGCAGCGCAGCGAGGCCACCTCGCTTGCGGTCGTGCGGCCCCTCGGCCTCTTCCTGCTATTGTTCAAGCCGGCGATCTTCACCTTGAACGGCATGGGCAACCTTGTGCTGCGAGCCGTCGGCCTTCGCGCCGGAACCGGAGAATCCTCGTTCCACTCACCGCAGGAGTTGAAGCTGTTGGTCGCCGAGAGCCAGGAGGCGGGTCTTCTGAACCAGGTGCAGCAGCAACTCGTCGAGCGGGTATTCAACATCGGCGACCGGCCGATCTCCGACATCATGACACCGCGTCTCGACATCGAATGGTTCGATGCCGACGACAGCGAGGCGGAGATTCTGAAGACGATCCGAGAGTGCAGCCATGAGCAGTTGCTGGTCGCCCGCGGCTCGATCGACGAACCGATCGGCATGGTATTGAAGAAGGATCTTCTCGATCAGGTCCTCGACGGCGGCAAGGTCAGGCCGCTGGAGGTGATCAAGCAGCCACTGGTGCTGCATGAGGGTACCAAGGTCGTACGCGTCATCGACAGCTTCAAGGCATCGCCCGTACGCCTCGCCATCGTCGTCGACGAATACGGCAGTCTCGAGGGTATCGTCACCCAGACCGACCTGCTCGAGGCCATCGCCGGCGATCTGCCGGGCGCCGACGAGGAGCCCGACATCGTCGTGCGGGAAGACGGTTCGCTGCTGATCGACGCAATGATGCCGGCCTTCGATGCCTTCGAACGGCTCGGCCTCAAGGATCGCCCCGACGCCGATTTCCATACGCTGGCGGGCTTCGCGCTGCATCAGCTTCAACATATCCCGGAAGCCGGCGAAACCTTCCTCTTCGAAGACTGGCGCTTCGAGGTACTCGACATGGACGGCATGCGCATCGACAAGATGCTCGCGACCCGCATTCCCGTCGAGGGAGCAGAGGCCTGATCAATTCATCGCCAGTGTCCATAGCATGCCGGCGATCGCACAGCCGAAGAGCGTCGTGATAACCGAGGTCTTGAAGCGGAAGAGCGCGATGGCGGCGGCGGCGGAAAGCGCGATTGCCGCCGGTACGGCAGATTGCAGCTCTGGAATATCGAGCCGCAGGTTGCCGAAACTGACCTGCGCGACTTCGGCAAACAGCGTATGCAGCCCGAACCAGATGGCGAGGTTGAGAATGACTCCGACCACCGCTGCCGTGATCGCCGACATTGCCCCGGCAAGCGCCACATTGCCGCGCAGCTTTTCGATGAAGGGCGCGCCGAGGAATATCCAGAGGAAACAGGGCACGAAGGTCACCCATGTCGTCAGTATCGCGGCAAGGGTGGCGGCAAGCATCGGATCGAGCGAGCCGGGATTGCGAAAGGCGGCCATGAAGCCGACGAACTGGAGCACCATGATCAGCGGCCCCGGCGTGGTCTCGGCCATTCCGAGACCGTCCAGCATCTCGCCGGGTTTCAGCCAGCCGAAATGCTGCACGGCCTGCTGCGCGACATAGGCGAGCGCGGCATAGGCGCCGCCGAAGGTGACGACCGCCATCTTGCTGAAGAACAGGCCGATCTGGCTGAAGACGTCACCTTGTCCGAAGAACGCGTAAAGGGCGGCGACCGGCACCAGCCAGAGGGCGAGCAGTATGGCCGATATGCGCAGCGACCAGGCGAGGTTGGCGCGCGCATGCGCGGGAATACCCTCGCCCAGCGCCGATTCGGCATCCGACAGCACCGCGTCGCTTGCGGCCTTGTGGCCGCCGCCCGGACTAAAGGCAGCAAGCCCGAACTGGCCGCCGAGGAAACCCCCGATGCCGGCGGCCAGCACGATCAGCGGGAACGGCACGTGGAAGAAGAAGATGGCGACGAAGGCCACGGCCGCGATGGCAAGCATGACGCGGTTCCTCAGCGCGCGGCTGCCGATGCGGATGACTGCCTGCACGACGACGGCAAGGACGGCCGCCTTCAGGCCGAAGAACAGGCCGGCGACGATGCCGATGCTGCCGTAAGCCGCGTAGATATAGCTGAGGCCAAGGATCGACAGGAAGCCCGGCAGCACGAAGAGCGCGCCGGCGACGAGCCCCCCCAATGTGCGGTGCATCAGCCAGCCGATATAGACGGCGAGCTGCTGGGCCTCCGGCCCAGGAAGCAGCATGCAATAATTCAGGGCATGCAGGAAGCGGTGCTCGCCGATCCATCGCTTTTCGTCGACGATGATCCGGTGCATGACGGCGATCTGGCCGGCCGGGCCGCCGAAGCTCAAGGCGGCGACGCGCAGCCACACCCGGAAGGCCTCCCCGAACGAAACGCCGTGGTGATGCCCCTCGCCCGCATCCTTCTTGCCCGCCTGTCCGGCGGGCGCGTTCTCCGTCATATCGACCATCTCATGCCCTCTTTTTCGGCGCGGGCCAGTTGTGGGTCTCGTCGGTCGCATCACGGCACCAGCGGAAGAAGGCATCGTAGAGAAGCATTCCGGCCTCGAGTTGCTCCAGATCGTCGGAATACATTCTGGAGAGGCCGAGCGAGGCGGCAAGCAGACCGGACGCCTCGGGTGCCAGATCGAGCCTGGCCGTATCCGCCGCCCTGACGATCCGTGCCAGGCGCAAGAGCGGTTCGGACGCCAACCCGAATTCCTCGACCATCACGTCGAATGTGCAGAGCTCGCCGCGATGGCTCCAGAACACGTCCTCGATATCGAAGGGCGCAGCTCCGAAGCGCTCGCCGACGGCGACAACCTCAGGGGCCGGCACGAACAGGAAGACAGCGCTCGGATCGACGAAGCGCCGGATCAGCCAAGGACAGGCGATGCGGTCGATTTTCGGCCGCGCCCTGGTCACCCACACGGTGCGCCCCAGCCCGTCGCGGCGCGGCAGCTTCGCCTCGGGTACCGCTGGTCCGGCCGCGGCCCAGGCTTCGAAACCGCCTTCGAGGCTTTCCGCCTCAATCCCCGCATGCCTGAGATAGGCGGCGACGCCATGGCTGAGTTTGGCTCCCCTGTGGCAGACCACGACGACGGCATCGGCATCGATGCCATCAGCCCACGACGCAACCTCGGCGTGGTCGCGCCGGATCGAGCCCGGCACCAGGCGCGGATCGAGCGCGAAATCCTCGTCCGTGCGGACGTCGATGATGCAGGGCGCACCGGGTGTTCCGATGAGGCGGCTGAGCTTGTCGGGAGATATCTCGAGAAATGACGGCATCACGCGTCCCTCCGTTGATCGGTTGTACCGGACGCGATTCTTCAGCATGTCGCCTCGTGGGGTGATCGCAACCCCAGAACCAAAGCATTGGCAAAGACACCCCGTCCTGTCAAGGACGACGCTTCCGCTGCGGTTAGGTCCGTCTATACGGCGGCTGTGCCGTACATATGACAGCCAGCGATCTCCTCAGGTGTCATCCCCCGCAATTGCCTTTCGCTGCCGCTCGAGAAGCCGCTCCAACCCCAAAAACCCCGGCAATACAAACGCTTCGCCCCCAGAATGGAACAAAAGTCCCGCTCGTCCATTTCTCACACACCGAAAGAGGAGAAAGTACCATGACGTACGACCCCAATAATGCCAACGATCCGAACCGCCCGCTGAACCCGAACCTGGACCTGCGCACGACGCCGCCGGCGCGCAGCAGCAATACGTGGGTTGTTTGGGTTGCTGCATTGGCCGTGATCGCTGTTGCTGCATTCGCCTATTCGCAGTGGAGCAGCACATCTCCCGGCACTTCGCCGGATACGACAGCCTCCACGACCCAGTCCGAGCCGGCCCCGGCTAAGCCGATCGCTCCGACCGATAACAGCGCAACGCCTGCTCCGGCACCTGCACCGGCCACCCCGCCGGCCGCTCCTGCCCAGCAGTAATCGCTGCCCGGTCGTAAGGAGTCGCGCTAGATGCCTCCTTGGCGTATCCGGCAGGACACGCCAAGGAGGATCTATGCAATGGTCCCGGGGAACTGGTGACGCGCCGGCACGGCTTCTTATCTACGGCCGGCCCTTGAATAACCGCAAATCGGCACTTATTTAGAGATTATTAAATTTGTCTCTGACGGCTGACCACGGATGTACTGGCAGCCGTCATTGAGACAGATCGAGGAAGGTCGGTGCGAGTTTCGCCCGGCCTTTTTTCTTGGCCTGTCGGGGAAGACCGGGCGATTTCACGCTCGCCGCGTGAAGCGCCCCTGCAGCCCGATGTTAGTTGGGAATCCTGTTGTAGAAGGATTGCGGATCGTACACGCACTCGTAGTCGAGAACGCACATCTTCCCGTCTCTATCCCTCACCGTTGCAGTGTCGTACTTGTCACCCAGATTGCATCGGGCCGGCGGATAACGGAAGCTGCGACCGCCGATGCCCATGCGCACGAAAACGGCTTTGTCCTTACGGATGATTTGCGCAAGCTCCTTGCAGCTGTGATCCCTGGCATTGACCTCTACCGCCTCGGCGGCAAGGGCTGCGGACGGAAACAACAGGGCGAAGGCCAAAAAGAGGCTTTTCATGGGAACTCCTGGAGGCGAGAGCGTGATGAACGACAAAAAACGTGAGCGGTTTTGGATGATATCCCACGCAACTGAGAACGAATTCTTCAGGGGAAATTATAGGGCGACGCCGGGTCAAACACGCAGGCATAATCCAGAACGCAAGTCCTCCCTTCGGCATCGCCAACGCTTGTCGTGCTGCGCTTGTCGCCCATGTCGCACTGCGCCGGCGGGTAGCGGAAGCTGCGGCCGCCGAGGCCGACACGGACAAAGACCTTCTTGTTCTGCCGGATGATCTGCGCAAGCTCGCTGCAGCTGTGGTCCCCCGCTTTGACCTCCACTGCGCTCGCTGCAAAGGCCGGCAGCGGCAAGGATAAAGCCACGATGAATATGACGGTTCTCATGACCCCTCCCGTTAATAGGGGAGAGATAGGGTGCGCAGGTCGACACGGCCAGTCATGCCGAAACATGCGGTCGGCCTAGAAACAAGACCATGCGCTGACGCTATTCAATCAATCTTATCAAGAGATTTGGTGGGTGATGTAGGGCTCGAACCTACGACCCGCTGATTAAGAGTCAGCTGCTCTACCAACTGAGCTAATCACCCGTTCGCGCTTGGCTGCGCGGTGTGACGGGGCGTATAAACAGGATCGGCAGGCTTGTCCAGCGCATCAGCGAAAATTCTTTGGTTAATCTCAAAGATTTTTCCGCAGCGCCGAAATGCGGCACACACTCCTAGAACTCGGAATCGATCTTCGAGAAGGATGATGCGCCAATTCAAGGTGATAGAGCGTCCCGGCTGACGGAGCGCGGCGCTCTCGCAAACTCAAAGCTCAAGTGTGCCGCTCGCCAGCCGCACCGCCTGGCCGCCGATCCGCGCGTTGGAAATCGTCCCGCCTTCGACATCGATATGCAGGTGGATGAAGGACGGACGACCCATCTCGACGCCCTGCTCAATCATGATCGGGTGGTGCCCGTCCGTTAGCCGGTCAAAATGGCGGATTGCTCCGGAGAGCGCCGCCGCCGCCGCGCCGGTGGCCGGATCCTCGACGATGCCCATGCCGCTGGCGAACATGCGCGCATGGAACTTCGCAACGTGGTTGACGCCGCCGCGGCAATAGACATAGGCCGAGGCAAGCGCGCCATCGGCGAAGGGCACGATCTTCTCCCAAAGCTGCGGATCGAATTCCACCCGCTGAGCCGTGCCGACATCGTGCACCGGAATGAGCAGAAACGGAACGCCGGCGCTCCAGACCGAGGGGACGTGATTTTCAAAGCCGATTTCGGTGACCTTCAGCGACAGCGCATCGGCGATGCCGAGCTTGTCGAGCGGCATGACGGCCTGCTGCGATTTGCGCGGCAGGTCAAATTCGGCAAAGCTCGCCTCACCCTGCCTCAGCCGCACGGCGCAACGCACCGGCCCGACGTTTTCCTCGAGCACCATGACGAGATCGAGCGCCGCTGCGCCATGAGCCCGCTCGGCCAGCGCCACCGCAGTGCCGACCGTGGGATGGCCGGCAAAGGGCAGCTCCCGGCCCGGCGTGAAGATTCTGAGCTTCGCCGCGTAGGCGGGATTGGTCGAAGGCTGCACGAAAACCGTTTCGGAGAGATTAATCTCCCGGGTGATCGCCTGCATCGCCTCGTCGCTGAGATTGTCGCCGTCGAAAACCACTGCGAGTGGGTTGCCCGCAAGCTTTCGATCGGTGAACACGTCATAGACGCTGTAGCTTCGCGCCACATCGGCCTCCTTGAATCGATCGTCGGGCCGTCAACCTGCCCGACCGTGCGACCGAGTGCAAGGCGCTAACTCGGGTAAGAACAACCCGTCGCCGGCCGGAGACGTCTGCACTCGGCAATTTGCGCGGGATCGTTAATGAAAATCGATTTTTCTCGGAAGCGCTTGACGAGTGTGGTACCCCCCGAAAGGGGTCTCGAAGGACGAGGTCGGCCTCTGATTGCCGCGCCCTATGCGCCCCTCTTCCCGAAATACCAGTCAATCACCGGCAGCATCGCGATGTTATACGGATAAGCGTTCCGATCAGCCGAACGGATCGCCACCGCACCCGCGATCTCCTTGTCTTCGGCGACCAGCATGTGGGCCTCGATCCGCTCGACCATCTCGTCGGCCGTCAGGTCGAAACGGAAGAGCCTCAGCAACGTCACCGTACGCCTGGCGTGGCTGGCAAAGAGCCCCTGCCCCGCCACCGAATCGGAAAGATTGAGGCCGGTTTCCTCGAGCACCTCGCGGCGCATGTTGGCCTCGATGTCGCAGCGCCCGTCGAAGATATCCTCGGGTTCCAGCGAGCCGGCGGCGAAATAGACCTGGCCGGGATTGGCGGTGTGCGCACCCATGCGGATCGCAACCAGCGCGCCGTCGGAGCTTTCGAGCACGGGATAGGCGAAGATGTGCAGCCCGCCTTGGCGCTGCGGCTGGCGGCGCCAGTACATGAAGGCGGAAAAAGGCGTGACGTAGCCCTCACCCGAAATTCCCTCCTCGCCGAGCGACAGCCGCTGCTGGAAGATCAGGCGCCCGTCGAAGAGCGCCGGGTTGGCGGCGATCTCCCTCAGCCAATTCTCGCGGATCGCCGTTTCCTCGGCGGCGACGAAAGGATGAGTGCCGGGCAGGACGCGGAGATCGACGGCTGCGATGGGGAAGACCGTAGCTTCCGGCGGCCAGCCGGCGAAATCATCAGGAAAATCAGTGTTTGCAAAATTTATCTTCAAATTCGTTTTCATGGGAGATCCAGTGTCATGACGACGGGGCAATGGTCGGAGGCCTTCGGCCGGTCCCAGCCGGTACGAGGATAACGCTCCACCTCCTGCCCCGGCGGGAAGATGGTGCGGTAGGGTTGGCCGCTGCGGATGATCTCAGGCAGGCGTCCTGCATTAAGGGCGGCAAGTGCGGGCGAAAGCCAGATATAATCGAGCTGGCAGAGGTGCTGCTCCTGCGGCCCGCGCGCATGATAAAGCGTCCAGCGGTCGAGGGGCTGACGACGGCGGACGACATTTTCAGCAAAGCTGTCATGGCTGAAGACGTCGAGCGCGCTTTCGGTCTCCACCTGATGCTCGAAACGATAGCCGGCGCCACGCCGCCCAATGACGTCGACGCGCTCCTGATAGTCATTCATGTCGCCGCATATGGCAAAGCTCTTCGAGGCTGTGTGGCCGGCGCCGAAGCGGTCCTCGATGACGCGGCGCACGGCGCGCGCCTCGGCGCGACGGAGCGGCAGTGTCGATTGCCGCCCGTCCAGGCCGTCGCGCGCACTGCCCATCGACTTGAAATGCACGACATAGAGCAAGAAAGGCCTGCCGCCGATCAGGAGGTCGAGTTCCAGGCAGTCGCGCTTGAATATCTTGTCGTCGATACGATTGGTAAGCGCCAGTTCCTCGTCGAAGAGATCGAAGTCGCGATAGGTCGTCATCGCATGGCTTCTGATATCTCTAAGCTCGATCTTCTGGCCATCGCGCGTTTCCTCGCGCATCAGCACGGCGACATCGATGCCGCGGCTGTCATTGCCCTCGACCAGGAATTTCTGCCGATACCCATTTCCGACCATGCGGAAGAGATAACCGTATTCGAACGCCTGAAGGGCGGCCATATTGTCGATTTCCTGCAGGCAGAGAATATCGGCGTCGGCATCCGCGATCGCCAGCGCCGTCATCTGCCTCGTATCATCGGTGGCGGCGATCACGCGCGCTTGCTCGAGCTGCTGGTAGACGCCCTCGCTGTTCACCTCGAAAAGCTTGATGACGCGATCCTGGCGCAGCTGGTTGCGAAAACCCGTGAAATCGAAACGGGTCAGCAGGTTTTCGACGTTGAAGGTGGCGAGGCGGAGCGACATGAGAAAGGTCCGGTTGCGCGCAGTACCTTATCCGGCAATCGCCGCAGGAAAAGATGGCAGAGCCAAGAAAATTGCGGATAAGCTTGGCTTCCAGGACCGAAACAAGCCGCGTCGGCATCCGGTTCCGCACGGCTGCGGGTCTGGTAGGCTACAAGCCCCGACAGCCCGCAAATATCCGAACTAAAATAATGCATGCCCGGCGAACAGATCGCCTCAACGCGTTTTTCCACGGCGCTTAAATACCGCTGGTGGGCTTGAGGTGGCGTTATCGTGAGGTTGGCTGTGTCCGCCGTCAGGACTGCTGGACGAGCTGCTGTTGCTCGACCCTTCGCGATTCGGAACGAGGCACCGGCGACTTTCAACATTATCGTCAAGCTTCAACGACCGTGAGGTCACTCGCCTCCGTCAAAGCCGCCACCCGGAGCGGATGACGACGCGTATCGTCTCGCCGGCCCCGACAACGGCGCGGCTGAAGGCGCGCAACGTCTGGCCGTTTCCGAGCGTCAGTTTGACGGCGTAACGCTCGCCTTCGAAAAGTGACGAGTCGACGGTCGCGGGAGCCCCCTCTCCTCCGATGATCACATCCTCCGGCCGCACCAGAATATCGGCGCCATCGGTATTGGCCGCCTGCAGCGCATCCTTCAGCTCGTCCCATTCCAGATGGCGTTCGCCGCCCATGACAGACAAGGTCAGGATAGCGCCGCGCCCGATCAGCCCGCCGACGATTCGTCCTTCCGGGCGGGCATAGATCTCGGCTGGCGGCGCGACCTGCAGCAGGCGCCCTTCGGACATGACGGCGACGTCGGTCGCCAGCGCCATCGCCTCGCTCTGGTCATGGGTAACGTAGATCATCGTCGCGCCCGAGCGCTGATGGAATTCGCGAAAAGTCTCTTCCATCTCCTGCTTGAGGTGCCGGTCGAGATTGGCGAGCGGCTCGTCGAGTAGCACGACGTTGGGCGACGTCACCAGGCAGCGGGCGAGCGCCACACGCTGGCGCTGGCCGCCGGAGAGATCGGCCGGCCGGCGCCCGGCATGATCGGCAAGCCGCACGGTGGAAAGCGCCTCGCCGACCTTCGCCCGGTATGCCTCGCCCGAGACGCCGCGCACCTTCAGGGGATAGCCGACATTGTCGGCGACGCTCATATGCGGCCAGAGCGCATAGGACTGGAAGACCATCGCCATGTTGCGCTTCTCGGGCGGCAGCGACTGGGCGGCATCTGCCAGCAGCCGCTCACCGAGATGAATCGAGCCGTCGGAGGGGGTCTCGAAACCAGCGATCATCCGCAGCACCGTCGTCTTGCCGCAGCCGGAAGGCCCGAGCAGCGCCAGGAAGCCGCCATCGCGCACATCGAGCGAAAAGCCGCTGACGGCCGCCCGCCCGGTGCCGAAATCCTTGGCCACCTGGTTGAGGATCAGTTGCGCCACGGGACCACCCCTTTCGGCAGGCGTTTGGACAGGAGTTCCAAGAGCAGCATCAGGACGGCGACCATCAGCACGACGAGTACTGAAAGTGCCGAGGCAAGGTCGGAACTGCCGCTGTCCTCGAGATTGTAGATCGCGACGCCGAGCGTCTGGGTGCCGGCCGACCAGAGCAGCGCCGAGATCGTCAGCTCGTTGCAGGCGATGAGAAAGACGAGGATGACGGAAGCGCCGGCGGCCGGCGCGATCAGCGGCACTATGATATCGGAAAGCCTGCGGAAGAAGCCGGCGCCGGAAAGCCGTGCGGCCTCCTCCAGCGCCGGATCGAGCTGATGGAAGGCGCTGACGACAGGCTTTAGGCTGACGGCGAAGAAGGAGGAAAAATAGGCAATAAGGATGATCCAGATCGTGCCGTACAGCGAGATGTGCAGGACGGGGATCGGTGCCGCGAAGACGAGAATGAAGGAGACCGCCATGACGATGCCTGGCAGCGAATAGGGTATCTCGATCAGGCTGGAAACGATCCGCGACGCCATGTCTCTGCGTCGCGTCAGTGCATAGGCCGCAAGCACCGTCACGACAAGGAGACCAAAGGCCGTGGCGCCGGCAAGCGACAGGGAATTGATAAAGGCCGTGCGTGTCACCGCCTGCCGGAATAGGATCTCCTGAAAGGCATGCAGCGACATGGTCTTGAAGGTGAGTGGTACGCCATAAGCCGGCACCAGCGCACCGGCAACAAGCGCGAAGAAGGGGGCGGCCAGCATGAAGAACAGGATCGCCCAGAGGAGCGGCGTGAAGGCGAAGCGCCAGGGGCCGAACTCGAAGACGGCACTTGCCCCCGACAGGCCGATGACGCGATAGTCGCGGCCTCTGAGCGCCCGGTCCTGGATCATCAAGCCTGCGACCGAGATCATGGCGATGATGCCGGAGAGCACGGCGACATCGCCGAAGGTACGGCTGGTGAAGGCAGAGAATTTGGTGAAGATGAGCGTCGGCAGCGTGTAGATCGAGGCCGGGATGCCGAGAATGGCGGGAATGCCGAAATTGCCGGTGCAGGAGACGAAGGAGATCGCCGCTCCCGCGATGATGCCGGGCAGCGACAGCGGCAGGATGATGTCGCGGAATACCCTGAGGCTCGAGGCGCCGGAAAGCCGCGGGGCCTCGACACCGTCGCGCGGCAGCTTCATCAGCCCGGCGCGCAGCGCCAGATAGACCAGCGGCGCATGCTGCACGCCGTAGAGCAGCGCAATGCCGCCCACCGAATAGAGCGGCTGCGGCGAACCCAGCGGCGGCGCAAGCGAGAGCGCCTTCAACAGCGGGCTCGACGGCCCCGACATCTGCACCCAGGCAAGTGCCGTCACCTGCGGCGGGATCATCATCGGCAGCACGAAGAAGAAGCTGAGCAACCCCTTGCCGCTGATATCGGTCAGCGTCAGCACGAAGGCGAAGAGGCAGCCGATGGCAAGGGAAATAATCGTGCCCAGAACCGCAGTGACGATGGTGTAATAGGTGGCCTGCCAGAGCGACGGTTCGCTCAGCACATCGATGACGCCGCCGCTGGCGAAGGCCGCGATCCCGACCATGGCAATGCGGGCGAGCGGCAGCACGCTGAAGATCAGGACTGATATGACGATAAAAGGAAACAGCCAGCCAGGCTGGCTGTTTCCCGGTCTCACATATCCTTGCATGGCTTGATCAGTTCGAGCCGTAAATACCGGAGAAGGTCTTCAGATCCTGATCGGTATTTTTCAACGCTTCCGCTGCCTTGATCGGCAGGACCTTGATGGTATCGCGCGCCGGCAAACCTTCCGGCAGCTTCATGCCGTTGCGGGCCGGGATATAGCCGAGCTTCAGGAAGCCTTCCTGGCCCTTTTCCGAGAGCACGTAATCGACGAACTTCTTGGCAGCCTCTGCATTCTTGGTGCTGGCAAGGATGCCGACCGGCTCGGTGACGGCCGAAACGCCTTCGCTCGGGAAGACAAATTCGACGGGTGCGCCCTTGGCCTTCTCGCGGATCGGCAGATAGTCGACGACCATGCCGTAGGCCTTCTCGCCGGAGGCGACCGACTTCAGGACGGCGCCGTTGCCGCCGGCAGCGATCGCGCCGTTTTCGGCGAGCGCCTTGTAATAATCCCAGCCGAGGCCGGGAACCGCGGCCAGCGTCTGGGCGTGGATCAGCGCAGCACCCGAAGCGAGCGGGCTCGGCATGGTGACGAAGCCCTTGGCCTCAGGCTTCGTCAGGTCCTTCCAGCTCGTCGGCTTTATCGCGGCAGAGGTGTTGTACATGATGCCTGTCGTGATCAGCTTGGTCGAGTAATAATAGCCGTCGGCGTCATAGAGGCTGGCGTCGTATCCTGCGGCTTCCGGCGACTTGTAAGCGAGCAGCTTGCCGTCTTCCTTGAGGCGCTCCAGCGTCACCATGTCGGCGATGAGGAGGACGTCGGCGACCGGATTGCCGGCCTGGATCTCGGCCTGAAGCTTGGCGATGATCTTCGGCGTGCCGTCGCGTACCCAGTCGACCTTGATATCGGAATTGGCGGCCATGAAGCCGTCGACCGTCGCCTGCGCGTCTTCGTTAGGCTGGCTGGTGTAGAGAACGAGGCTTGCGGCCGAAGCCGGAACGGCAAAAAGGCACGCGGCAAGAAGTGCTGCGGCGGAAACGATCGTTTTCATGGGAGGGATCCTCGGAATTGCGGTACCCCTCCCATATTAGGGGTCGTTGACAGAGATGTGACAGGGCGCAGCGGCTGCGCCGCACTCTGCACCACTGCGCTGGCGTTACTTCGCGGCCTCTTCGATAAGTTCCGCCACCTTCTGCGGCTGCGAAACCATCACGACGTGGGAAGCGCCCTCGACCACGACGGTCCGCTTGGAGCCTGCCCGCTCGGCCATGAAGCCAAGGGCTGCCGCCGGGATGTTCTTGTCGCCGGTGCCGTAGACGAACCACGACGGCAGCTTCTTCCAAGCGGGCTCGCCGGATTTTTCGGTCAGTGCCGCTTCGGTGATCGGCCGTTGAGCCGCCGCCATCAGGGCCGCCTGTTCAGCCGGCACGTCACTTGCGAACTGGTCATGGAACTTGGCCTGGTCGATGTAGAGATCGACGCCGCCTGCGCTGAGCTTCACCGGAGCTGCAAGCGCTGCGCCCAGGGTGCCGCCGGGAAATTTGCCAGCGAGGTCGGCAACCGATTCCCCGGCCTCCGGCGCGAAGGCCGCGACATAGACCAGGGACTTGACGTTGTCATGGCCGTTCGCCGCGGTCGAGATCACCTGCCCGCCGTAGGAATGGCCGACCAGGACCACAGGGCCGGCAATGCTGCCGACGACGTCGGACACATAGGCGGCGTCGCTCGAGACGCTGCGCAGCGGATTGGCGGCAGCCACGACCGAAAAGCCGTCCTTGCGGAGAATTTCAACGACGCCGTTCCAGCTGGATGAATCGGCAAAGGCGCCGTGGACGAGGACGACGGTCGGCTTGGCCGGCTGAGCGAAGGCAGCACCGGACAGAAGAGCGCCCGCCAGGGCGACAACAGCAGCAAACTTGAACATGGGTCAATTCCTTTGGTCGGTTGAGTTTCTTGGGAGCAGAAGCGCGAACCGCACGGGGCGTTCACGTGCTTTCAAGTCCCGTCTTTCGTGTAATTTGTAGACGATTTATTTGTACGCAATATAAATAGCCAGCCTCATGCGCGACGTCAATAGCTTGCAAACAGATCGCGCACAAATTATATTGATTGTAGAGGAGAGCGTGATGAAAGACACCCTAATGAATGACCTCGCCGACGTGCCGAAGATCGATGAGATGCTTTGCTTTTCAATCTATTCCGCAAGCCACGCCTTCAATCAGCTTTACCGCCCCCTGCTCGACGAGCTGGATCTGACCTATCCGCAATTCCTGGTCATGACCGCCTTGTGGGCGCGTGACGACCGCACGGTGAAGGATCTCGGCGAGACGCTTTTCCTGGATTCCAGCACCCTCACCCCGCTGCTGAAGCGGCTGGAAAATGTCGGCCTCGTCACCCGCAACCGGAATCCCGCCGACGAGCGACAAGTGCTCTTGCGCCTGACGAAGAAGGGACACGCCCTCAAGAGCGGTGCCGCCCACGTGTTCGATTGCATCGGCAAGGCCGTCGGCCTCGACGCCGACACCGTCGGCAAGATTCGGGACACGATCGCTTCCCTCCGCGACAACATTCACAAGAAGGACAGGAACGAGACCTGACGCGAGGCGGCGCCCGTCGCGTCGTCGCCACGTCAGGACGATTTCCGTCGACAAGCCGATCGCATATTGTACGATCTGCTCGGGGCCGAGCGCCCCGCGATCAATCGCAGCCTCGGGCGGCCGCAAACTCGCCTACCCCTCACGCAGGCGTGAGCACGCCGCCATTGTCATTCTATCGCGTTGAGGTACGTCAATCGCGTTCCGATGAAGGAGGAGTTTCAATGGAATATCGTCTGCTCGGCCGTTCCGGCCTGAAGGTTTCGACTTTGACCATGGGTACGATGACGTTCGGCGGCGTCGGCTGGGCAAAGATGGTCGGCGATCTCGGCGTCTCCGATGCAAAGAAAATGATCGACATGTGCATCGATGCCGGCATCAACCTGATCGACACCGCCAATGTCTATTCCAATGGCGAATGCGAAAACATCATCGGCGAGGCGCTCGCCGGCAAGCGGCCGCAGGGCGTGCTGCTCGCTACCAAGGCGCGCTTCGGCATGGGCGACGGTCCGAACGACCGCGGCCTGTCGCGCTACCACCTGATCCGCGAATGCGAGGCGAGCCTCAAGCGCCTGAAGACCGACGTCATCGACCTCTACCAGGTGCATGAATGGGACGGCCAGACGCCGCTCGAAGAGACGATGGAAGCGCTCGACACGCTGATCAAGCAGGGAAAGGTGCGCTATGTCGGCTGCTCGAACTACTCCGGCTGGCACATTATGAAGGCGCTCGGCATCGCCAATGAGCATCGCTATCAGCGCTTCGTCAGCCAGCAGATCCATTACACGCTCGAAGCGCGCGAGGCCGAATACGAGCTGCTGCCGATTTCGATCGACCAGGGCCTCGGCGTGCTGGTCTGGAGCCCGCTTGCCGGCGGCCTGCTTTCCGGCAAACACCGCCGCAACCAGGCCGCTCCCGAGGGAACGCGCCAGTTCGCCGGCTGGACCGAGCCGCCGATCCGCGACGAAAACCGCCTCTGGAACATCGTCGAGACGCTGGTGGCAATCGGCGAAGAGCGCGGCGTCTCGGCGGCCCAGGTGGCGCTTGCCTGGTTGATCGGCCGCAAGGCGGTCACCTCGGTCATCATCGGCGGGCGCACCGAAGCCCAGTTCCGTGACAACATCGCCGCTGCCGAGCTGAAACTCACGGATGAGGAGCGCAAGCGTCTCGACGCAGTCAGCCTGCCGCCGGTGATCTATCCCTATTGGCACCAGCTGAATACGGCGAGCGACCGGCTCGGCGAAGCCGACCTCGAGCTTTTCGGCCCGCACCTGCAGTAATAGCGAGAGAAGATCAGGCATGACACGGTGAAAGACAGGTCCTTTCCTCAGAGAAGAAGGCGGAAGCAGTTCCCTCCCCTCCCTCATTCCTGTGCTCGTCACAGGAGTCCAGCGTGCCCAAGTCCTTGGGCACGAGGGAGTCTTTCACGAATAGGAGTTCAATCACGGCGCGGACGCGCCGTGGCTGGATTCCTGTGACGAGCACAGGAATGAGGGATGAGAGGGCGTGCCATGCAGCCCCTCATCTGCCTTCCGGCATCTTCTCCCCGACGGGGAGAAGCGGAATCGTCTCGTTTCCTAGAAGCGTCTGCAGTGGAAAGAGAAGCGAGCGGCTTGCTCCATCTTCTCCCCAGCGGGGGTCCGAAGGACGGGTTGAGACCCGTGGCTCAACCCCGGTCGATGGCCCGAGGGGTCGGATAGGGCCATACGGCACAACAGTTTTGTTGCACCCCACTCCCAACACTCACCCACCAATCTCCGCTGAAATCAGCTTCCCCAGCCGGCTGATCCCATCCTCGATCATCTGCTCATTCGCGCAGGAGAAGCTGACGCGGAAGGTGTTGGCGCCGGAGCCGTCGGCGAAGAAGGCTTTGCCGGGCACGAAGGCGACCTTGGCGGTCTCGAGCGATTTCGCCAGCAGCTTGGCGCCGTCCATGCCTTCCGGCAGCGTGATCCAGATGAACATGCCGCCTTCCGGCTTCGTCCAGCTCGTGCCCTTGGGCATGTACTTCTCGAGCGCCGCCAGCATGCAGTCGCGGCGATGGCTGTAGGCCGCTTTAATCTTGGCAACCTGCTTGTCGAAACCGCGCACGGCGACATCGGATATCGCCATCTGATTGATCGTTGAGGAATGCAGATCGGCCGCCTGCTTCATCAGCACCAGCTTGCGGATGACAGGCGCATTGGCGACGATGAAGCCGACTCGAAGGCCGGGCGCCAGCGTCTTGGAAAAGCTGCCGCAATAGATCGTTCGCGTGTCGTTGATATGGCCCTTCTCGGCGATCTCCAGCGCCAGGATCGGCGGGATCGGCTCGCCGTAGTAACGCAGCGACTGGTAGGCGGCATCCTCGATGACGGCAATGTCGAGCTCTTCGGCGAGCGCCAGCACCCGCTTGCGGCCGGCGAGATCGACGGTTTCGCCGGTCGGATTGGAGAAATCTGCGGAGAGATAGGCGAATTTCACCTTGCCGCCGGCAGCCGCAGCCGCCACGCGGTAGGACTCGGGCGTCCGGTTGCCGCTCGGCGTCAGTTGGTCATAGGCCGGCTCATAGGCATTGAAGGCCTGCAGCGCGCCAAGATAGGTCGGCCAGGTCACGAGCGCGGTATCATTGGGCGAAAGAAAGAGCTTGCCGAGATAATCGAGCCCCTGCTGTGAGCCGGAGACAATGAAGACATTGTCGAGCTCGCAGGGAATGCCGAGGGCGGCCATCTGCTTGACCAGCCATTCGCGCAGCGGCTTGTAGCCTTCGCTGACCGAATATTGCAGCGCCGAATTGACGGCGGCACCTGCGAAGATATCGGCATAGGCCCGCTGGAATTCCTCGGCCGGAAACAGCGCCGGATCCGGAATGCCGCCGGCAAAGGAAATGATGTCGGGCTGGTCGAGAAGCTTCAGGAGCTCGCGGATTTCGGATGCGCGCATGCGCGATGAGCGCGACGCAAACATGGTGTCCCAGTTCAGCATGGAGGTTTCCTCGTATTTTCTGTACCGCCGACAAATCATGCGGCGGAAATTATGTCAATAATGCTGACCTATTTTCTTGTCATAGCGATAAGTTGGAGATCACATATTCCAAAGCCTGGGTATGAAATTCGCGAACGTCATTCCCGATAAGAATGAAGTTCCCGAATCGACCGATGGTGACGCCATTCTCGATCGCAGGCGCTCGATTCCGAATTTGTTGCTCGACGTCAGCCACCTCAAGCGATTATTCCTCTGATCAAGCCGAAACCGGCTGCTTCAGACCTTTCCAAAACCGGCTCGGCGGCGGTAGTGTCGCCACCACTATTCAATTTACTATCAAGGTGCCAGCAATGACCGTGATGTCGGCCTCTCCTGAAATCAAAATCGAACTCCACAAGACCCCCGTCTCGGACGCCGACCGCATCCAGGCACTGGAGACGCCCGGCTTCGGCAAGATCTTCACGGATCACATGGTCCTGGCGCGATGGACGGCCGACAAGGGCTGGCATGATACGAAGGTTACGCCCCGGCGACCCCTGGAGCTCGATCCTGCGAGCGCCGTGCTGCATTACGCTCAGGAAATCTTCGAAGGCATGAAAGCCTACAAGGCAGACGATGGCCGGATTCTGCTCTTTCGGCCTGAAGAGAACGCACGCCGCTTCGCGCAATCGGCAACCCGCATGGCGATGCCTCCCGTGCCCGAAGAACTCTTTTTGAAGGCGGTCGAAGCACTGGTCCGCGTCGACAAGGCCTGGATTCCGGCTGGAGACGCCAGCCTCTACCTTCGCCCCTTCATGTTCGCCAACGAGGCGTTTCTCGGCGTTCGTCCGGCTCAGGAATATATCTTCTGCATCATCGCCTCACCGGTCGGCGCCTACTTCAAGGGCGGCGCGAAGGCCGTCTCTCTTTGGGTCGAAACCGAATACACCCGTGCAGCCAGCGGCGGCACCGGCGCTGCAAAATGCGGCGGAAACTACGCAGCCAGCCTCGTGGCGCAAGCGGAAGCCGCGAAGAGGGGTTGCGATCAGGTCGTCTTCCTGGATGCCGCGGAGCATCGCTGGGTCGAAGAACTCGGCGGCATGAACGTCTTCTTCGTGATGAATGATGGATCGATGGTGACCCCGCCCCTTGGCGGCACGATCCTGCCGGGCATCACTCGGGCTTCCGTCATCGTGCTCGCAGAAGAAAGGGGCTTGCGCGTGGAGCAGCGTCCCTATTCCTTCGCGGAATGGCAGGAGGATGCCGCCAGCGGCAGGCTTGTCGAAGCGTTCGCTTGCGGCACTGCCGCAGTCCTGGCGGGCATCGGCCTCGTTCGACATGCCGGCGGCGAGTTTCTGGTCGGAGACGGACAGACTGGCAAGCTGACCAGCGAACTGCGACAGCAGCTCGTCAGTCTGCAGAAGGGCGTAACGAACGATGAGCACGGCTGGACGCGCCTGATCCCGGCCTGACCTTCAGACCTTTCACGCGAACGGCGGCGCCAGCACTGACATGGTGGGCGCCGCTCTCGGCCTCGCCTTCAAAGCAGCCGGGCTGACGACAGTTCTCGAACTCGCCGACGCGATGCAATCATTAAAGAAGACTGACCCTCATGTGACCCAAGCGCTCGACGGCGGGCGGCAACGCTTCTATCACGGGGTGGGGAATCGTAACAGGCACCAGGGACAGCTGAACCGGCACGCACCGACGGCAGGAATTCAATGGCGAAAATGACGATCTCGCTTCCGGATAATCTGGCGGATTACATCTCGCGCCGTGTCGCAAGCGGCAGATACGACAGCGCCGACGCATTCCTGGCGGAGCTGATCGCGAAGGACCAGGACCATCGTAAGCTTGAGGACGACGAACTGCGCGAGATCCTGAGGCAGGCCGAGCAGAGCGGTATCAGCGACCGGCGCATTCCCGACATTTTGTTGGAAACGAAGGTGAAGCTGCGTGACATCAACCTATAGGCTGACCCGAACGGCCGACGCCGTACTGTCAGGCATCGACGAATATGCCAATCTACATTTCGGCGAGGCGCAGGCGGATGCCTATCTTCTTGACTGGGATCGGATTTTAATACTTCTTTCGCGCGTGCCCTCCATGGGCGATGAGTGCGACGCACTTGGCGCCGGCCTGCGCCGCCTCCTCCACATGCGTCATGTCGCCTTCTACCGGCAAATACCCGACGGCATCCTCGTCATCGACATCATCGGCGCCGACCGGCTTGCCGAAAGGCATCTCCAATCCAACCGACGATCCGGACCGGCCGCTCCCCATACCCCATGACAGCACCTCCGCCTTCTACGACAATAACGCAGCGATATACGCCAATCGCGCGCGCAGCCTGCCGAAACAGAAGCTCGACACTTTTCTTGCCCGACTTGCGCCGGGGGCCGCGATCCTCGAACTTGGCTGCGGCGGCGGACAGGACAGTGCCTACATGCTCTCTCAAGGCTTCGATGTGACGCCAACCGACGGTTCACCCGAACTCGCGGCACAAGCCGAGGCGCGAATCGGCAGGGAGGTCAGGGTCATGCTCTTTGAGGATCTCAACGCCGAGGCCGCGTTCGACGGCGTCTGGGCCGAAGCGAGCCTCCTTCATGTCCCGAGAACGACCCTGGCCGACGTCTTCGCCCGCATTCACCGCGCGCTCAGAACCGGCGGCATCCTCCACGCAAGCTTCAAGTCGGGAGAAGCCGAAGGGCATGATGGCTTCGGGCGCTATTACAACTATCCATCCGCCCATTGGCTTTCGGCGCTTCTGACGGCAGGCGGCTGGCGCAACCTCGCCGTCGAGGAAAGCGATGGCGGCGGATATGACGGCAAGCCGACCCGCTGGCTCATCGTGAGTGCGCAACGATAAAGGTCGGAGCTTCGCCCCGTGTCCGACGGCAGTCTTGGCGCCATCGCGCTTTTAGGCGAAAATCCGCCTTCCACCCTCCTCTCTTCCTTCCTCCCGCACCTTTCACAGGAATGACGGAACGGAGAGTAAGTGTCTCCCTACATGGTCACTCCGGTAGTGCATGCGAAAGGCGGCCGCCGCAATTTGTCGATGTGGCGGTCGACAAGCCAGTGCCGCTGCATCGGAACCATCCGCTGCCTCCACGGTTGGATCGTATATCTGCGCTCTTGCCTTCTCGGAGCATGCCATGGCTGTAATTTTTCCCAGCGATCGAGACGTGGCCGCCTATCCGATACAGTCGCTCTTTGTCCCGTTACCTTTCGTCTGCTTCACGCTTGCGTTCGCCACCGATATCGCCTTCTGGCAGAGCAACAACCTCATGTGGCAGAACTTCTCCGCCTGGCTATTGTGCGCTGGCCTGGCGTTCGGCCTGATTGCGATTCTGCCTGGTTTGAGTGACCTCGCACGGCCCCGCACCCGTCCGCTGCGGTCGGCTTTCCCGTCGGTGCTTCTCTACCTCGTCATCCTCATGCCGAGCACATCCCGGAAGTTCAAGCGACTCCTCACCGTGCTGTCGCTGGCCGTGGCGATCCTTTCCTTACCGCTCCAAGCGAACGCACAGGCGCCGCCTGACAAATGCGTCGCCCCGTCCCAACCAAACCAGGGTGGCGGTTCAGCGGATGACCATCAAGATCTCTCCAAGAAGCTGGATGACTGCAACGGCGAACTTAGGCCCCCTCCCATCGGCGACGCCGAAATGGTGGAACCGGCGCCCGACACCGGTAATTCGCGCATCATCCGTCCGGGAGATATGCCGCCCAACACCAATCCGTCGCACAATTCTGATGACTAAGTTCACCGTCCAGAGATCTTTGTGTCGGCCGAGAAGGACAATCTCGCACACAATTGGCGGGTTTTTCTTCTTCAGCGGGAACCGAAAACCATCAAGAGGGTTCGACCACATCTGACGAAGCCGGCTCAAGCTGAACATGCCGCAGGTATCTCAAAAGCGGACGAAGACTGGAGGGGGAGATACCGAAGATCCCTTATTGACCACCTGTCTCCCTGGATGGATCGCCCGTTCGCTCGCCAGAAGCGGAATTCACCGAATGAGCCAATTGGCAGATATGAAGAATGCCGAACTCCTCAAGCTCGCGGGGATCGGCCCCCGGTCCGTCGAGCAGATACGGTCGGCGATCAGAAAATTCAAACGTAACCGGACACACGTCTCGGCGGCGCAGTCGAAGCAATGATCGACGCTGCGGATTGGAGTACGGAATGAACGAGAGGCTCGACTGGAAAGGGACATCGCAGCCCTGAGGCCATGGTTTCACAACCTGCGAATTAGCGGCGTTCAGACCGCGCCTGATCATTTTCTTGGTGACTACCCGTCCTTCAAATGGGCCCACTTTCAGCAGGTTGTGCCTGAAGATCTCGGGGGGTGCAGCGTTCTCGACATCGGCTGCAACGCCGGATTCTATTCGCTTGAAATGAAAAGAAGAAATGCCGGACGGGTCGTCGGAATCGACTCCGACCCGCATTATCTCAGGCAAGCCGAGTTCGCAGCCAGACAGACAGGTGAGGATATCGAGTTCAAGCTGATGTCGGTGTACGAGGTGGAAAAACTGAAGGAGAGATTTGACCTGGTCCTTTTCATGAGTGTCCTTTATCACCTGCGGCATCCGCTGCTGGCACTCGACCTTCTGCATGAGCATGTCGTCGGCGGCCAGATGCTGTTTCAATGCATGCAGCGGGGTGAAGAGGAAATCGCGGCACTCGGCGAAAATTACGACTTCTTCAACACGACAATATTTGAGCAGCGCGGCTTTCCCAAAGTGTATTTCTTGGGAAGAACGTTACGCTGGCGACCCCACAAATTGGTTCATTCCGAACAAGGCGGCGGTCGAAGCGATGCTGAGAAGCGCCGGGTTTGTCATTCGTGCCAATCCGGAACGGGAAGTTTATCTGGTGGAACATGGAAGCCGCCATCCGATGGCGGAACCGCCTCCGTCACTTTGCTGAAAAACTTCGGATCCAGACCGCTTCCGCAGTCAGGCTCCGATCAACTGCGGCAGGCGGTCCAGGTAGCGTTTGATGGTGCTTTCAATCCGCTCCCTCTCGGCGTCATCGACGCTCGCCCTCGCCTGCGACCACAAACCTATCTGGAAACCGAGATAACATGCCTCGAAAAGCTTGAGCACATCATCGCGCAAATCGCAGTCCGCTTCCTGAGCGACGAGATCGACAAGACGATAACGCTCCTTACTCGATAGTTCGAATTCGACGCAGGCGCCCACGACGTCCCAGGCAATGTCCTGGCACCCGATCAGATCGTGGGCCGCGTTGTGATCGAGCGCATCCGTCTTCACGATGCGCCCGCTGGTGGTCGTCAGCCATTCCCATGGGTGAAGCCGGTTGTCCGTATCGACCCGTCGCAATCGTCCGGCTAGCCGCTCGGGCGTGCTTATCACGCACCCCAATTTTTCTGCCGTATCCGATCCTGCCGCTTCCGCAATATTGAAAATCGCCATCTCACACAGTTTCTGGATCGACGCGCCGCCATTTTGCGCCGGGAGGTGACGGGCACGAAAACCGAGATAACGTCCGAGGTGATCCGCGATGTCGCGCCTGCTTGCACCACTATTGTCGAGCGGCGTTCCATCCAGCCATTCGTCGATGACAAATCCGTAACAGGTACCGGCAACCTTCGGAACAAAACCGGCTTCGCTTAGCAAGGAGCCTCTTCTGGCCTTGTCCGAGTCGCTCCCGCCAAGCCCGGCAAACTTGACAAGCCACGCCCCTCCTTCGGCTTCCATCAGGAATTTGCGTTTTTCCATCTGCATATAGCTCGGCGGCCAATGTGAAGGATCACGATACCGAACCGCGCGCCATGCGCCACCGGAGAGGTCCCGCCAGGACGAACGCGCAACGCCGACAACATCGGCCGCCCATGTCTGCAGACGATGTTTTGGATCTTGGGTCTTGAGGGCAAGATCGTCGAAGCTGACGACATGGCGTAGCCGATCCCGCCAACGGGTCCGATGCGGCTTGCTTGCATGCGGGCCAAGTTCACCCGTGTGGCTCGGGAAAAAATGAAGCCGATCAGACGCCACGCCGTTGGCCTGCAACCAGTCCGCAACGCAGCCGAACGAGCTCCCCGATAGCCCCGGCCCCTCATCGACGATGGCAAAATCGGTGCCATGGTCGGCGAGAATCCGCTCGGAAAGAGCCGGTGTGACGCTTACGTACCGCTCGAAGGGGTGGCCAGTCGGGCGCAGCGAATAGGCCGGCTCGGCATCCAAGGCTGCAGAAACCAGAGCCGCGAGTCCGGTCCCGATGCTTCGGATCCCGATGACGACTGTTTTAGACGTCAAGTTTGAGATCGAAGCCGCCTCGATATAGCTCTCGGGATACAAAGCATAAAAGGCGTAGCCCTCTGCGCGCTTCATTCGCACCGGATCGGCGCTGGCGAGAGATTCGAGTTTGGTTGTCCAATCCTCTGGAAAGGACAAACTGCCGGAAAATCCGTTTCGCCACGATCGCATGATCTCCCGTGCCTGCATGCGCAGAAATTTCGCGCCTGCATCCTGAAGCTCGGAGATATCGTCCGCGCCTTTTCCCCCGAATTCCTGATCGGCCAGTCCCTGAACCAGTTCTCCAGTCAGGATGAATGCTCGAACCAGGGTTTCGTGGCGCTGCCGGCTCGGCTGCATTTCGATGCACGCCATCATCATTCTTGAAATCAATGCGCGTACTGCTGCTGCGTTCTCGATGTGCTCGACATCGCCATAGACCAGCATCCGGTCCTCCTTCCTTGCAGCAATGCCTGCCCGAGCTGGTTGGATCATCGTCAGACGCGATCGAAAAAAACGGGAAGGTCGGGAACCGGCGCAGTTCCCGCTTGTTAGCTTTGTAGATGCCTCAGCAAGCAGCCCTTGGAGGGAACCATGCGTTCGAAATCCATTCGCGTTGGATTGGTGGGAGTTGGCAATTGCGCCTCGTCATTGGTTCAAGGACTTACCTACTATGATAACGCCCGGGAAAACGAGCCGGTTCCAGGCCTCATGCACATTGATCTCGGCGGATATCATGTGCACGATATTGAGATATCCGCGGCCTTCGACGTCGCCGCTTCAAAAGTAGGGCGCGATGTCGCGGAGGCGATATACGCCGAACCAAACAACACGCAGCGTTTCGCAGATGTCGCTCCGCTTGGCGTCGAGGTGAAACGCGGCAGGACGATGGATGGGATAGGGAAGTATCTCCAGGATCGGATCGAGGAATCGGCGGAGCCGCCGGCGGATGTGGCGAAAATCCTCAGGCAAACCGGGACGGAGGTGCTAGTTTCCTATCTTCCCGTTGGCTCGGAAGAAGCAACCAAGTGGTATGCCGAACAGGCGCTGGCGGCAGGTTGCGCTTTTATCAATTGCATTCCGGTATTCATAGCCTCCAAACCGGAATGGCAGCAGAAGTTCGCCGCCCGGAAGCTGCCGATCATTGGCGACGATATCAAGAGCCAGGTGGGGGCAACGATCGTCCACCGAATGCTCGTCAATCTCTTCCGCGAACGGGGCGTCCGAGTGGATCGCACCTATCAGCTCAATTTCGGCGGAAACACTGATTTTCTCAATATGCTGGAGCGCGAGCGGCTGGAATCAAAGAAGATCTCAAAGACCCAGTCGGTCACCAGCCAATTGGATATTCCGCTTCCTGCCGACGATGTACATGTCGGACCAAGTGACCACGTCCCCTGGCTCACCGATCGTAAATGGGCTTATATCAGGCTCGAGGGCACCACTTTCGGGGGCGTGCCGCTCAATGCGGAGCTCAAGCTTGAAGTGTGGGACTCGCCCAATTCAGCCGGCGTTGTCATCGATGCAATACGCTGCGCGAAACTCGCCCTCGACCGAGGCCTGGGCGGAGCTCTGACAGGGCCGTCGAGCTATTTCATGAAATCGCCGCCGCAGCAGTTCACCGATTACGAGGCCCGCCGCCGGACGCAGAATTTCATCGACGATGAGGAGGAAGTTCTGCGCGGAGCCGCGGAATGACGGCAACTTTCTTCCTGGTTCGTCACGCAGCGCACGACAATGTCGGGAATTTCCTGGCGGGCCGTACAGCCGGTATTTCGCTTGGCGAATCCGGACGCTCGCAAGTTCAGCGTCTCGGGGAGAGGCTGCGCCGAGAGGACATCAATGAGATCTACACCAGCCCGCGCGAACGAACACGGGAGACTGCAGTAGGTATCGCATCAGCCTGTGGCCTGTCTCTGCCGCAAACAGACGATGCTTTGGACGAAGTGAATTTTGGCAACTGGTCCGGAAAAACCTTCGAAGTTCTCAATGATGATCCCCTTTGGCGCCGATGGAATACCACACGCAGCCTCGTCCGCACGCCAGGAGGCGAGACGATGCTGGACGTCCAAACTCGGATTTTCGGGCTCATAGAGACATTGGCCCGTCGCGGCAACGATAGGCGCTTAGCGCTGGTGTCTCATGCCGATGTCATCAAGGCGGCTGTCAGCCATGTTCTGGGACTGCCAATCGACGCTTGGCCCAGATTTGATATTGCACCGGCCTCCGTCACCACCGTTGTGGTCGGCGACTGGGGTGCAAAAGTGATGACGCTCAACGAAGTGACCTTATAACCCGTTCGTTAAATCCTGCCCGGGGAAGTCAAATGATCGAAGCCACGATGATCTGGAACGAGCCGAACAATAAATCGCACTGGGATCCGGAGATCGATCCTGAATGGAGCCTGTTTGCGCAAATGGCAATCCTGGCGGCCGATGCAATCGCAGCCAAAAATCCGGAACTGACGAAGGTGCTCGGCGGAATATCTCCAATCGACCCCTTCTTCCTCAGCCGCATGAAGAATTACGGCGTGCTCGATCACCTCGATGCCGTCGCGCTGCATGGTTTTCCCCTCGACTGGAATCTCTGGCAAATTCATGAGTGGCCGGAGAAAATCAACGAAATACGCGCTGTCACCGATCTGCCGATCTGGGTCAGCGAAGTGGGCGTCTCGACCTTCGGTGCGGAGGAAGTGCAATTGTGGGGCCTGCAACGAACTGCCGAGTTGCTCAAGGGCAAAGTCGAGCGCTGCCAATGGTACAGCCTCTACGACCTCCCTCGATCATGGGAGGCAACAACGCGTCATCGCGAAGCCGAAGGCTCCTCCTACTATCGGCACTACTATATGGGCATTCTGCGCGAAGACGGAACGCCCAAACCGGCGCTTGAGGAGTTTGCCAAACACACGCCTGATTTAGGGCTGGTGCAATGGTTCCACTTCGAAGACCCGCGGCTGGATGAGGCTGCTGCCTGGATGAGGCGGTTAGGCGTGAAATCTGTGCGCACCGGACTTTCCTGGGCGGACCGATTCCGGCCCAACGCCCTCGATTGGTTCGACCGGCAGATGCAGGCCCTCGAAGATTTCGACGTAACGGTGACGTTCTGCTTCACGCCGGAGCATAGAGGTATCGCGCCGCACCATACCAGTGCGCCCCTGGTGCCCGAAGAATTCGCCGGCTTCTGCGAAGAAATGGTCGAACGTTACGCACCACACAGAGATAGCGGATATGTGTCGCGCGTTGCCAAGTCAGCAGTTCGACTGCTGGGGGCTTGAATCACGTGCGTCCCTCGGAGCCGGCTAAACCCAGGCTCTGGGCTATCCTGCCGATCGGTCCTCGGGAATAGGCGACCCCCTGATAGCATGCCAAGGCAGCACGAGCCCACCAAATGTAAAGTCTGGGGCTGTGCAAGAAGTGGGCAATTGCAAAGACGCGATGACTCCAGAAGCTGATCCAGTAGCGCATGACATAGACCGCCATGCGCTGCCGGGACAAGCCATGTCTGCCGGGACGGGCGCGTTTTCGCGGGCGCATGCCCATACGAGGCCAGCTCAGCCGGAATGCGAGACCCTCACGACGCTGGCGGAATCCGGCGGCCTGGGTGGCTACGACAAAGTCGGAATCGACGTAAGACAGTGCGATCCTCTTCTCTGCAATCCCCGCATGGATCACATCTAGAAGTGCTGTTGAGCGGACGATCACCACGTTCGTTCCTCTTCCATCAGAGGAGTAGGGCTCCTTCCAGGCATCCCCGAAAGCGATATCTGCGGTTTCTGCCACGACGTCGTCGCAGAAATTGCAGGCGGAGTTCTGAAAGAAACCCGCACCCCAGTCCCCATCGACCAGATGCCACCAGTCCTGGGCGCACGTCTCGCCGTTTTCGAGTGTCAGCTGAGCCCGATACCAATTCGCAGGCCGATCCTGGGTTTTCTTCCTGTAGTCGAGCCGTCTAACCTTCCCAATGTCCTGCCCCATCTGCCATGCGAAGCTCTCGGCCATTCGCGCGCTTTTCATGTGGCCACAAAACAGCCCAAGCGTGAACGCAATTCGCTCCTTCAATACTGGGTCATCGGCACAGGCCAGTCGCACCGCCTTGATGAAACAAGGAATCCCAACCACGGCATACCGGCCCGGCGCCTCGCGAATGGACTGAAGTACTCCGGAAAGCTCGACTGGATAATATCGAGATTTAGCACCCGCCTGAAGTTCCTGCAGATCACGTGACAGCGAATAATGAAACAGGCGCCGTTCCGATTGCGGATCATCGCTCTCCTTGACGTGAGCAACACCGTCAACAAGCCCCAGGCGCAGCAATTCCGCTGCCACCCAGGTGACCATGCCGCCGGAGCTGCCGTTCGAACGGTATTCCCCTTCCTCGACATGGCCGACAAAGGCAGCCTCGTAACGACCCAGCAGAGGGTCTCGGTTTTTCGCACCGGCAAAACATTCGGCCGTCAATTCATCCTCGTCCCGGGCCACCGGTGAAAACGGGCAAATTCGCGCAAAATCTTCATCAAGGGCCTGCAACCACGTCTTCGGGCCTGCCGGCTTCATCTGCCCGTACCGGTCGAGTTCCATGTGCACATCAGGTCGCGCTGACCTTGCGACACAGGAGCCGCAGCCGATGCAGCAGCCGGAGCCTGCAATATCCTTGGGAGCGATGCCCGGCGCGAGCCGATTCTTTTGACCGGAGCTATTGCAAGGCATGGCTGAGATAGGCGTTGGATGTGTCGCGCAGCGAAGATATCCGCTGCGAAATGCCCATAGGAAGGGGATTACCGAGGATGCCATCCAGATGCGTGGAAGTCGTATCTTCGGTCAGAACATGATCATCAGCTCGGACGAGCCGCGTTAGATCGCGAATCTTGTTGGAACGGTAATCGGAGAGGACGCATGCAAACGGCTTCTCGTTGACAAGCGAGAACACGCATCCATGAAAGAAGTTCGTCACGACAGCCTTTGCTTCGGAAATAAAGCTGGCGAAGTCCTCCGGGCCGGCGTCAATCCATTGCTCATCGGCCCAATCGTTCCGATAGCCGATGCTGACGAGCGGATATTCCCGGTCTCCTGCCCACCGGCGCACGGTATCCTGAAACCATGTGGGAAAACTGTGGCCGTAGACGGCTATATAGCCTGCCGCCTCCCCGTCATGCCGGCTCGCCTTCATCGTCTGCGGAAATTGCAGGCAGGGGTCGAGAACGAGTTCGGGCTCTATTCCCAATGTCTCGCGGATGATCCGCTCCGAATGGAGGTCCCGGACAGAAATATGAGAGAACTTTCGCAGCTTTTCCGCCCACCCCTCCAGTCGCTCCGACGATGTCAGACTTCCAAACGTCGCGGCATAGGAGACAAGACGCCCGCATCGCAGGCCTTCTCCATAAAACACCGGATACCCGCCATACCAGGGATGGCGAAGGTTCCACACCTCGTCGCTGCCGACGACGATGAGCGAATAGTCGTCCATCGCGGCTGGGTTCTCCAAGGGAAAAGGCGATGAAAGAGGCAAGCTCGCAAACGATTGAAAGAATTTCCGGATCTTCGCTTTGTAGAGCGGGTAGTCTTCCTTCGGCGTTGCGGCAGGAAGCAGCGGTTGCAGCGCGCATTGCCATTCCGCGCGGTTCACGCGATCAGACATGTGTTCCAGAAGAACGGCTTCTACTCCCATGGACGCGAGGCCTTCTGCCAGACAGCGTGCCTGCCAATAGGAGCCATAATTTATGCAGCGATGAAAGGTAAGAATTCCGGCCTTAGACATCTGGTCCCTGAAGCAGATCGAATAGATTCCACTAACCGACCAACTCCAGTTCCGTTCCCAACAAACCGCAGCTCGCCTCTTGGTTCGGGAGCAGCCTTCTTCAGTATGTCGCAATGAATCAGATAACCCCCAGCTCAGCCGGGGGTTATCTGCAGTCTGGAGGCTGGAGCTTTTACTCCGGCCTTTCCGTTTTGCTTCGCTGAAACAGCTTAGTTGACCGATTTGTCGACCAGCTTGTTCTTGCCGATCCAGGGCATCATGCCGCGCAGCTTGGCGCCGACTTCCTCGATCTGATGGCTGTCGTTGTTGCGGCGGATGCCCTTGAAGCGGGCCGCACCCGACCGGTATTCCTGCATCCACTCGGAGGTGAACTTGCCGGTCTGGATGTCCTTGAGCACGCGCTTCATCTCAGCCTTGGTTTCTTCGGTGATAATGCGCGGGCCGGTGACGTATTCGCCCCACTCGGCCGTGTTGGAGATCGAGTAGTTCATGTTGGCGATGCCGCCTTCATAGATCAAGTCGACGATCAGCTTCACTTCGTGCAGGCACTCGAAATAGGCCATTTCAGGCGCATAGCCGGCTTCAACCAGCGTTTCGAAACCGGCGCGGATGAGCTCGACGAGGCCGCCGCAGAGAACGACCTGTTCGCCGAAAAGGTCGGTTTCGCATTCTTCGCGGAAATTGGTTTCGATAATACCCGAACGGCCGCCGCCGACGCCGCAGGCGTAGGAGAGAGCGAGTTCAAGGGCGTTGCCGGAGGCGTTCTGATGAACGGCAACGAGGCAGGGAACGCCGCCGCCCTTTTGGTATTCGCCGCGAACCGTGTGGCCCGGGCCCTTCGGGGCGATCATGACGACGTCGACGGAAGCCTTCGGCTCGATCAGGCCGAAGTGAACGTTGAGACCGTGGGCGAAAGCGATGGCAGCGCCGTCGCGGATATTCGGAGCGATGTCCGACTTGTAGATGTCGGCCTGGAGTTCGTCCGGCGTCGCCATCATCATCAGGTCGGCCCATCCGGCGGCTTCGGCGACGGTCATGACCTTGAAGCCATCGGCCTCGGCCTTCTTGATCGTGGGCGAACCGGCCTTGAGAGCGATGACTAGGTTCTGGGCGCCGCTGTCCTTCAGATTCAGCGCATGGGCGCGGCCCTGCGAGCCGTAGCCGATGACGGCGACCTTCTTGGCCTTGATGAGGTTGAGATCGGCATCACGATCGTAATAGACGCGCATTTGAAGTTCCTTCCCTTGTGCTTGTCCTGTTGACTGTCATTAAGGCGAAATCAGCCGAGAGCCGGCATCTCCGCCAGAACCTTCTCCGTGCCGTAAAGCCGGAGGAAGGCGGTCACCGCCCTCTCCGCCTGGCGTGCGGTATCCTTGAGGCCCGGTTCGCCGAGCAGCATGCGCACATGCAGGTCGGAAACTACAAGGCCGTAAAGCGTGTGATAGGCTTCGTCGGCATCGGCAAAGCGCAGGAGCCCTGCCCTCTTGCCGGCATCGATCAGCGCCATGGCGCGCCGGTCAATCTGGCGGCGGCCGCGTTCGAGCAGGAGCTTGCCGAGCTTCGAGCCGTCGCGGTGGGATTGGCCGATCGCCAGCCGGTTCAGCGCCAGCGAGACGTCGCCGGCGAGCACTTCCAGCAGGTCGCGGGCGAAGATGACGACATGGTCGTGCAGGCTCGTCGCCGTAAGCCGTTCGCCGTTGCGCTCGAAGGTGCGCACCTTGCTCGCCTGATAGGCGATCATCGCAGACAATAAGCCGTCGCGATCGCCGAACCACTTGTAGAGGCTTTCCTTCGAGCAATTGGCGGCGCGCGCAACACCCGAGGTCGTCAGCGCCTTCTCGCCGCCATCAACGAGCAGCCGCAGCGCCTGCTCCAGAACGGCGTTCTGGCGCGACGAAAATTCGCTCGGCTCAGCAATATCGACGGACACGGTCACGGCTCCCATATACGTACCGTACGGTACGGTTCGCAACCTTTATGCGGCAATCCGATCAGGCCGTCAAGCAGGCCCGGCAGATTTTTATACGGGAAAGGCTGGTGGCGCACCAGAATTGGATAGGCGGACACCGGATTGAGATTCCATAATGCTGCATAATGTCATTTGCCGGGAGCCTTCTATGTCGCGTCTACCTGCTGCTCTTCTCCTGGCCGGAGCGATGCTCCTGGCAACGACGCCCTTCACCGGTCGCGCCGCCGCGCGGTCGGATAGTGAAGTCTATAACCGCATCGAGGAATTGCACGGCGATGCCGCCGGCTTCGACCGGCCGCTGCGCCAGCTCGTCCAGGCGATGCGCACCGGCGATGCCGAGACCATCGCAGGCCTTGCCGAATATCCCCTGAGCGTAAAGGCAGATGGCGAAACCTATGATGTCGAAAACGCCGAGGATTTCATCCAGAATTTCGACGATCTGGTGACGCCGGAGACCCGTCGCGCTGTCGGCCGCCAGCAATATGAGGATCTCTTCGTCAGCAGCGAAGGAGTCATGCTTGCAAATGGCGCTGTCTGGATGGGTGCAGTCTGCGACGACAACGCCTGCGAGGAAAGCCATTGGGCGATCATCGCCATCAATAACTAGTTCGCGGCATTTGTCGCGCAGCGCTGTCAGCCATCGCTGCGAAGCTTGCGCGCCAAAGTCTGAAGCTCCTTGAACGCTTCGTAACGCTTGCGGTGAAGATCTGAAATCTCGCCCTCTGACGGCTGAAAACGCTTTTCCACCTTGGTGAGCTCGCTCATTGCCTCGCCAACATCGGCAAATTGCCGGCCGGCGACAGCGCCGAGAATGGCCGCTCCCAGCAATACCGGCTCCTCGGCCTTCGTCGCCACCACTGGCTTGCCGCTCGCATCGGCGAGCACTTGGCGGACGAAATCGTGCTGGCCGGCGCCGCCGCTGATGACGATGTTGTCGACGGTGACGCCCGCCTCGGCCTGTGTTTCGATGATCTGCCTGAGGCCGTAGCCGATGCCGCAAAGCCCTGCGACGTAGAGCGAGACCAGGCCGCCGAGATCCCGCTCCATGCCGAGACCGGCGATAACAGCCCGGGCATGCGGATCGGCAAAGGGCGCGCGGTTGCCGAGAAATTCGGGAACGACATGCAGCCCGGCCGCCAGCCTGACGGCGTCGGAAGAACGGCCCGCCTTGCGGGTGGCCATGTCGGCAAGCAGGACCGGCAGCGCAACGCCGGCGCTCTTCGAAAGCTCCCTCGCCTCGCTGGCCGCGGGATGGAAGGAGAGGAGATGGTCGATCGCCGCACCGGCGGCGCTCTGGCCTCCCTCGTTCAGCCAGAGGCCAGGCACCATCGCCGAATAATAGGGCCCCCAGACACCGGGCACGAAAGACGGTTCTGTCGTCGATGTCATCGTGCAGGAAGAGGTCCCGAAGACATAGGCAAGGTTGGCTCGCGGATCGGCGCCGACGGTTCCGACACCGCCCGCATGAGCATCGATCAGCCCGGCTGCCACGGCAGTTCCGGGCGTCAGCCCGAGTTCCTCCGCCGCAGCCGCGCTCAGCCCCTGGCCGAGCGCCGAACCGGGCTCGACAATGACTTTGCCGATGCGGGCAAACCCTTCCTCCGCCAGCACGCCGAGACCGATCTGATGGAAATAACCGCTGTCCCACCGCTTCTCATGAGCGAGATAGGTCCATTTGCAGGTGACCGTGCAGGTCGAGCGCGACAGATCGCCGGTTGCCCGCCAGGTGAGGAAATCCGCAAGATCGAAAAACTGCCAGGCAGCATCGAAAACCTGGGGGCGGTTTTCTTTCAGCCAGAGAAGTTTGGGTGTTTCCATTTCGGGCGAAATACGGCCGCCGACATAACGCAGCACGTCATGGCCAAACGCATTGATGCGCTCCGCCTGCGGGACGGCACGATGGTCCATCCAGACGATAATATCGCGTTCCGGATCTTCCGAAGGCCCGACGGGAAGCGGCTTGCCGCCTTCGCCGAGGACGACGAGCGAGCAGGTGGCGTCGAAACCGAGCCCGACCACTGAAGCCGGATCGACGCCGGCTGCGGCGACGGCCTCTCGCACAGCCTCGCAAACGGCGCTCCAGATTTCGCTGCTCGATTGTTCGACGATGGAACCGGCTTCATGAAACAGGCTGATATTCCGCTTGGCGGAGGCAAGCATGCTGCCGGCCATATCGAACAGGCCGGCCCGGGCGCTGCCGGTGCCGACATCGACGCCGATGACATATTTGGCGCCGGCTTCTGCGGTATGAGATGTGTCGCTCATGATCTCTCGTTTCGGATCGGCAAGGATCGGGTTGATTAGCAGCTGCAGTCGATTTTCAATGTCTGTTGTCTGGAAAATCCCCGCCTCCAGGGACATTACGCGGTCACGGCGACATGGCAAGGAGGCTGGCGCTGAACGCGCCCTCCGCCCGGGGCGCCATCACAGCCTCCCTCCGACTTTTTCCAGAATGGCGGGGAGTTCCCCCGCCCCAGTCGCAACGGCGGCGGCTCCGGCGGCATCAAGCACGGCGCGGCGGCCCGGCCTCGGATCGGCCGGATCGACGAATCCGATGGCCGTCATGCCTGCGGCGATTGCTGCTGCCACACCATGAACGCTGTCGTCGATCATGATGCATCTGGCCGGCCGGGCCCGGAAACGCTCGGCGCAATGCAGCAGCAGATCGGGCGCCGGCTTCGGCCGGGAGACGAATTCGGCGCTGAAGACGCCTTCCCCGAAGGCGCTCCAGAGATCGAGTTTGCCCAAGCTGTTGTGCAGCCGCCGCATCGTGCTGTTCGATGCGACGCATTTAGGGCGGTCGAGACTGTTGACGACCTCGGCAATGCCGGCAATGGGCGTCAGCGAGCGCGCGAATTCCTCGAATAGATGAAGATGCCACTTTTCGAACAACGTAGCGATATCGATGATCCCGTATTCGTGCCGGCACATCTCGGCGATGATGCTTTCCGAATTGCCGGTGAACTTGACATGAGCCTGCGCTGCGGTGATCGCAATGCCTGCGCTTTGGAGCGTTTCCGCCAGGGTACGGCTGGCAATCGGTTCGCTGTCGATCAGCACGCCGTCGCAATCGAAGATCACGAGATCGACGCTGTCCATGGTGCCTGACATGCCGGGATAATCGATGCGGCTATTGAGCATGCCTCACCCCCGCGCCTGCAAGGCGAGGTCCGGACGGTCCGTGGTTATCTGTCTGATCGGTTTGGCAAGCCAATATTCGAGATCGCTCATTTCGTTCGGAACCCAGGCCCCGAGCCGGTCGAGCGGCACGAGCCTGGTGATCTCCTCCCACTTCGCCTGAAGCAGCGACTTTTCGACGGCGATGATATCCGAATATTGCATCATCAGGCTGAGGCCGCTCGCAAGCCCGAGACGCTCGGCAGACTTGGCGTCGAAGGACGACAAGGTGCGAATACCAGGGGCGACCTTGCGAATATCTGCGAGCACGTCGGGATGAAAACTCGTCAGGATCGAGCGCTCCATAAGACCAAGCCGCTCGACGGCGGCGAATGCCTTGGCGGCGAGCCCCTCGTAAGGCGTCCCATCGGCGTGGGTCTTCAGTTCGATGTGAAGCTCGAGGGGCGTATTCTTGAAGACGGCGAGGACCTCTTCCAGGGTGGGGATCGCTTCCCCGTCACTGTCCTTGAGGCTGATTTCACGATGTTTTCCCGAGCCGAGATCGGCGACCGGCCCGCGCGCATCCGTTGTGCGCTCCAGCGTCGGGTCGTGAATGACGAGCATTTCGCCCGAACGCGTCAGGTGGATGTCGAACTCCACGCCGTCGACAGGCATCTGCGCGAGTTTGCGGAAGCCCGAGAGACTGTTCTCGGGCCAGAGATTGCGGCCGCCACGGTGGCCGATGATATGCACCATCGTCTGAATATCCTTGAGATGTCGCGTGTTACTTTCCGGAGTCCACCAGTCCCTTTGTGAACCAGCGTTGCATGAAGAGAATGACAGCCGCCGGCGGCAGCATGACGAGCAGCGCAGCGCTCATCGCAATGTTCCAGGCGGGCGCGGAGTCGGAGACCGGGACGAGCTGCTTCAGCCCGAGGACGGCCGTTCCCATCTCCTTGTCGGTGGTGAAGAGCAGCGGCCACAAATACTGGTTCCAGCCATAGAGAAACAGGATGATCGATAGCGCAGCGATATTGGCGCTCGACAGCGGCAGCAGGATATCCTTGAAGAACTTCAGAGGGCCGGCGCCGTCGAGCTTGGCCGCCTCGCAAAGTTCGTCGGGAACGGTCAGGAAAAACTGCCGGAACAGGAAGGTCGCCGAGGCGGAGGCGATCAGCGGCAGGATCAGGCCAGCATAGCTGTTGACCATGTTCCATTTCAACGAGGCTTCGATGCTGTATCCGGTCAGGTTTTCGACGATACCGGACAGGCCGATCGTGCCAGCCAGCCAGCGGATCGGCCCGGCCGCATCTGCGACCGCTTCATAGGTCGGAATGATGCGGACCTCGACCGGAAGCATCAGCGACACGAAGATCAGCCAGAACGCCGTCATGCGGAACGGGAAGCGGAAATAGGTGACGCCGAACGCGGCGATCAGCGAGATCGCCAGCTTGCCGACGACGATGCCGGCGGTGACGATGATCGAATTCAGGAACAGTTGGGAGAACTCGCCCTGTTGCCAGGCGGCGGCCAGGTTTTCGAAGAAATGCGAGCCCGGCACCACCGGGAACGGCGCCTGCTGAACCTCCTGCAAGGTCAGCGAGCCGGCGACGAAGGCGAAGTAGAGCGGCAGGCAGACAAAAACCGCGCCGATCAGCAATATGGCGTGGCAGAAGATCGAAAGACCGAGATGGCGTTCGGGCATGGCTACACCTGGTAATTGACCTTGCGCTCGAGCGCGCGGAATTGAACGATGGTGAAGAGGATGGCGATCAGCATCAAAAGCACGGATTGCGCGGCCGACGAGCCGAGGTCTAGCTGCACGAAACCATCCTGATACACCTTGTAGACCAGGCTGTTCGTCGCCCCGGCCGGGCCGCCGCGGGTGACCGCGTCGATAATGCCGAAGGTTTCAAACAGGCCGTAGACGAAGTTCATCACCACGAGGAAGAAGATCGTCGGCGAGATCAGCGGAAGTGAAATCGTGAAGAAGCGCCGGACGGGTCTTGCGCCGTCGAGCTTTGCCGCTTCCAGAAGCGAGACAGGCACGGCAAGCAATGCGGCGACGAGAAAGATGTAGTCGTAGCAGACATTCTTCCAGACAGAAGCGATGGTCACCAGCAGCTGCGCATCGAAAGGCCGCCGGTTCGGATCCCATTCGAAGCCGAACCCGTGCAGAAGCTGCGCGATCGGCCCAACCGCCGGATTGAACAGGAAGGCCCAGATCACGCCCGATATGACAGGCGCGATCGCATAGGGAAGCAGGATGATGCTCTTATAAATCCCCCTGCCTCTGATCACGAAATCGGTCGCGAAAGCAAAGAGACCGGCAAGCAGAAGCGTCGCGCAGTTCTGTGCAACGGTGAACCAGAGCGTGAACAGCGCGCTGCCGCGATATTCCGGGCTGGCGAAGAGATTGTAGAAATTTGTCAGTCCGACGAAAATCTCGGTGCCGCCGAAGGGATCGACCTGAACGAAGGCCAGCGACAGCGCCTTGTAAGAGGGAATGAAAAAGAAGAACAGCAGGATCAGCAGCTGCGGCGCGACAAGGCCGAAGGCAAGCCACGGTCTGTTGAAGTGGGCGGACTTCAACCCGGCCTCCGACGGCTGCGCGACCGAGCGGCCCGTCGACAGAAGATCGGGGATGCGAAGGCGCCGCGCGGCGCCTTCCATCTTTCCCAAGGTTCTACTTTGCTGCATGAAGCTGCTCATACTGGCGAAGGATCTGGTTTCCGCGCGCCGCCGCCGCATCCAGTGCCTGCTGCGGGGTCTTCTGGCCGGTCCAAACGCCCTGGATCTCTTCCACCAGAAGCGCCATCGACTGGTTATGATTGCCGAAGCGGAAGCCGCGCGAATTGTCTGTCGGGGTACCGCGCGTGAGCTGGAGAATGGCGATCTCGCGGGTCGGGTGGTCCTTGAAGTAGCCCTCGGACTTGGCCTGCTCATAGGCTGTGTTCGTCACCGGGACATAGCCTGTCTGCTTGCTCCACCAGACCTGCGTCTTCGGTGAGGCGACGAAGTTCAGGAAGGCCGCCGCGCCGGCATATTCTTCTTCCGACTTGCCTTTGAGAACCCAGAGGGCCCCGCCGCCAATGGTGCTGTTTTTCGGCTCGATGCCTTCCTCATGCGGCAGGAACGTTGCGCTCCAATTGAATTTCGCTCCGCTCTCGACGGCGGCGTGCGCCGCGGTGGAGGCCACATAAGTCGAGCAGGTTCCAGAGGTGAACAGCTGGTCTGGCGAGAGCCCCTGCCCGGCGATCTGCAGGATGCCGGCGTCCATCCACGTCTTGAGGCGTGTCACCTGACCGACCACCAATGGGCTCTTGTTGAAGATGAATTCGGTGTCGAGGCCGCCGAAGCCATTCGCCTTGGTACCGTAAGGCTGGTCCTGGATCGCCGCGTAGTTCTCGATCAGGCTCCAGTAGAAGTCGTTCGCAAGCGCCATCTGGCACTTCGAGACACCTTTCTCCTTGATAGCGCGCAGTTGCTTGTCGAGCTCCTGCCAGGTCTCGCCCGGCTTGTCGAAGCCGGCTGCCTTGAAGTGATCGGCATTGTACCAGAAGATCGGCGTTGAGCTGTTGAAGGGCATCGCCGCCGGCTTGCCGTCGACCAGATAGAAGCCGGCGACCGGCGCGACGAAATCATTCCAGTCGACCTTGTAGCCTTCCTTCTCCATCAGCTGCGGCACCGGAATGATGGCGCCGGAATTGTACATGGTGAGGAACCCGCGCTCGGCGGCCTGGATCAGCACCGGCTGCTGATGGACGCGGTAGGCGGCCACCATCGCCGCCATGGTTTCCTCGTAATTGCCTTTGCCGATGCCGACGACCTCGTATTTGTCCTGCGAGGCGTTGAAGTCCTTAATCAGCTGGGTGGTGATTTCGGCCAGGCGGCCGCCTGCCGCATTCCACCATTCGATCTTGACGCGATCGGCGGCGCTGGCGTGGCCTGCATTCGTCAACCCGAGCGCCACCAATGCAGCGCCCGCCGCGAATGACCGGATTGTCCGTCCGAAACGGGATCCTATCAAAGACATTGCCGTCATTTCGTTTTCCTCTCCATTGCCTTTGTTCGCCGACCGGTGCGTGGAGCGTCGGTCAACCCCTCCCAGAGCGGCGATAAAACAAGGTTGGGGTCACTTGTTACAAATGTCAATAGCATGTTACAAATGTATGACGACCTCGGAGGAAGGATGCCATGGCGGCTATCGAACTGATCGACCTGAAGAAGAACTACGGACCGGTTCCCGCGGTGAAAGGCATCAATCTGACTGTCGCGGACGGCGAAATGATTGTGCTGGTCGGCCCATCAGGATGCGGAAAATCGACCTTGCTGCGGATGATTGCGGGCCTCGAAGCCATAAGCTCCGGGCACCTTAGGATATCAGGCAACGACGTTGGCCATGTCGATCCGGCCGACCGCAACATCGCGATGGTCTTCCAGAACTACGCGCTCTATCCTCACATGACCGTTCGGCAGAATCTCGAATACGGACTCAAGAACCGCCGCGTTCCTCGCCACGAGATCGACCGGCGGATCGCTGACGCCGCCGACATTCTGGAAATTGGCGAATTTCTCAAGCGACGCCCCCGTCAGCTCTCAGGCGGACAGCGCCAACGCGTCGCCATGGGCCGCGCTATTGTCCGCGATCCCGCCGCCTTCCTCTTCGACGAACCCTTGTCCAATCTGGATGCGAAGCTTCGCGTGCAAATGCGCGTCGAAATTCGGAGGTTGCAGCGGCAGCTCAAGACGACCAGCCTCTATGTGACGCACGACCAGCTCGAGGCGATGACGCTCGCCGACAGGCTTGTCGTCATGAACGGCGGCCGAATTGAGCAGATCGGGACACCGATCGAGGTGTATCGCCGTCCCGAAACCGTCTTCGTCGCCGGCTTCATCGGTTCTCCGCCGATGAACCTGATCGAACTGGATGAACTCGGCCCCTGCGAAATCGCCCTGCCCAGGGGTACGGATCTCATCGGCATCAGACCCGGTTCGATCAACCTCGGCGCCGGATCGGCGCATGAGCTCCGGTTCGATGCCCATGTCGAATTGATCGAAACCGTCGGCGATGAGAACAACGTGCATCTGCGCATCGACGACAGCCGGAAGCGCATCGTCGCGAGCGTGCCTACCGATCGACATCTGCGGGAAAACGACCGCATTTCGTGTCATGTAGGCATGAAAGGTTTGCATCCATTCAACAAGTCGACCGGCCGGAGAACCGACTAACGGGTGAAGCGGCTGACGACGGCGCCTGTGATTGACAAGCTCCCGGGATTTGAGATCCATGGCGTCGAAGCGGAGGCGCAGATTATCGCATGTCACAGAACCGAAGTGCTTCTTCCGCGCCCGTAGCGCTCTCGGACGAGCAGATGCAGGTGCGCGTGGTCTGGCTCTATTACATGGAGGGACGCACGCAGGGCGAAATCGCAGAAGCGCTTTCGACCAACAGGCTTCGCGTCAACAAGATCATCGCCGAGGCACGCCGATCCGGCCTTGTGACGATCACCCTCAATTCCCGGCTGACCTCCTGCGTCGCCCTGGAGCAGCAGCTGGCGGCGGAATTCTCTCTAAATCGCGCGATCATCGTACCGACACCGGAGGACGAGGAGCTCATTCCCGTCCTGCTCGGCCAGGCGGCCGCCGATTATCTCGTCCAGTTGCTGAACGCCGGCAATATCCGCGGCGTTGGCGTCGGGTGGGGAGCGACCCTCCGCGAAATGGTGCGGCATATGCCTTCGCTCAGACGGCCTGATATCTGCGTCAATTCGGTCATGGGCGGGCTGACGCACGGCATCGAAATCAATACCTTTGACATTGCAAGCGACCTTGCCCGCCAGCTCAATGCGGAATGCTCCTATCTTGCTGCACCGATCTATGCCGGCAGCCCGGAATCGCGGACGGCAATCATCCGGCAGGATGTTTTTGAATCGGCCTTTCGACAGATCGAGACCAATGACGTCATCGTGCTCAGCATCGGCGACATGACCGAGCGTTCGCTGCTGATGCGCTACGGCTTGCCACGCAACATCGACATTGAGGAATTGCTCGCAGCCGGTGCCTGTGGTGACGTGCTCGGCCAGTTCGTCGATAAGAAGGGGCAGCCGATCGACCATGCGATAAACAGGTGCGCGATTGCTCCCGAGCTGGAAGCCCTGCGCGCCATTCCCAATGTCGTCTTCGCGTCAGGCGGCCTGAACAAGGCGCAGGCGATCGCGGCCGTATTGCTGTCCGGCCTCGGCAACGTGCTGATCTGCGACGAAGACACGGCCAGGCAAGCGCGAGAGCTTGCGCTCGATCTCAGGGGAGGCAGCGGGTCATAGAGCCGCCGCGCAGCCGTCGGGAATCGAAAGCGGTTCTGCCGGCGCCGCCTTGTCGATCGCGTAGAGCTTGGCGAAACCGGCATCCTCAATCAGCGTCAGACCAGCCGGCATCTCGGTGCCGACATAGCGGTCTGGAATATCGGCATTGGCGACGAGGATGAAATCGAAACGTCCGCGCCAGTCCGACAGATAGGGTGTGAAGTTTTCATAGACCTGCATCATCGCCGGGCACGAAAGCACGCCGATCGACAGCAGATTGCCTTCGGGGACCGCGATCTCAGACCATGGTGTCAGAACCGATAGCGGCTGCTTGCCGTTCGCGGTGAAGAGCGTCGGCACGAACGCATGCGCGAAAGGCGTGGCAAGCGTCGGCAGGTGCCAGAAAGTCTCCTCTCTGAAGAAAAAATACCGGCTGGAGTGCGCAAGGCCGCTCACCATCCTGGGGTCATGCCCCAGGGGCAGAACGGCCGCGCCGACCGGCACCTTTTTGAGTACGGTCTCTACGGCAGCGACGTCCTTTTGTGCAAGCCACCAGTTCCAACCGATCCAGCCCGACCGGCCGAAAACCGCGAGATTGACGACAAGCGCCAGCAACAGCGCCTTGCGGCGCGTCAGACTGGCGAAAGGACACACCATCGCCATGGCGACGAGCGCCGTCATGATCGGAAAGCGCCAACTGATCCATCCGGTTCCGAGCATATGGCGAGGCGAAACACAAGAGAGCAGCAGCAGTCCGCTGGCGGCCACGGCAAGCCCCGCATGCACGCGGATATCGCCCGCGCGTGAAGCACGTGTGCAGATGAGGATCAATGGCAGAACCATCACCACGTCTACCACCGGAATGTATGTGGTGATCGCGGAGAGCACATTCATGACAATCAGGACGACGCTGTCATTCCAGGCAAGGGCAAGGCCGTTATCACCGGCGTTGGGCAAAGCTGGCGAACGGAGATAGAGTGCGATCGGCGGCAAAACGCAGGCGCCCAGCGCCTGTGTTAACCGACTGGCGAGCCTCACCAGGCGGGACTTCGATCGCAAGATGTCGAAACGCCAGGAAAATTCGAGGCCGCAGATGATCGCCATATAGAAGCCGAGCGAGAAGATGTGCATCACCGTCAGCAGCAGCGCGGCGGCAAGCCGCCAGGCAAACAGCAGGGCGAAGTTGCGGCGCTGCAGCCGAAGATCGGCGCATGCGAAGAACAAGGCCATGCCGAGACCGATCTGGAAATTGATGAAGCCACCAATCACGGTGGCGCACCAACCAAGCGACAGCATGGCGATCTGCCAGTAGGACCGGCTGCCGAAAAGCGTTCGGTGCAGCGCGATCGCGCCAAGCGGCGGCAGCACGATCGCCAGGAAAAGCAAGGCGCGCGCCAGCCTGTCCGCGCCGACAAGAGGCCCTATCCAGATCGCCAGAAGATCGATGCCGACATTGGTGAAGGTGCGGTTCCAATCGACCGCATAGATCTCGGGAAACGGCTGCTCGCCGATGCCTCCGGATAGAAGCCAGATACGGGCATAGTGATTGGCGTAATCAAGAACTGGCGGAAAGCGGAACAACACGACCAGGATGGCGACAAACGCTACGAAAACGGCGATCGCAATGGTGGAATCCTGCCGGGCTGCCAATTCATCAAAACCGGCTGCGGCTACAGCAGATGTGGAAATCTGGTCCATTATCCGATCCGATTACTCTTTTGCGACGATGCCAACTCTTCGAATCCGAAGGCCGCATCCAGGGCGGCGCGCTTGTCGCCGGCTCCCATCTCCGAAAAGACCGTCGGCAGCTCGGCGTGTTCGCTGCCCCGCAGGATCGTTTCGATCATGAACATCGGCCGCTTCTTGCTCTCCTGCACGAGACGGCCGAGATATTCGCCGATGATGCCGATGCAGATCAGCTGGATGGCGCTGAACGCGCTCACGGCGGCCATGATGGACGACCAGCCGGTGACCGTCTCGCCCTGCAGCCAGCGAACGAAAGTATAGACGAGCAGCGCCATCGCGATGCCGGCGCTGATCATGCCGAGCCATGTGGCGATGCGTAGCGGCGTCGTCGAAAAGCTGGTGATCGCATCCAGCGCGAAATTGATCATCTTGCGCAGCGGATATTTCGTCGAGCCGGCAAAACGCGCGTCCCGCTCATAAGGCAGAGCCACCTGCCGGCCGCCGATCCAGCTCACCATGCCGCGAATAAAGCGATCGCGCTCCGGCATCGCCAGCAGGATATCGACGACGCGCCGGCGCATCAGCCGGAAATCACCGGTGTCGCGCGGAATGGTCACGGAAGCGAGCCTGGAAAGCGCGCGATAGAACAGCGAAGCAGTCGCGAGCTTGAACCAGGTTTCGCCTTCGCGGCGCGTGCGCTGGCCGTAGACGACGTCGGCGCCGCGCTCCATGATCGGCATCATCATCAAAAGCAGCTCGGGCGGATCCTGAAGATCGGCGTCGATCAGGAGAACGCGCTCGCCCCGCGAAGCGGAGAGGCCCGCCGTCGACGCCAGCTGGTGGCCGTGGTTGCGCAGGAGGCGAACGCCGAGCACCTGCGGAACTTTTGCCGCGAGATCCGAAATGATCTCCCAGGTGCCGTCGGACGAGCCGTCATCGACGAGGATAATCTCGAATGCATCGCCGGCGACGCTCCGAGCAGCAGCGGCCGCACGGCGGCAGAATTCACGCAGGCCCTCTTCCTCGTTGTGACAAGGCGCGACGATGGAAAGAAACGGTGCTTGCGTCATGCGAACGGCGGTGCCTGCTTGATTGATGGCGCCAGCCTAGCCGGGAAACGTCAAGCATCCTTTAATACCGCGCTTTGCAGCCGCCGGCGTCTATTCCGCTGCCACCATTTCGCGCACGCCGTCGATATCGCGGGCCGGCGAAGCGCCGTAGAGGCGGCTGTATTCGCGGCTGAATTGCGAGGGACTTTGATAGCCGACGCGATGGCCGGCCGTGCCAGCGTCGAGCCGCTCGATAAGCATTAGCCGGCGCGCCTCGTGCAGGCGAAGTTGCTTTTGATACTGCACCGGTGTCATCGCCGTCACCGACTTGAAGTGGTGATGGAAGGACGACACGCTCATATTGACGCGTTCGGCCAGATCCTCGATGCGCAGCGGCCGCGCGAAATTCTCCTTCAGCCATGCGACGGCGCGCGCAATCCGGTTGCTGTGGCTGTCTGCCGTGGCGATGTTGATCAGCCGGGCTCCATGCGGCCCGGTCAGCACCCGGTAGAGAATTTCCTGCTCGATCAGCGGCGCCATGGCGGGAATGTCGTCTGGACGATCGAGCAAGCGCAGCAGGCGGACGGCGGCATCCATGAGTTCCGGCGGCGCGACGCTCACCACCATTCCGCGCTGCCCGTCGGTATGGGAGGCCGGGCGCGGAACATCGATGCGGCTGAGCAGCTCCAGCAGCTTTTCGGAATCAATCGCCATCCCGAGACAGAGATGCGGCACCTCGGGACTTGCCTCCGTAACCCGCCAGGCGACCGGCAGATCGAGCGAGGTCAAGAGATAATCGCCGGTGCCGTAGCTGATCATTTCCGTGCCGAGCTGCAGGCTTTTGGCCCCCTGCAGCACGAAGGCGAAGCAGGGTCGGTAGCTGCTGTGCAAGGGATCGCTGGGCTTCGACCTGCGGCTGATATGAAGATTGCCGATAGCGGTCGAGAACTCGCCGTCGCAGGGCGCAAAGCGCATCGCGAGGTCGACGATCTCCTGATAGGGGCTGAAAGGCAAGGTCATGCGGCAACTCTTTCTGTCAACTATTCGACGCCATCGGCATTGCCCTTATCTAGAGTGCCTGGACCATTTCTCAAACAGGCAGGCACCCCACTTTTGCAGGATCGTGCAAAAAGCTGAGAGGATCACTCTAACGCCCTCGCCGCGTTCCGGGCAATAGTGCGCCATCCCGCTCAACCCCACCCCACAACCGAAAAAGGATGGTTCCCATGCCTATCGCAAGAGGCTATGCCGCGACCGATGCTTCCAAACCGCTGACCCCTTTTACCTTCGAGCGCCGCGACCCCAGACCCGACGACGTCGTCATCGACATCAAGTTCGCCGGCATCTGCCATTCTGATATCCACACCGTCCGCAACGAGTGGAAGAACGCCGTCTATCCGATCGTACCGGGCCATGAGATCGCCGGCATCGTCTCGGCCGTCGGCTCCGCCGTCACCAAGTTCAAGGTCGGCGACCGAGTCGGCGTCGGCTGCTTCGTCGATTCCTGCATCGGCTGCGCCGAGCGCGACCTCGACCGCGAACAGTACATGCCTGGTCTCAGCGGCACCTACAATGACTTCGAAGCCGACGGCAAGACGCGCACCCAGGGCGGCTATTCCGACTCGATCGTCGTCAAGGAAGGCTACGTCATGTCCATCCCGGACAACCTTCCGCTCGACGCCTCCGCACCGCTGCTCTGCGCCGGCATCACCCTCTACTCACCGCTGCGCCACTGGAACGCCGGCCCCGGCAAGAAGGTCGCGATCGTCGGCATGGGCGGCCTCGGTCACATGGGCGTCAAGCTGGGTTCGGCGATGGGCGCCGACATCACCGTTCTCTCCCAGACCCTTTCCAAGAAGGAAGACGGTCTGAAGCTCGGCGCCAAGGAATATTACGCCACCAACGACCCGGAAACCTTCACCAAGCTCGCCGGTACCTTCGACCTGATCATCTGCACTGTAAGCGCCGAGATCGACTGGAACGCCTATCTCGGCCTTCTGAAGGTGGACGGCTCCTTCGTCGTCGTCGGCGCGCCCGAAAAGCCGATCCCTGTGCACGCCTTCTCGATCATTCCCGGCCGCAAGAGCATCTCCGGTTCGATGATCGGCTCGATCAAGGAAACCCAGGAAATGCTCGATTTCTGCGGCAAGCACAACATCGTCTCCGAGATCGAGAAGATCAACATCGACCAGGTCAACGAAGCCTATGAACGCGTCCTGAAAAGCGACGTCCGCTACCGCTTCGTCATCGACATCGCCTCGCTGGCGGCCTGAGGATAATGGAAGGCGGCTGCTCAGGCAGCCGCCCTGATGTGAAATGCCGCAGCCGCCGAAGTCGTGGAAAGCTCGACTTCGACGGCTGTCTTTATGGAAGATGGCAGTTATCGGACGGGGCGGGCATCCCCTGAAAAGGCAAGGCGAAGACCGAGGAGGATCATAACGATACCGGCGAACCGCTCCTGCCAAACGATCAGCATCGGCCGGCGCGAGAGCCAGCCGCCGAACGCACCCGCGCCGAATGCGACGGCGCCGAGGATGACGAAGTTCGAAAGCTTGGTCACCGCCCCGAGAACAAGAAGCTGCACCGCCACCGGCCAGGAACTCTCAGGGTTCACGAATTGCGGAAGGAAGGCGAAGAGAAAGACGAGCGCCTTCGGATTGGTCAGATTGTTGATCGTGCCCTCGCGAAGCGCCGCCGCGGTCGACCCGGACTGCGCCGCAGCCCGTGCGCCGTCGCCATGCCGCCCCGCTCCGCAAAGCAGCTTGACGCCCAGCCAGACCAGATAGACGGCTCCCGCCCAGCGCAGAATGTCGAAAGCAAGCGGCGAGGCTTGAAGCAGCGAGGCTACGCCCAGTATCAGCAACAAGATCTGGATCGCCCCGGCAAGGAGCGTGATGCCGACCGCGTTCAGAAGAGCGGTGCGCCGGCCCTGCCCGACACCTCGCCCGATGACAAGCATCATGTCCGGCCCCGGCGACAGCTGAATGGCCAGAACGGCAACATAAAAGGTGAGAAACGTATTGATATCGGGCATGGAAGCCTCCGGACTCTGAGATAATAATAGGCGGGGAAGGGCCATGTTCCCCAATCGAGCGCGACTTAGACATTCCCGCGCAGGCGCAACAGATATTCGACAGGGTTGAATGGATCAGGCCCCGAGCGCCGGCGCAAGCGCGGCGGGCCAGCGGTCGGCGCATAGTGATCGAAAGCGGTTTCCATCACCCCCGTCCCGCCCGTCAACCCCGGCAACTGCTGCTGGACGCTTCTTACCATCTGAGACGTCATGGTGCCTTCGGACCGCGCAACGCCCTCGGCGATCACCGAACCCGACGTTGTCGCGGCTGATCTCGCAAGCAGGGTGAGCACGGCGCTCAAGCTCTCAGCCGGCGTTTCGAGATGAAAGCGGTCGACCGGTTCGCAAAGCACCGTCTGCGCGTTCGAAAGCGCCGTTGCCAGCACCCAGGGCGTCAGCTGCCGGAAATCTGCGGCAGTGCTTGCCGGCGAGCTGTGCCGGGCCGCCGTCATCGCCACGTGGCAATCGACGACCTGCCAGCCTGATATACCCTGCTTCAGCGTTTCGAACACGGTTTCCTCGACCGCCCGGTAAAAGGCGGCGGGCATCTGGCCGACATCCACTTCGAGCGCAAAGCTGTTGCCCGCCCCCGGAGAACGCGGCTCGACCCGCAGGCCAACGGTGGCGAGAAACGGATTGGGCTCCTTGAAAAGAGCCTGCAGACCGGTCCCAATTCCCACAGGCCTCTCGACCAGAATGACTGTGCTTTCCTCGAAGCTGGCCTCGATGCCGTAATCCGCCAGCATGGTCGACTGGACAACCTCTTTCTGTACCTCACCATAGAGCGATACGAAGACCTCGTCGGTGTCTTCGTTCCGGCGCAGATTGATCAGGGGATCCTGTTCGGCCATCTGGTTCAGCGCCAGCCACAGCGCCGCCTTCTCAGATGGCCGGCGGGCAAGGACGCGGGTTTCGAGCGTCGGTGGCGCGAAGTGAGCCCTTCCGCCGGCGCCCGGATCGTCGCCTAACGCATCGCCGATCCGACCGCCGATTAGGCCGCTGACACATGCGATCTGCCCGGCGCGGAAGCTCTCGACGCCGTGGCTACGGCCTTCCTCGAAGAGCCGGATCGCGGTCACTCTCTCCGGGCCTTTCGGCAGATCCAGATATTGCCGCAGCCGCACCGTGCCGGAGCTCAAGTAGAGATAAGCGAGCTTTTCGCCGCCCCAACCGCGCTCGATCTTGAAGATCTTTCCGGCGACCGGACCATCCGGGTCGGGGCGTCGCCCGGGCAAGATCGTTGGGATGGCCGATGCCAGGGCTGAGATGCCGGCGCCGGTCATCGCAGCGCCTGCGAAGACGGGATGTATCAGGCCCCGCGCCACCTGATCTGCCAGGGACGTCCCGAGCCTTTCCTCGGTCAGCCGATCGGGAGCGAGCACATAGTCATCGAGCAATGCCTCGTCGTTTTCCCCGAGCGCCTCGCAAAGCGCGGAAAAAAGCGGCTCACGACCTATTGCCAACGCCTCGACCGAGGCGAGCTTGGTGCCGGCATTAATGACCGAAGACATGGCGACCGGCCGGACCGAGAGCTGCGCGGCAAGCGCCTCCAGCACCTCTTGATGGCGGGCGCCAAGGCGATCTACCTTGTTGACGAAGAAGATGAAGGGAACGCCGAGCCGCCGCAGCGCCCGCACCAGCACGCGCGTCTGCGCCTGCACGCCTTCGACCGCCGAGACGACGACGACCGCGGCATCCAGCAATCCCAGCACGCGCTCGACTTCGGCGATGAAATCGGGATGGCCTGGCGTATCGATCAGATTGACGGTCCTGTCGCCGATCTTAAACGACACCACCGCGGCTCTGATCGTGATGCCGCGTTGCCGCTCGAGTTCGAGATTGTCCGTCTGCGTATCGCCGCTATCGACGCTACCGAGCTTGTCGATGACGCCAGCGTGGAAAAGCAGTCTTTCGGTAAGGCTAGTCTTGCCTGCATCCACATGGGCGAGGATGCCCAGATTCAAAGTGCGCATGAACCACCAATTTCTCAGAAATCCGGATGTGATTTTCGTGAGAAGTGGCTCGGCGCATTGGAACCTCTGTCCGTTGTTACGGCTGGATGCGACACCCAGGTGGTGGAAAGACGCGGGCGGGATGCTAAGGCTGGGTGCAGAGATATGTCAAGCTTGGGTGTATTGCATTTACGCTGCGGGTGCGCCGGGTGGTTTGCTGTGTCGGCGTGCCGTGAGGCGCCCCCCTCTGCCCTGCCGGGCATCTCCCCCACAAGGGTGGAGATCGACAAGCGGTTGGATCGTCGGTCCCTCTCTGCTGTATCGAATAACGATGCGGTAGTTGTTTGGGGAACAATCACGCCCAGCCGATCTCCCCACCTGTGGGGAGATGCCCGGCAGGGCAGAGGGGGGTGCCACACGGCGCGCCCTCTCCCGCCGTCCTTCAGCTGACGAAAAGAAGAAAACCTACGCCTCCTCTCGCATCGTCTCCCGCTGCGTGATCAGCCGGGCGCTGTGCTGACCGCTGAGATAGATCCACAGCCAGCTCCAGGCGACAGCGAAGCGCGAGCGGGTGCCGATCAGGAAGTAGATATGGGCGAGGCCCCAAATCCACCAAGCAATCCAGCCTTTCAGCTTGATCCGGCCGAAATCGATGATCGCCGCACTCTGGCCGATCGTCGCGAGACTCCCCTGGTGCCGGTAACGGAAGGGCGCCGGCGCCGGCTTGCCCGAAAGACGCGCGCGGATGACCTTGGCGACATAAGCGCCCTGCTGCTTTGCTGCGGGTGCGATACCCGGCACCGGCTTGCCGTCCTCGCGCATCACCAAGGCGGTGTCGCCGATGACGAAGACATCGGGCAGGCCGGGCGCGCTCAGATCCTCTTCGACGACCACACGCCCTGCCCGGTCGGCCGGCACGCCGAGCCAGCGAGCTGCCGGCGAAGCTGTGACGCCGGCGGCCCAGACGATCGTCCGGCTCGGGATGAAGGTCTCGCCGATCTGCACGCCGTCGGCGCCGCACTCCGTCACCGGCTTGCCGAGGAGGACCTCGACCCCCAGTTTCTCCAGCGCCTTCTGGGCATAGGCCGAAAGCTCCTGGGCGAAGGTCGGCAGCACCCGCGGGCCGGCCTCGACCAGCACGACACGGGTCTTGCGCGTATCGATGTTGCGGAATTCGTTCGGCAGCGTGAAATGCGCGAGTTCGGCTATGATGCCGGCAAGCTCGACGCCGGTCGGCCCAGCGCCGACAATGGCGAAGGTGAGCAGCGCGTCGCGCACGAGCGGATCGGCCTCCAACTCCGCCTTCTCGAACGCAAGCAGCACACGCCGGCGGATCGTCGTCGCGTCCTCCAGGGTCTTCAGGCCGGGCGCTACCGGCTCCCATTCGTCATGACCGAAATAGGCATGTGTCGCGCCGGTCGCCAGCACCAGCGTGTCGTATCCGAGAGTCATGCCGTTGCGTAACGAAACCGTCTTCGCGCCGCTGTCGACATCGGCGACTTCGCCGAGCAGCACGGTCACGTCGGGCCGGTCGGCATAGAGGCGGCGGATCGGCCAGGCGATTTCCGAGGTGGAGAGAATGGTCGTCGCCACCTGATAGAGCAGCGGCTGGAAGAGATGATGGTTGCGCCGGTCGACGAGCGTGATCCTCACCCCTGCGCCCTTCAACCCGTTGACGAGCTGCAGTCCGCCGAAACCGCCGCCGACAACAACCACATGATGATCGCCCATGACCTGCCCTTCTGCGTCATTTCGCTGAGAGCCAATGTGGCCTTCGCCGCAAAGGTTGCAATCGCCGTTTCGGCATGTCTCCCCTGCGCCGATCGCAGTCGAAGAAGGCCGCCCAACGGATCGGAAGAAGTTGGGCGGCCTGAAAACAGTTCATAATGCAGACGGCGTCAGTGCCAATCAATAGGGACCGACGCACTGACGTCGGGGGCCATAATAGGGCTGGTAGGTATTGTCATACGCCCGGTACGAACGATACCGGGCGTAGCACCAGCTCACGTGACTGCTGCCCCCTCCATATGCATAGGCCCGATAGGGCCGGCCATAATAGCCGCCATAGCGGTACGGCGAGCCGTAATAGCCGTAGGGCGAGCCGTAATAGCGGTAGGGCGAGCCGTAATAGCCGTAGGGTGAACCGTAGTACGAGCCGTAATAGGGCTGCGCCAAGGCGCCGCCGATGATGGTGCCGACGGCCAGACCGCCTAAGGCCCAGCCCCAATCCGATCCATGGTGATGATGGCCGTGATAGCCGCCTCCGTAATAGCCGCCACCCCAGTGGCCGCCGTGGCCGCGCCATCGCACATGCTCGATTTGCTGCTGCGCTTCGATCCTGGGTGGATTGATAGCCGGAAACGCCTGTGCCGGCGTGATGCCGGGGGCACCCATGATCAAGCATAACGTAACGACAGTCAGCTTTCTCATGATTGTTCTCCTCCTCCTTCAAGAGGAGGAAATATCCTCCCCTCCTCCTGAACCAAAGGTGAACATAATACATCGAAAAATGTTCCGTATCGAGAAAAATCAATTCCTATCGATGGCAGTCAGGGTAACGGCTCCTCGGGCGACCCAACCCTGCTTTTCAGCATACCGCTGTTCACCGAGCGTAACCCACGGGTATCGCCATCCCATGCTTCAACTTTTCCATCGAAATCGAAGCCGACACGTCGAAAAGTTCCAGCCTACGGACGATCTGCTTATAGATGACATCGTAATGCTCGACGCGCGGCAGCACGATCTTGAGGATGTAATCGTGATTGCCGGTCAACCGGTGCGCCTCGACGATCTCGGGAATATCTCTGATGATTCTGCGAAAACTCTCCGTCCATTCGTCCGAATGATGCGCCGTCTTGACCAGCGCGAAGACCGTGGTCGGCACGCCCATCCTTTCGCGGTCGAGCACGACGATGCGCCTGGCGATATAGCCGGTCTCCTCCAGCCGTTGAATGCGCCGCGAACAAGCCGAGACGGAAAGCGCCACGCGCTCCGCGAGGTCGGTGACAGATATGCCTGCATCCGTCTGCAGCATGTCTAGAATACGTCTGTCGCGATCGTCCAGCATGTGTGTGAAGTCAACCTTGCGCCTTCGTTTTGCGCGATTCTTCAAAATCGCGCAATTTTATAGCACACATTAAGCGTGAAGGACAAATAACGCAAACACGCCGCGCCGAGATTGCGGCATGATTTTCGAAGTTGAAGCCTGGGAGCGTAAAGTGATGGAAACGATCGGCCTGATCGGCGGCATGAGTTTCGAAAGTTCGGCGGTCTATTATCGTCTCATCAACGAGATGGTGCGCGCCCGCAAAGGCGGCCTCGCTTCGGCGGAGCTCATCCTGCATTCGGTCAATTTCGAGGAAATCGTCGCGCTTCAGAAGGCCGGCGACTGGGACATGGCCGCCCGCCGCCTCGCCGATGTGGCTCTGCGCCTGCAGGTAGGCGGCGCCGGCTGCGTCCTCATCTGCACCAACACCATGCATTTGATCGCTGACGAGGTTGCGAAGAAGATCTCCGTGCCGCTGATCCATATTATCGACGAGACGGCGAAATCGCTGCATGCCGCCGGCCGCAAACGCCCGCTGCTGCTCGCCACCCGCTACACGATGGAGCACGGTTTTTACGCCGACCGCATGAAGAGCCTCGGTCTCGACATTATGGTGCCGGATGCTGCCGACCGCACCACCGTGCACGACATCATCTTCAACGAGCTCTGCGCCGGCAGGGTGCGCAATAGTTCACGCGAAAAGCTGATCGCGATCATCGACCGCGCCATGGAAAGAGGTGCCGATAGCATCATCCTCGGCTGCACCGAGATCTGCCTGATCCTCGATCCTGACCGCCTGCCGCTGCCGGGCTTCGACACGACGACGATCCATGCGCGCGCGGCAGTCGAGTTCGCTTTTGGGGCTGAGGAAAAAACGGAAGAAGAAGCCGCCTGAACCGCAGCGACAATTTAGTTGACTCAGTCCACTAAATGCGTGACAAAAGTCTTCATACGGAGACTTTTGTCAGTTGTTGACGCGCCTCATCTCACCCGGCGTCATCTCGGCCTTGTGCCGAGGATCTGCTGCCTATCGACTGACGGCAGATGCTCGGGGATGCCAGAGCATGTCGAAAGAGAAGTCGCGGGTCTTGTCGGCAACCGCGGTGTCTCCACCTGGAGACCTTCGCCATGTCCAATATCCCGCTCATCGAAACCGCCCGCGAATTCAATCGCTTCTACACGAACTTCCTCGGCCTCTTGAACAAGGCCTATCTCGACTCGCCGTTTACGCTGACCGATGCCCGCATCCTGTTTGAGATCGGCTCGCATGACGGCGTGAGCGCCGCCGGCCTCGTGCGCGACCTGCATCTCGACCCGGCCTATCTCAGCCGCATCCTCAAGCGTTTCCGCGACGAGGGGCTGATCGAGACCAGCCCCGACCCGGCCGATCTACGCAGCCAGGTCATCACTGTCACCGATCAGGGACGAGAGCAGTTCGAGAAACTCGGCCGGCGCGCCAATGCGCAGATTGCAGCCCGTTTCGACACGCTGGCCGACGGCGAACCGCAGGCTGTCGTCTCGGCTATGGGCACGATCCGCGCTCTGCTCGATCCGGCCGTCAAACCGGCGCCGGCCATCCTCCGCTCCCACCGCGCCGGTGATATTGGCTGGATCGTTCAGAGCCAGGGCCGCTTTTACGCCGAGGAATATGGCTGGGATCTGCGCTTCGAGGCGCTGGTCGCCGAGGTCGCCGGAAAATTCCTCGCCAATTTCGATCCAGCGCTCGAATATTGCTGGATCGCCGAACGCGGCGGCATCAATGTCGGCTCCGTCCTCGTCACCAATGGCGGCGACGGCGTCGCCAAGCTACGCCTGCTCTATGTCGACAAATCGGCCCGCGGTCTTGGGCTCGGCAAGCTGCTGGCCGACGAATGCATCCGTTTCGCCAGGCAGAAGGGCTATCGCGAGCTTTCCCTCTGGACCAACGACATGCTGGAAACCGCCCGCGCCATCTACGTCAAAGCAGGCTTCCGACTTGTCTCCGAGGAGAGACATCGCATGTTCGGCCCTGAGGCGAACGGCCAGAACTGGGTTCTTACCCTCTGATGTCGGCCCCGAATGTTGCGTCGCAAAAATTTCGCTTGATTTGGAAACAATCATTCCCTAATTAGGGATCATGACCGTTGACAACCTCACCTCAGATGGAAAAGCTCGCAGTCGTGGCCGTCCGCGCGAGTTCGATATGGACGCCGCTCTGGATGCCGCCCTGCGGGTCTTTTCCGAACGCGGCTACCACGCCACCTCGATCAGCGATCTGACCGAGGCGATGGATCTCGCTTCGGGCAGCATCTACAAGGCGTTCAAGGATAAGCGCGGCGTCTTTCTTGCCGCCTTTGCGCGCTACCGCCAGCTCGGCCGCCGGCGTCTGGAAGCGATGATCGCGTCTGTGCAGACGGGCCGCGAAAAAGTCTTCCAGATGGTGATGTATTATACCGAGCTCTCCTATGGCGATGCCGGCCGCAAAGGCTGCCTCGTCGTCGGCGGTGCCAACGATTTCTCCCTGCTCGACGAGGAAGCCGCCGCCAACGTCGCGACCGCCTTTGCCGCCGACGAGAAGCTGATGGCCGATCTCATCCGCCTCGGCCAGGCCGACGGCACCATTCCGCAGACCGTGGACCCCGATGCCGCCGCCCTCGCCTTTCTTTGCTTCACCAAGGGCTTGCGCGTCATCGGCAAAACAGGACGCGGCAGGCAGGAGATGCTCGCCGCGGCTGAAGCGTCGATGAAGCTCGTGACCTGAGGTCGGGCCCGAGACGATCGAAAATAACGGCATCCGATCAAGGATCGGGTGGCCGCAGCCAGCATTTTTGCATTCAATCCTCGCAAATCCTTGGATACCGGAGTTTCCGATGAGCATTTCAGCCACGACGCCTGAGAAGGCCATTCCACGAACGCTGTCACCCTGGCTCACCTTCCTTTTCGCCGCCGCCTGCGGGCTGGTGGCCGCCAATCTCTATTACGGCCAGCCGCTTGCCGGCCCGATCAGCGCCGATCTCGGTTTCACGCCCGCCGCCACCGGCCTGATCGTCACGCTGACGCAGATCGGCTACGGACTCGGCCTGCTGCTGATCGTGCCGCTTGGCGATCTCACGGAAAACCGCCGCCTGGTGCTGCTGCTGATATCAGTCTCTGCCGCGGCACTGATTGGCGCCGCACTGTCGACGACGCCTGCGATGTTCCTCACCGCTTCGCTCTCCATTGGCCTCGCCTCGGTCGCCGTCCAGGTACTCGTACCCTTTGCCGCAAACATGGCGCCGGATGCCACACGCGGCCAGGTCGTCGGCAATGTCATGAGCGGCCTGCTCGCCGGCATCATGCTGGCGCGGCCCTTCGCAAGTTTCGTCGCCGAAGCTTCCTCCTGGCACGTCGTCTATTACCTCACCGCCGGGCTGATGATCGCGCTCGCCATCGTCCTGCGCGCCAACCTGCCAGTGCGCCTTCCGAAGACGAAGCTGCGTTATGGCGAGTTGCTCGCCTCCATGGCCCATCTGGCGATGACCTCGCGCGTGCTGCAGCGCCGCGCCCTCTATCAGGCCGGCATGTTCGGCGCCTTCAGCCTGTTCTGGACGACGACGCCCTTGCTGCTCGCGAGCCCGGCCTTCGGCCTGACGCAGAATGGCATTGCCCTCTTCGCGCTGGCAGGTGCGGCCGGCGCCATCGCCTCGCCGATCGCCGGCCGGCTTGCCGACCGCGGCATGACGAAGATCGCCACGACGATCGCCATGCTGCTCGGCATGGTTTCCTTCGTGATCAGTCATTTCGCAGGCGACGGCTCGCTCACCGCCCTGATCCTTCTGACGGTGGCGGCGATCATGCTCGATTTCGGGGTAACGACCAATCTCGTCTGCGGCCAGCGCGCCATCTACGGACTGAACCCGGAACATCGCAGCCGGCTGAACGGCCTCTTCATGGCCACCTTCTTTGCCGGCGGCGCGCTCGGCTCGGCGCTCGGCGGCTGGGCCTATGCGACCGGCGGTTGGACGATGACGGCTTGGATCGGTTTCGCCTTCCCGGCACTCGCCTTCCTGCTGTTCCTGACGGAAGGCCGCCGCGGCAAAGCTTAGCTCTCTGCGGAATCGAAACGCGAACGGGCGGCGCGAACGGCATCGTGATTCGCTTCCGCCCAGTTCAGAAGCTGCGACAGCGGCTGATAGAGCGAGCGGCCGAGATCGGTCATAGAATATTCGACGCTCGGCGGCTTGGTCGGGAAGACCTCGCGGGCGATGTAACCATCCCTCTGCAGATCGCGCAGCGTCTGCGTCAGCATACGCTGCGAGATGTCGGGCAGCATCCGCCTGAGTTCGCCGAACCGACGGGGCTCGGCCGCCAGCACCTCGAGCAGCAGCGTCGACCATTTGCCGCCGATCTGCTGCATCATGTCCCGAACCGGGCAATTGGAAAAATCGAGGTCGGCAAGGTCGATCTCGCGCCGCGCCCCCGCCATTTTGTTCTTCAGACTGAGGACCGCGCCGCTCATCTGCTGGTTCCCTTTTGGTAACGTAGAGCCGAAAAACTGCCTCCTTTACACCGCGAAGTCAATTCCTATTCTAGAGTTAGTCTCTTTTTGAGACTACCTCGCCCAACGCAAAAGGAACGACCCATGAGCGAAACCATCCTGGTCACCGGCGCCGCCGGACAGCTCGGCCAGCGTGTCATCCACCACCTCATTGAAACCTACAGGGTTGCCCCCGGCAACATCGTCGCGGCAACGCGCAGCCCCGAGAAGCTCGCCGAGCTCGCAAATAAGGGCGTCGTCACCCGCAAGGCCGATTTCGATGACGCGGCAGGGTTGGAAAAGGCTTTCGCCGGCGTCGACCGGCTGCTGATCATCAGCACCGACGCGCTCGACACCCCAGGCAAGCGTCTGGCCCAGCACAAGGCCGCCGTCGCTGCCGCCGCCAAGGCAGGAGTCAAGCACATTGCCTACACCTCGATGCCGGCCCCCGACGATTCGCTCGTCACTTTCGCGCCCGACCATCTCGGCACCGAAAATGCTATCAAGGCGAGCGGCCTCGCCTACACAATCATCCGCGACGCCTGGTATCACGACAACTATCTGCATGGCATGCCCCACAATCTACAGGGCGGCAAATGGTTCAGCGCCACGGGCGATGGCAAAATCTCGACGATATCGCGCGACGACTGCGCTCTGGCGATCGCCGCAGCCCTTGCCTCCGGCACCGCCGAAAGCGCCACCTACACGCTGACCGGCACTGAACTGCTGACCAATCGGCAGGTCGCCGCCACCGTCTCCGAAGCCGCCGGCAAGCCGCTCGATGTGGTCGACGTCACGGACGAACAGCTCGGCCAGGGCATCCGCGGCGCCGGCCTCCCCGGCTTCATCGCCGACATGCTGGTCTCCGCCGACGCCAACATCCGCGCCGGCAAATTCGAGATCGTGACCGGAGACTTCACCAAACTAACGGGTAGACAGCCGCTGCCGCTGAAGGATTTCTTCGTGGCGCATAAGGCTGCACTGACGGCGGCTGGCAGCGCCGGGGGGCATTGAGCCGATATGCATCCCTGCGCAACGTCGCAAGGATGCAGCGCGAGTGAGAAAGCTTCACGTCGAATGAATTACGCACGGCGCGGACGCGCCGTGCGTGAATTCCTGTAACATCGCGCGGTAAAGCCCTGAGGACACGAATGACCGAGGAGGAGGGAGTGCCGTGTGACACCCCCTCTGCCCTTCGGCATCTCCCCCACAAGTGGGGAGAGTGGCAGGAGGCTAGACCATCGCTCCCTCGCTACCGTAGCGCGGCAGCTATAGGGTAGTGGTTTGGAGAAGCCATCTCGCCCAGCCGATCTCCCCACTTGTGGGGGATATGTCCGGCAGGACAGAGGCGGTAACCCCAGGGCGCTACCGATGCGACGGCAAAACCAGTTGATACCGCCGTGTCGTCGCTGGACGCCATCGTCAAACCTTCTGCCCACAAGCCCTGCAAAACCGCCGCACCGTTTCCGCCATGCCATATTCCAGCGCATCGGCGGTCAGCCCATGGCCGATGGAAACTTCGGCAAGATCAGGAATGCGCTTCACCAGATCAGGCAGGTTTGCGACCGTCAGATCATGCCCGGCATTGACGGCAAGGCCGATCGCCAGTGCCGCGTCTGCAGTCTTTCCCAGCGCTTCGAGGATGGGAGCCGCCCGTTCGGGCGCATCGTAGCAACCGCCATACGGTCCGGTGTAAAGTTCGATCCGGTCGGCGCCGAGCGCCTTGGCGATCTTGACCGCTTCCGCATCGCCATCGCCGTCGGCAAAGAGCGAGACCCGGCATCCCATCTTCTTCAGCCGCGCCACGACATCGGTGAGGAACGCCTGGTGTTTGCGGAAGTCCCAGCCGTGATCGGAGGTCGCCTGCGACGGGTCGTCGGGCACCAGCGTCACCTGCTCGGGTGCAGCGCCGGCGCAGAGTTCGAGGAATTCCTCTGTGGGATAACCCTCGATGTTGAACTCGGCCTTCGGGAATTCGTCGTCGATCAGGTTGCGGATGACGGGTAAGTCGGAAAATCTTATATGGCGCTGGTCGGGGCGCGGATGCACCGTCAGACCGCTGGCGCCTGATGCAAGGGCTATGCGCCCGAGGGCTTCGACGCTCGGCCAGGGCAGATCGCGCCGGTTGCGCAGCATGGCGATGGCGTTGAGGTTCACGGAGAGCTTGGCTGGCATGGCGGATTATCCATCGGTCTCGGAAACGGGAGGCCACGCTTTTTAAGCCAAGTGCCCGGCGATGGCCAACGAGAATCGCAGATGAATGCGACGCCGATATTGATGGATCGGCATTACAACAGTGAGGGGCGTACCAGGAATAGCGGTTCCCGCCGGCTGCGAAGATGCGGCGGGCGCAGCGCGTGTTTTGCTGGAACCTTCGCGCAAAACCTGTAGAGCGCCCCGTCGCGTTGCTATCCCATTTAAAAGAGATTATTTTTAGCACTTATAAAAAAGATCGTTCACGCATAACGTGGACATTGTGTCGCGTAAACGTAGGCCGCGTACTGCTTCTTTCCCATAGAAGACGCTCAGAGGAAACCCCACTCGCCGCGACCGGGAAGCAACTGGCAAAACCGCATGAGGTGCAACAAGATGCCCTAGGAGGGTTCATGCCAGACGGTTCCAAACGCCTGTTTGCTGCCGCCGGTGTCGCTTCGGAGGCCCGGTCGAAATACCGGTTCCTGCCTTTGGCCGCGCTGCCGCCGGATCTGCCGGAAGGTCCGGTGCCTATCGCAGATATGGCCAACGCATTCGGCGTTACGCACAGGACACTGCATTTCTACGAAGAAAAGGGATTGATCTCGGCCAATCGCATCGGCCTGATGCGCGTTTATGGCCAGGACGACGTGATGCGCATGGCCGTCATCACCGTCTGCCGCGAGACAGGCATGCCGATTGCAGTCATCCAGGAACTGATGGACGAGCTTCGCAACGCCGATTCGCAGGAATCGGCCGAGGCGATGTTCCGCGAGGTCTTGCAGGTGCGCAAGCGCGAGTTGACGGCCGAAATGTCGACGCTGCACCGCCAGCTCCAGCAGGTCGGCGATCTCCTGGATTTCGACGACGGCATGGAGACGCAGCCGCTCAACGACAATCAGGACAGTTCCAGCCTGACCGCGCAGGAACTGCGTTGCCTGGAACTGATGGCAGAGGGCTATTCCACCCAGCGCATCGCCCGGGCACTCGATCTGAAGCATGATGAGACCAGGGATCTCGAGGCCGGAATCATCCTGAAATTCCGCGCCAACAACCGCTTTCAGGCGATCGCCAAGGCCGTGCTGCTGGGCATCGTGCAGGCTTAATTCCCCTGACGAGCGCCACTGTCTCCTTCCCCTTTAAACCATAACTGTCCGGTTCGCAGCGATGAACGCAGATGAGGGGCCGGCCCCGATCGGGATCAGCGAACGATCGTCAGCGTCTCCGCCGCGCGTGTGATCGCGGTGTAGAGCCAGCGTTCCCGCGTGTCGCGAAAGGCCCAGCTCTCGTCGAAGAGCACGACGTCGTTCCATTGCGAGCCCTGCGCCTTGTGGACGGTCAGGGCATAACCATAGTCGAACTCGTCGTAGCGCTTGCGGGTGTTCCAGGGGATCTCGCCTTCGACATCCTCGAAGGCCTGCTTGAGCAGCTTGATCTTGGCCGCCCCGCGATCCATGTCGTCATCCTCCGGGCGGACGAGGAGATTGATGCCGGGCTTCGTCGTTTCCTTGGACGAAGTCATCACCTGCCACAGCGAGCCGTTGAGCAGGCCCTTGGCCGGATCGTTCCGAAGACAGACCAGCTTGTCGCCGGTCTGCGGATAATCGGCGCTGAAACCCTTCAGTTCGCGCAGGCGCTGATTATAGCGCCGCCGCGTCCTGTTGGTGCCGACCAGCACCTGATCGGCATCGAGCACGAGCTGCTGCGTCACCTCGTTCTTCGAGATCACCTTGGCCGTGCCGTAGTCGCCATACATGATCTCGTTGCCTTCGCGCACCTGCATGGCGAGCTTGATGATCGGATTGTCGCGCGCCTGCCGGTGGATATCGGTGAGGAGATAATCCGGCTCCTGGTTGGTGAAGTAGCCGCCGCCCGAAACCGGCGGCAGCTGGCCGGGATCGCCGAGCACCAGGATCGGCGTGCCGAAGCTCATCAGGTCCCTGCCGAGCGCCTCGTCCACCATCGAGCATTCGTCGACGATGATCAGCGCCGCTTTCGCCACCGGGCTTTGCCGGTTGATCGCAAACATTGGCGCAATCGAGGTCTTGCCGGTTTCCTCGTCCTCCACCGCTTCCTCGCCGCGCGGGCGGTAGATCAACGAATGAATGGTCTTGGCGTTGGAGGCGCCGCGCGAACGCAGCACCTGCGCGGCTTTGCCGGTAAAAGCGGCAAACAGGACATCGCCATCGACATTCTCGGCAAAATGCCGGGCAAGCGTCGTCTTGCCCGTTCCGGCGTAGCCGAACAGGCGAAAGAGCGGCGAGCGCCCTTCGTTCAGCCATTTCGAAACAGCCTTCAGGGCTTCGTCTTGTTGCGGCGCAAATTGCATGATCAGACGACTTGGCAGGATTCGCCTGACTTAGGCAAGGCGGAAACTGACGCGGCATGGCCGACGACGGCAGATCCCGGCGCTCATCCGTTCCAGGCCCGGTCCGCGGCGCCTGCACACATGGACGGGTCCTGCCCCATCGCATCCATCAGAAAATCCAGAACGGTCTTGACGCGCAGCGGCATGTTGCGTCGCGAGGGATAGACGACGGTGACCGGCAGCCGGCTCGGCTGGAAATCCTTCATCACCTGGATCAACCGGCCGGCGGCGATATCGGACAAGGCGATAATGTGGGAGAGCACCGCCAGTCCCGCGCCGGCAAGGGCGGCTCTGTGAATGGCGACGGCGTTGCAGGCGGTCAGCCGCGGCGAGATCCTGACCGATATATCTTCCGAGCCGTTCGAAAAGGACCATGTATTGGCCTCGCCTGCCCTCGCGTAGCACAGGCATTCATGATCCTTGATGTCCTTCGGGGCGCGTGGAGCCGCCCTGCGCGAGAGATAGGCGGGAGACGCGACGAGGAAGGCCATCGTCCAGCCGATCCGCCGGCAGACGAGGCTGCTTTCGGCGACCGGGCCAAGGCGCACTTCGAGATCGAGGCGCTCCTCGATCATATCGGAGCTCTGCTCCCTGAAAAGCAGTTCGACCGAGAGTTTGGGATGAGCGGCGAGAAGATCGCCCAACCGCTCGCTGAGATAGAGGCCGAGCGGTGCCGGAACGCTGAGCCTGACCTTGCCCGAAGCGATCGCTCCATCCGATCCGGCGGCATCGCCGAGCTCTTCCACCGCCTCGAGAATCCGGAGCGCCATCGGCAGCATCCTCTCCCCCTCCGCCGTCAGCGACAGGCCGCTCGTCGTGCGATGCAGCAGGCGCGTGTTGAAATGGCCCTCGAGTGCCGCAACCTGCCGGGAGACAGCGGGCTGGGTCACATTGAGATCATGCGCCGCGGCTGAAAACGAGCCCGTCTCCACGACGCGCTGAAAGGTCCGTAATGCCGAAACGATATCCATCCCCTCCTCCTCATACTTTTGCGCATAGGCTTTATGCTGCCAGACTAAGCGAGAATGACTTTACAGTCCAGCAATTAAGGATATCATTTATCCATAAGGACATTAAATATCCTTAATTAGAGGAGAAAGACATGACCCAGCGATTGAACTACGCCCAGCAGTCACCCGAGCTCTTCAAGAAGTTCATGGAATTCAGCATGGCGCTCCGCAGCAGCGTGATCGACGAGAAGCTGCAGGCCCTGGTCGAGATCCGCGCTTCGCAGATGAACGGATGCGGCTTCTGCCTCGACATGCATGTGAAGCAGGCTAAAATCCTCGGCGAGAGTGAGCTCAGGATCTATCACGTCGCTATTTGGCGGGAATCGAACCTGTTCATTCCCCGCGAGCGCGCCGCGCTGGCCTGGACCGAAGCCCTGACGAAACTGCCGGAGGGCGGCGTTCCCGACGAGATCTATGAGCGGGTTCGCGGCCAGCTTTCCGAAAAGGAAATCTCCGACCTGACCTTCGTGGTCATGGCAATCAATGCCTGGAACCGCGTCAATGTCGGCTTCAAGACTGTGCCCGGCACGGCCGACAAGGCCTACGGCCTCGATAAGGCAGGCCTGAACTAACCCTCGCAATTCATTAGAAGCTTCATTTTGACGCTGCCGCACCCCGGCAGCGAAAGGAGATCCGTTATGAAAATCGTTGTCATTGGCGGAACCGGTCTCGTCGGTTCGAAAACCGTCGAGCGCCTGCGTAAGCGCGGCCATGAGGTGATTGCCGCCTCGCCGAACTCAGGCGTCAACACGATCACCGGAGAAGGCTTGGCGGAAGCGCTTGCGGGCGCTCAGGTCGTGCTCGATCTTGCCAATTCACCTTCCTTCGAGGACAAGGCCGTGCTCGAATTCTTCGAGACCTCGGGACGCAATCTTCTCGCCGCCGAAAAGGTCGCTGGCGTCAAGCATCATGTCGCGCTGTCGGTCGTCGGCACTGAGCGCCTGCAGGAAAGCGGCTATTTCCGCGGTAAGCTCGCTCAGGAAAAGCTGATCAGGACCTCGGGTATTCCCTATACCATCGTGCATTCGACGCAGTTCATGGAATTCCTGAACGGCATCGCCCAGTCCGGCACCGTCGGCCAGACGGTCCGCCTGTCGCCGGCCTATGTGCAGCCGATCGCCTCCGATGACGTTGCCGACGCCATGGCCGACGTGGCGCTCTCCGCCCCCGCCAACAAGACAATCGAGATCTCGGGTCCCGAACGCGCTCGCCTCAGCGATCTCGTCGCCCGCTATCTGAAAGCGATGAAGGACCCGAGGACTGTCGAAGCCGATGCAGAGGCAAGATATTTCGGCGCCAGGCTGAACGATCAGTCGCTCGTCTCCAACGACAATCCGCGGCTCGGTACGATCACCTTCGAAGAGTGGTTCGCAAAATCAGCCAGTCGAAGTGATTGACTTGCCTCAGGACGCGGTCGCTTGGGCGCGTCCTCTCCATCCCAGCAACACAGGAGATTCCCATGATCAGGACATCAATGCTCGCCGCGGCCCTCGCCTTTCTCACAGCCACCGGCGCTGCCGCCGACGACAGCAGCAAATCCGCGAAGGTGACGCTCGTCTATGAGCACGAACTGCCGGACGTGCCGGGCAAGAGCATCAAGGGCGTGCTGGTTGAATATGGGCCGGGCGGCCTCTCCGAGGGCCATACCCACCCGGACTCGGCCTTCATCTACGCCACCGTGCTAGAAGGATCGATCCGCAGCCAGGTCAATGACGGCCCGGTCAAGGTCTATCAGGCCGGGGAAAGCTTCTCGGAAATGCCGGGCGACCGCCATGGCGTCAGCGCCAATGGCAGCGAGACCGAGCCCGCCCGCCTGCTCGCCGTCTTCGTCGTCGACACCGATCAGAAAGAACTGACTTTCCCGCTGAAAAAGTGAGTATTCGCCTGACGGCCACCCGCGGAGAGCCGGCCGCTTTCGCGGGTGGCCGACACGCTGAATCATGTGCCGGCGCCCCTTCCGGAGACAGAAAGAGATGATCTACGACGTGCTCTTCGGTAGGCCGCTGATGTCCCTGATCGTGGTCGGTTTTGCCGGCATCATTGTCTGGTATTTCCTCTCCAGTCAGCGGCCGACGACGCGGCTGGTGGTGCAGATCCTCTTCTTTGCGGTGATGACGCTGATCCTCGTCGGCAGCGGCATCGAACCGCATCATTTCGGGGGGTATCAATCCGAGGACCCGCGAGCCCTACTCGTCATCCTGGCGAAATCGCTCTGGTGGGTCCATCTGGCATGGGCAGTCATCGGCTTCATCAGGCTCTATTTGGTGCTGGAGGGCAGCCCGCGTGAGGCCCGCCTGCTCCAGGATCTCGTCGTCGGCATCGTCTATATCGGCATCGCGCTCTCGATCCTCGCCTACGTCTTCGGCGTGCCGATCGGCACCCTCGTCGCGACATCAGGCGTGGTCGCCATCATTCTCGGCCTGGCGCTTCAGAACACGCTTGCCGACGTCTTTTCCGGCATCGCGCTGACGCTCGGCCGGCCCTATGTCATCGGCGACTGGATTCTCTTGAGCGACGGCACGGAAGGGCGCATCGTCGAAAGCAACTGGCGCGCGACACACATCCTGACCGGCGCCAACAATGTCGTCGTCCTGCCCAACAGCTTCCTGGCGAAACTCGGCCTGACCAATGTCAGCCGGCCGGACGAGACCCATCTGCTGATCCTCACCGTCCGCATCGCCCCGACCCGGATGCCGGCATCGATCCGGCAGATCATGATCGCCGCGCTCACGAGCTGCAATTCGATCGTGCGGGAGCCTGCGCCGGTCGTCGCTTTGAAAGGGCTGGATGCCACCGCACTCGAGGTCGAGCTGCTGTTTCGGGTGACGAGCCCAAGCCAGCGCGTGACGGCGCGAAATGAAGTCCTAGATCTCGTCTATCGTCATTGCAAATCCGCCGGCCTGCTTCTCGCCGTTCCGCCCGCGGCCCAGGTGCTGACCGCCGATCTGCCGACCGAAGAAAACGCCAGGCCGCCGAGCGTCACGCCGCTTGCGCTGATCGAAGCCATTCCGGTCTTTGCGACACTGACGTCAGATGAAAAGCAGAAACTCGCCGAAACCACGACTGTCCGGCAGTTCCGCCAGGGCGATGTGATCGTGCGGGAGCGCGAAATGCTGCCCTCGCTGATGATGGTGCGCGCCGGCATCATCGTGGCGCGGCGCGAAGGCGAAGAGCGCGGGCGCTTCGCACCGGGCGATTTTTTCGGCGAGACAGGATTGCTCGCCGGCATGCAGGAAGTCTGCGCCTTGGAGGCCCTGACCCCGGCGACGGTCTATGAAATCGACCAGGAAGCCTTCGCGCCGCTGCTCACCCAACGCCCCGGTTTGGCCGAAGAAATCGCCGAAGCCCTCGCCGGCCGCGCCGAACGCTTCCGCGACAGCGCTGGCCTGCCTCCGGAACAGGTCCGCAACGCGCATGCCATCCTGAACACCATCAGAACTATCTTCAGGGCATGATCAGCCGGCGCGCTGGAGCACCCATTGGAACGTGCTTTGCCAGATGTCCGCCGGCACCTCCTCGGATAAGGTGCCGACAAGATCGGAGAGCCGGACGGCTCTCAACGTATTTCGCCAAGCCTCGTCGGCTTCCCACATGACGCGCGCAACCGCGCAAGGCTTGCTGTCGCAATAGCCTGCCGGCCGGCACGGATTGTTCTCGCGGATATTCGTGCAGGTGAAGCTGCGCGCCTTTCCCTCCACCGCCTCGACAATATCAAGGAAGTTGATCTCGGATGGGGATCTCGCAAGCCTGTAGCCCCCGCTCGGGCCGAGCGTGGTATCGACCAGGGAGGCCTGCGAAAGGCTTTGCAGCGCCTTGGAGAGATATTCCTTCGGCAGACCGTGAAGCTCGGCGAGCGCCTTGGTGGAGAGATACCTGCCCTCGGGCAGGCCCGCGAGAATGGCGCAGCAATGCAGCGCCCACTCAACCTGGCTTTTCAGGATCATTCAGCAACTCATAATGGCTGGTTCTGCGAACCAAATTAAGGATACAGGATATCCGCAAAGCGTCATGATGTAAATGACCGGCAGCGACAGCGAAGATGTCCACCTTCGCCGAGCAGATCGTCCCTCGCTTGTATCGTGCTCTCCGCGGCCTCTCTCCAGCCTCACCCTGAGCCCGCGAAAAACTTTCGCTCAGCCGGGAATAAAACCGCCTCGCCCCGTGTCTCATATCAGGTATCGCAGCATTGCGTGCCCAACCTGAGGAGAGACATCATGACATCCGTGAAATTCCTGTCCGTCGCGGCGGCAGCCGCGCTTGCCGCGACAGCTGCTTTCGCAGCCCCTCCCGTCAAGGAAGTCGAAACCGCCAAGGGCAAGGTGCTTGCCGGCGAAAATGGCATGACCCTCTACACCTTCAAGAAAGACGCCAAGGGCGTTTCCAACTGCAACGGCGATTGCGCCAAGAACTGGCCGCCGCTGATGGCCGCTTCCGATGCCAAGGCCGATGGTGCATATTCGATCATTGAACGCAAGGATGGTAAGAAGCAATGGGCCAAGGACGGCATGCCGCTTTATTACTGGGTCAAGGACAAGAAGGCCGGCGACATCACCGGCGACGGTGTCGGCGGCAACTGGGACCTCGCAAAACCTTGACGCCAAGGGAACCGGCGTGAAGATACCCGCACCCGAAACGTTCGAGGGCCAGATCCTGGCCCTCCTGCCCTCGCTCAGGCGCTATTCGCGCAGCCTGACGCGCTCGGATGCCGATGGCGAGGACCTGCTCCAGGACTGTGTCGAGAAGGTCCTGGCGCGCCGCGGCCAATGGCGCGGCCTCAACCTGCGCGGCTGGGTCCTGACCATCATGACCAATCTCTATCGCAACGGCCGGCGCGGCAAGGCGCGCGACGGCCTGGTCGAGCTCAATGCTGCGGAGGATATGGCAGCGCCTGAACCGCCGGCCGATCCGCTGGAGCGCGCCCGGCTCAACGATGCGCTGAACAGCCTTTCGGAGGAGCACCGCGCCGTGCTGATGCTCGTCGTCATCGAGGGCTATAGCTACAGCGAGGTCGCCGCCGCTCTCGATATCCCGATCGGCACCGTCATGTCGCGCCTGTCGCGCGCCCGCCGGCGCGTCGCCGAGCATCTGAAGGCCGATAACGTCATTACGCTTCGGAGACCGAAATGAACGAGACCAACCCGATCGTCACCGAAGCCGATCTCCACGCCTATGCCGACGGCCAGTTGCCGCAAAGCTCGCGCGCCCGCATCGAGACCTACCTCGCGGACAACCCGGACGACGCGGCGATGATCGCCGAATGGCAGGCGCAGAACGCAGGCATCCGTTCCCTCTTTGCCGGGTACGAGAAGGCCAGGGACACTGATCCTCTGCTCGTTGCGCCCTCACGCGCGGTGGCGCCCGCGCGGAAGCGCTGGGCACTCGCCGCCGCGGCCCTCCTCGTCTTTGCGCTCGGCGCCGTCAGCGGGCATTATGGCCCGGCTCTTCTAGAAAAGCCGGAGCTGCAGCTTACCGGCTCAGAAACCTTCCCGAAACAGGCCGAGACCGCCTTTACCGTCTATGCCGCCGAGGTCCGTCATCCCGTCGAGGTCTTCGCCGACGAGGAAGCCCATCTCGCCACCTGGCTCGGCAAGCGCCTGGCGATCGAGAACCTCAAGATCCCGAACCTGCAGCCCCTCGGCTTCAAGCTGGTCGGCGGCCGCCTGCTGCCGGTCGACGGCCGGCCGGGCGCGATGTTCATGTACGAGAACCAGGCCGGCGAGCGCCTGACCGTCATGGTCGGCCGCAACAGGGAAAACCGCACGACGAGCTTCCGCTTCGCCTCATCGGGCAATCTCGAAACCTTCTACTGGATCGACGGCGAACTCGGTTATGCCGTCACCGGCGAAATCTCGCGCGAAGCGCTGCGCGCGGTGGCCGAGGAGTGCTATCGGCAGTTCCCGTCATGACGTTTAGCGCAGCGGATCGTTGGCAAGCTCGATCGGCTTGCCATGCGGCGTCGCTTCGGCCGCCCGCTGCCAGCTCTTCTGCAGGTCGAGGAGTAGGGATGCATCCGCCACGCCGCGACTGACCAGCAGGTCCGAGAGCGCCGCCACCCAGCAGTCGAAATAATCGCTGCCGTCCTCGGCTCGGCCTGGCTGATGCAATTCCCGCGAAAGGGTTTCGGCCCACTCGGTCCAGGAAAACAGCCCCTTCTCATGCAGATGCACGGTTATGGCGAAGGCTTCAGCCGCCCAAGGTTCAGGGAAAACAGGATCACCCTCCGGCGACTTCGGTAAACCCGGCGATTGCGAGAGCTGAGAGGGTATTTCACACACGCTCAAGATAGCTCTCCCATGCATCGATCGAGACCGTCAGCGACGGGTCGGCACCCTCACCCCAGAGCTCCGTGCCATCAAAGATGACGGTATAGAGCCATTGCGGGTTCTCGCCCTTGCCATGCGCATTGTCATCGGGAAAGACGAAGGAACCCTGCACCGCTTCGACGATGCCGGTCTTGGCCCTGGCATAACGCGGCAAGCGCGTATGGGTGGCCGGATTGAAATTCCTCGTCCGCACTGTCTCGCCGACCGCAAATATCGGCGCCGCCTCGACAGGACGATCGCATGGCCCGCCTTTCGCGAGAACCGCCTGTACCATCTCGGCCTTCAGCACCCGTTTCGGCGTCGCGCCCTCCTGCAGCTTGCGCCCAGACAGCAACTCCTCGCGCGTCGCAAAACCGTGCCGTTCGAGCAGCGTTTCGACGCCGCGGATCCAGATTTCGTAATAGCTGGCGGCAAGATAATCGGCCGGCGGAATATTTTCGCGGGCATGCCGGCTCTCATCGATCGTCCAGGCGCCGAAAGCGCCGCAGGAAAGCGTGATGCCGAGAGCCCGCTTCTCCCAGTCGGCATGGAAAGAGGGCTCATCCTTTTCAGGGGCGATAGGCCCGAAACCCATCTGCCCGCCGAGATCGTGGGGTCCGTTCATGGCAGAGCCTCCGGACTGCCGGCAGCTGAAATTTTCGAGCTGCCCGCGATCGCCGTCCCGATCATCGCATCGCGGCTGACGAGATCGGCCAATGAGGTCTCATCCAACCCTTCCGTGCCCGCCGGCCGCTCGGGGATTACGAGATAACGCAGCTCCGCCGTCGAATCCCAGACGCGGACCTTTTTCTGCGCAGGCAGCACCAGCCCAAATTCGGCCAGTACGCCGCGCGGATCGATTACGGCGCGCGAGCGATAGGCCGGAGCCTTGTACCAGACCGGGGGCAGGCCGAGCACCGACCAGGGATAACAGGAGCAGAGCGTGCAGACGATCAGGTTATGAGTGTCGGGCGTATTGAAGACGGCGCGCATATGCTCGCCCTGCCGGCCGGTAAACCCAAGGCTCGCAATCGCCGCCGTCGCATCGCGTTTCAGCCAGTCCGCGAATTCGGGATTGCTCCATGCTTTCGCGACGACACGCGCACCGTTGCGCGGCCCCACCTTCCTCTCATAAGTCTCGACGATCGCATCGATTGCCCCCGGATCGATCAACCCCTTCTCCGTTAGCAGCGTCTCCAGCGCTTTGACGCGCGCCTGCATGTCGGAGTAGCGGTTGTCGTGGTGATGGTCGTAGTTGTGATGGTCGTCGTGATCATGGTCGTGCAATGCGATGTTCTCCCAAACGACAGATAGGTAGTGTCCGCTTCTTCTCTCGGCGGCGGCCCGGGCACCCCTTCTACCCCACGGGGAGAAGGTGGCCCGAAGGGTCGGATGAGGGGGCCATACGGCGACCCGTCATTGCGCTTCGCTTACGCTTCGCGCACCCGCGGCTTCGCCGCTCGCCCCCTCATCTGCCTGCCGGCATCTTCTCCCCGCTGGGGAGAAGGGGAATCGTTGCAAGGCCCCGCCCTTCTCAAAGTATCGCCCGTGGGAAGCAACGCAAACATCCCCTTTTCTATCACACCCTACGCACCCGCCAACCCCTCCTATCCCCCTCAAACTTTTCCGCTAATCTCCAGCCATGAACATCCTGATTCTCGGCGCAACCGGCTTCATAGGCTCCGTCGTCGCGGCCCGGCTCGCGGCCGATGGGCATGCCGTGACCGGGCTCGGCCGCGATCCCGCGCGGGCGCGTTTGAAGCAGCCTGCGATAAATTGGCGGCGGGCCGATCTATCCCGCATGACGAAGGCCGAGGACTGGGAGAAGCTCCTGAACGACCAGCATGCCGTCGTCAATTGCGCCGGCGCGCTGCAGGACGGCCTGTCGGATGATCTGGCGGCCACACAGGAAGATGCGATGCTGGCGCTCTATGCCGCAGCGAAACGCTCTCAGCCTTTGATCATCCAGATATCGGCAAGGACGGCGGGCGCCGCCAGCGATCTGCCTTTCCTCGCCACCAAGCGACGCGCCGACGAGGCGCTGGCGGCAAGCGGCCTGCCTCAGCTCATCCTGCGCCCTGCCCTCGTTCTCGGCCGCAATGCCCATGGCGGCTCGTCGCTCATCCGGGCGCTTGCCGCCTTCCCCTTGGCGCTGCCGCTCATCCACGCCGAAAGCGGGGTCGAAACCCTGTCGGTGGACGACGTGGCGGAAGCCGCGTCGCGGGCGGTTTCAGGCGATCTGCGCGGGGATATCGTTCTTGCCGCCGACGAGGTGCTGACGCTCGCCGATCTCGTGCGCCTTCATCGGCAATGGCTGGGCCTGCCGCCCGCCCGCGTGTTTTCGCTTGCGCCTTGGCTGGCGCAGCCCGTGACATGGCTCGCCGACCTCTCCGGCCTGCTCGGCTGGCGCTCGCCGTTGCGCTCGACGGCAATGACCGTCATGTCGGAAGGCTTAAAAAGCGCGAAGGCGGAGAGCGGCCTTGCCGCGACATCAGCCGCGGCAACGCTCGCTGCCAATCCCTCCGGCGTACAGGATCTCTGGTTCGCCAGGCTCTATCTGCTGAAGCCGCTCGTCATTTCGGGCCTGTCGGCCTTTTGGCTGCTCTCCGGCCTGATCCCGCTGCTGGCGGTGCAGAAGGCATCCGCGCATTTCCCGCCCTTCATGCCCGAAGCGGCAGCGGCGATGCTGACGCTTGTCACCTGTCTCATCGATATCGCGCTCGGCGCCGCCGTCCTTATCCGCCCGCTCGCCAAACGCGCCCTCCTCGGCATGCTGGCCGTCTCGTTGGCCTATCTCACCGGCGGCACACTTCTCGAACCGGCGCTCTGGCTCGATCCGCTCGGTCCGCTTGTCAAGGTACTGCCGTCGATCCTGCTGACGCTCACGGCGCTTGCCACCCTGGATGAACGCTGATGCTCGAGCAATGGCTGCTGCTTGCCCATGTGATCGGCGCAACCGTGCTCTTCGGCACCGGCGCCGGCATCGCCTTTTTCATGGTGATGGCGCACCGCACACGCGAGCCCGCGCTGATCGCCCATGTCGCCGCGACCGTCGTCATTGCCGACACCGTCTTCACGGCGACCGCCGCTCTTCTCCAACCGCTGAGTGGCTATCTCCTGGCGCGGTCGATCGGTTGGGACCTGTCGGAGGGCTGGATTGCGCTGTCACTGCTGCTTTATGTCGTCACCGGTCTGTTCTGGCTGCCGGTCGTCTGGATCCAGATCCGACTGCGCGACCTCGCCCGCGCCGCGGCAAGCTCGGGAAGCGCCCTGCCGCCCCACTATTACAGCCTCTACCGCATCTGGTTCGTTTTCGGCTTTCCGGCTTTCTCGGCCGTCTTCGGCATTTTCTGGCTGATGCTGACGAAACCGTCGATCGCTCTATTTTAGCATCGGCCAGAGGCTCGCCACCAGAAGCACGGCCATGCTGATATTGAACCACTTCAGCCGCACCGGATCGGAAAGCCATTCCCTGAGCGCCGAGCCGAAGCCTGCCCAGCTCGAGACGCTCGGCACGTTCACCACCGCGAAAGCCAGGCCGACGATCAACACGCTGACGAGATAAAGCTCCGGATTCGTATAGGTCGCCATTGCGGTGACCGCCATTACCCAGGCTTTCGGATTGATCCACTGGAAAGCCGCCGCCGAGACAAAGGACATTGGCGCCGCACCGCTCTTGCCTTCGCTGAGCGAACGCGACGAAGCGATTTTCCAGGCGATCCAGAGGAGATAGGCGCCGCCGGCGAATTTCAGCGCGGTATAGAGCATGGGCATCGTGTGCAGCAGCGCGCCGAGCCCGAGACCAACGGCAATGAGTAGCGAGAAGAAGCCGGCGCCGATGCCGAACATATGCGGGACAGTCCTGCGGAAGCCGAAATTCACGCCCGAAGCGAAAAGCATCATATTGTTCGGCCCCGGCGTGATCGACGTCGTAAAGGCGAAGAGAACGAGAGCGAGAAACGTATCCAGTGGCATGAAACCTCCCGAAGCCGGCTTTTCCAGCAGCCCGCTTTATTTAGGTCAGCATAACTGTCCTAAATCACCGATACCAATACATCATTGTCATGGTGACAGGATTACTTGAAAGATAGCGGCGCAGCCCAATCTCCTGACCAGGATCAAGACCATGCAGGACGACCCTATCCCATCGATCACAATCCCGAACGGCGCGGAAGTGCCGGTGCTCGGCCAGGGAACCTGGGCCATGGGCGAGGATGCCGGCCATGCCAAGGCCGAGATCGAAAGCCTCAGAGCCGGTATCGATCTCGGCATGACGCTGATCGATACCGCCGAAATGTATGGCGATGGTGGCGCCGAGGAAATCGTCGGCCAGGCGGTCAGGGGACGGCGCGACGAGGTCTTCATCGTCAGCAAGGTCTATCCTTGGAATGCCAGCCTGAAAGGCACGATCGAGGCTTGCGAACACAGCCTCGAACGCCTCGGCACGGACCGCATCGATCTCTATCTCCTGCATTGGCGCGGCAACTATCCGCTCGCCGAGACCGTCGCCGCCTTCGAGATGCTGAAGGCGTCCGGCAAGATCGGCGCCTGGGGCGTCTCCAACTTCGATACCGACGACATGGAGGAACTGCTTGGCGTGCCGGATGGCGTCAATGTCGCCGCCAACCAGGTGCTCTACAATCTCTCTCGCCGCGGCATCGAATTCGACCTCCTGCCATGGTGCCGAAGCCGCGGCATTCCCGTCATGGCCTATTCGCCGATCGAGCAGGGCCACATCCTCCATCATCCGGAACTGATCCACATCGCCAAGGCCTACCAGGCGACACCCGCCCAACTGGCGCTCGCCTTCCTGCTGAAACGCGACGGCGTCATCGCCATCCCGAAGACCTCGAATGCCGAACGTGTTCGCGAAAACCGCGACTGTGTGTCGCTCGATATCACCGACGAGGATTGGGAAGCGCTCGACGCTGCCTTCCCGCCGCCAGCCGGGAAAAAGCCGCTGGAGATGCTGTGATCTACAGCGGCTGGCAGCTAAAAAACCCCTCATCCGGCTGCCGGCACCTTCTCCCCGCGTGCGGGGCGAAGGGGATATGCCGAGTCGGCTTCATCCACCTCGACGTTGCGTTTCGCACGTCCCCTCGCCCCGTTTACGGGAGAAGGTTTAGGGGTGAGGGGCAGCTAATCGGCACGGACCTAACAGCGGTAGCAGGCTCACATCCCCTGCGCACCACGGTTCATCGCAGCAATGCCGGTACGGCATACTTCGATCAGGCCGAGCGGCTTCATGATCGCGATGAACTGGTCGATCTTGGAGGACTTGCCGGTTATCTCCAGAATGAAGTGATCGATCGTCGCGTCCACCACCTTGGCGTGGAAGGCATCGGCAAGCCGCAGCGTCTCGGCGCGCGTTTCGCCCTCGCCGATCACCTTGACCAACGCAACTTCCCGCTCGATCGGCCGGTCCTGTCCGAGTTCGCGGGCCCGCACCGTCAGATCGACGACGCGGTGCACGGGCACGATGCGTTCGAGCTGCGCCTTGATCTGCTCCAGCACATGCGGCGTGCCGCGGGTGACGATGGTGATGCGGGACAGATGCGCCTGGTGTTCCGTCTCGGAAACCGTGAGGCTCTCGATATTGTAGCCGCGACCGGAGAACAGGCCGATGACGCGGGCAAGCACGCCGGGCTCGTTGTCGACGAGAACCGAGAGCGTGTGGCTCTCAACCGCGGTCGTTTCCGGAGAGATGAAATAGGCAGAGCCCGTGGGCTGAAGATGTGCGTTCATGGTCCTGGGTTCCTACCTTATCGTTATACGAGCTGACGGCCCTTGGCGTCGATCGCGTTGGCGACGGCTTCGTCGGTGGCTTCGTCGGGCAGCAGCATTTCATTATGCGCCTTGCCCGAGGGGATCATCGGGAAGCAGTTGGCGAGATTGGCGACGCGGCAATCGAAGATGACCGGCTTCTTGACCTCGATCATCTCTATAATGGCGTCGTCGAGCTCGTCCGGCTTTTCGCAGCGCAGTCCGACCGCGCCATAGGCTTCCGCAAGCTTGACGAAATCGGGCATCGCTTCCGTATAGGAGTGCGACAGGCGGTTGCCGTGCAGCAGTTGCTGCCACTGTCGCACCATGCCCATATACTGGTTGTTCATGATGAAGATCTTGATCGGCGCGTCGTACTGGATCGCCGTCGACATTTCCTGAATGCACATCTGGATCGAGGCATCGCCGGCGATATCGATGACGAGGCTTTCGGGATGGGCGATCTGCACGCCGAGGGCCGCCGGCAGGCCGTAGCCCATCGTGCCGAGGCCTCCTGAGGTCATCCAGCGGTTCGGCTGTTCGAAGCCGAAGAACTGCGCCGCCCACATCTGGTGCTGGCCGACTTCGGTCGTGATGTAGGTGTCGCGGTCCTTGGTATGCGCATAGAGCCGCTCCAGCGCATATTGCGGCATGATCACATCATTGCTCTTGGTATAAGCAAAGGAATTGCGCGCCCGCCAGCGGGCGATATCGCTCCACCAATCCTCGAGGCGGCCCTTCTCCGGCCTCTTCGGCAGCGCCCGCCACAGGCGGACCATGTCTTCGAGGACATGGCCGACATCTCCGCGGATGCCGATGTCGACGCGGACGTTCTTGTTGATCGAGGACGGATCGATATCGATATGGATCTTCTTCGAATTCGGCGAGAAGGCGTTGAGACGGCCGGTGATGCGGTCGTCGAAGCGGGCGCCGATGCAGACCATGACATCGCAATCATGCATCGCCATGTTTGCTTCGTAGGAGCCGTGCATGCCGAGCATCTTCAGCCAGTTTTTGCCCGAAGCCGGATAGGCGCCGAGGCCCATCAGCGTCGAAGTGATCGGGAAATCGGTGAGCTCGACCAGCTCGCGCAGCAGCTTGGAGGCCTCGGGACCGGAATTGACGACGCCGCCGCCGGAATAGATGATCGGACGGCGCGCATTCGCCATCATCTCGATCGCCGCATGGATCTGGTTGAGGTCGCCCTGGATCTTCGGCTGGTAGCTCTTCTGGATCGCGTAATCGGCGGGCGGCGTGTAGGTGCCGGTCGCAAACTGCACGTCCTTCGGAATATCGACGACGACGGGGCCTGGACGGCCGGACTGGGCGATGCGGAAGGCCTCATGAATGATGGCGGCGAGCTGGTTGACGTCCTTGACCAGCCAGTTGTGCTTGGTGCAGGGCCGGGTGATGCCGACCGTGTCGCATTCCTGGAAGGCGTCGGAGCCGATCAGTGGAGTCGGAACCTGGCCGGTCAGGCAGACGAGCGGGATCGAATCCATCAGCGCATCCTGCAGCGGCGTGACCGCATTGGTGGCGCCAGGACCAGAGGTCACCAGCATGACGCCGACCTTGCCTGTGGAGCGGGCGTAGCCTTCGGCCGCATGGCCGGCCCCCTGCTCGTGGCGGACGAGAATGTGCTTGATCTCGTCCTGCTGGAAGATCTCGTCATAGATCGGCAGAACCGCGCCGCCGGGATAGCCGAAGATATGTTCGACGCCGTTGTCCTTCAGCGCCTTGAGAACGATCTCCGCCCCCGTCATCCGATTGCCTGCCGCCTGATTGTCCGTGCTCATCTGTGTCTGTTCCGTTTGATGCTGGATTTGCGTTTGTGGCCGGGAGCCCGATTTCGGGCACAAAAAAAGGCCCCGGAGGAGCCTGTCATCTAGCGCATGGGTGGCTGTCGCCGGATGGTTACACCATCCTGCCCATGCGCCTTCCCACCACGATAAGAGCCGTTGCGATTTTCATGGCCGGCAGTGATAGACAGAAAATTTCGCAGCGTCAACGCATGCCGCAACAAAAAACTGCCCTGGGCCCCCGCCTCCCAAAATCGATAGGATGAAGGATTTGTTAAAGGATCGACTTTATCCTTTAACGCTACCGCAGGGAGTAGCCTTTGCTCAACAACGACTTGCGCATGTCTGGCAAGGCAAGCGAGCACGATCGACGCGACGGCCATACGCCGGGAAATCGCTTTCTCGGCCGCGTCGTTGCATGCAGCGGCTCCAGGGCCACGATTGCCGCTGTCGCCGTTGAGGGCGGCACCGATCTTACAGAACTCTGGTCCGTCGGCCGGCTGATTTCGATCAGCGTCGGCCGCAACCGTGTCGTCGCCCTAGTCTATCAAATGAACACCGGCAGCCATGCCTGGGGCGAAGGCGAGGACAATAAGTTCAGGATCGAGACCGAGCTTCTCGGCGAAGTCCGAGTCGATGAGGACGGGCGCGAGGAATTTTCGACCGGCATCTCACGTTATCCCTATCTCGGCGCCATCGCCCATCGCATCCGCGCCGCCGACCTTATGCGCATCTACGATGCCGGAACGGGGACGACCGCCATCATCGGCAAGCTGACGCAGGATGAAAGCATCGATGCGGCGATCCACATCCCGTCAATGCTCTCCAAGCATTTCGCCGTCGTCGGCTCGACCGGCGTCGGCAAGTCGACCGCCGTATCGCTACTTTTGCACAAGGCAATCGCGGCCGATCCGAAGCTGCGCGTGCTGATCCTCGATCCGCACAATGAATTCGCCGCCGCCTTTCCCAAGCACGCCGTCACCATCGATACGGATACGCTCGACCTGCCCTTCTGGCTGATGCGGCTGGAGGAATTTGCCGAAGTCGTCTTTCGCGGCCGCCCACCCGTGCCCGAAGAGCTCGACATGCTGCGCGACATCATGCCGGAGGCCAAACGCGCCTTCCGCGGCAGCGACAACTCGCTGGTGCGCCGCACGACGGAAAAGAGCTCGATCACCGCCGATACACCCGTTCCCTACCGCATGGCCGATCTGCTGGCGCTGATCGACGAGCGCATCGGCCGCCTGGAAGGCCGGGCGGAAAAGCCCTCCCTGCGGTCGCTGAAGATGCGCCTCATCGCCGCGATCAACGATCCGCGCTATCATTTCATGTTCTCCAACAACACGATCAGCGACACGATCACCGATACCATCGCGCAGATATTCCGCATCCCCGGAGATAACAGACCAATCTGCACTTTCCAGCTTGCCGGCATTCCCTCCGAAGTCGTTAATTCGGTCGCCTCAGTGCTTTGCCGCATGGCTTTCGAAGTGGCGTTGTGGAGTGACGGCGCCATCCATATGCTCGTCGTCTGCGAGGAAGCCCACCGCTACATCCCGTCCGATCCGAACCTCGGCTTCATTCCTACGCGCCAGGCGATCGCCCGCATCGCCAAGGAGGGCCGTAAATACGGTGTCTCGCTGGGCATCATCACCCAGCGGCCAGGCGAGCTCGACCAGACGATCCTGTCACAGTGCTCGACGCTCTTTGCCATGCGCCTTGCCAATGACCGTGACCAGGAAATCATTCGTTCAGCCATCCCGAATTCATCGATCTCGACGACGAGCTTCATCTCCTCGATCGGCAATGGCGAGGCGATCGCCTTCGGTGAGGCGATCAGCGTGCCGATGCGGATGCGCTTCTCCCGTGTTGAAGAGAACCTCCTGCCGAAGGCCGCCAGCGCCAACAGCAAGCATAGCGAGGAAGATCCCGATACGGTCGATTTGCGCAAGATCGTCACCCGCATGCGGGCGGTGACCGTCGGGCCTGACATTTCGAATTTTCAGCAGAGCGTTGCGGCATCCATGCCAGATTTCGACGAGGCGCAGGAAACCGACGACGCTTTCGATGCCAAACCCGTTACCCCGTCGGCACCGGCGTCGGCGCCACTCCAATCCTACCGGCGCGAATTGCTGCCGCAGGCGCCGCGGCTGGACCCGGCCGAACCGGCCCCGATCGATCCGCGGCTGGACGCGCTGCGCCGCGAACTGCGTCGCGAGGAGCCGGTCTTTCCTCGGCCGGCGCCGCCGACCGACCAGCCGCAGATCACCCGCCGGGAACCCGGCCCGTCTCTGCGTGAAAGCATCCTGAAAAAGCCGCTGAGCAGCCTTTACAACAAGGATTGATGCTCCAGCGCGATCAACGGCCGGGCAGCATCGAGCACACGCCGGCGATCCGCCGGCCCGAGCGGCAGGAGCGGCCGGGGAAGTTCCGCCCGAACGCCAAGGAGATGCTCGGCCAGCATATAGACCACGCGAATGCTTCCATACGCCTTGAACACGTCCCAGAGCGGCTGCAGAAGACCATCGAGCCGGCGCGCCTCGCCGTCATTGCCGGCGATCGCGGCCTTGGTCAGCGCGAGCGCTACGCGGGGAAGAAGCCCGCCGATAACGCTGTACCAAGCGTCTGCGCCTGCAAGCAGTGCCTCCGCCGCACCCCAATCGCCGCTGTAGCCGATCGCGAGATCGGTCTTTTCCCGCAACGTCGCAAGCTCCCCAAGCAAATCGCCGTCTGCCGGCAGCGGCATTTTTACCGCCTTGATCGTCTCGACATCGGAGAGGCGCTGCAGAAGCTCGCGGCTGAAGATGAAGTGCGTCGTGCCGGGATTGTTGTAGATGCAGAGCGGCAGTCTGGTTGCCTTGGCCACAGCGAGGAAGTGCTGGTAGGCCTCTTCCTGGGTCATCGGCGTGTAGGAAACAGGCGCAAGCAGAAGCGCATCCGCGCCGGCAGCCTCGGCGTCCCTGGCGAGATCCACGGCATGATCCGTCCTCAGGGCGCCGGCGCCGACGAGGAGTGGAACACGGCCGTTGACGCATTCGACCGCCGCTTTGACGGCCCGCAGCCGCTCCTCGCGCGTGAGATAGGCGTAAATCCCGGTGCTGCCGAGAAGGCCGATGGAGGCCACACCTGACTCGCACAGGGGGGCCAGCAAGCGGCAGAGCCCCTCAAGGTCGACCCGGCCATCGGGATCGGCAGGCGTCGGCGGAAAGGCCGAGAGGCCATGGAACGTAGAAATGGCAGGCATGATGCGATCCTGAAAGGCAGTTGATTGGCAACGAGCCAGACGATATCGCCTCATGCTAAAGCGTCAATCGCTCCCAACTTTCGTCCATCTGATTGCGGAACCAGGTCATTTGCCGCTTGGCATATTGCCGTGTCGCCGCAGCCCCCTTCTCCAGCACCTCATCGCGCGTCATCTCGCCCTTCAGCATCGCCGCGATCTGCGACACACCGATGGCCTTCATGACGGGCGCCTCGGCCGGCAGGCCGAGTGCAAGCAGCGCCTTCACCTCGTCTTCCGCACCCTGTTGCAGCATCTTTTCGAAACGGCCATTGATGCGAGCATGCAGCACCGCCCGGTCCGGCAGAACGACTATCTTGCGGGCCTCGTCGGCATCGATCACCACAGGCCCCGACCGGACCTGGAAATCGGCGATCGAGCGTCCCGTCGCTTTGATTACCTCCAGCGCCCGGACGATGCGCTGACCGTCCTGGCGGTTGAGGCTTGCCGCCATGGCGGGATCGGCCTCGCAAAGCTCAACGTAAAGCGCATCCGGCCCCTCCTCCACGAGTCGCGTGCGCAAGTCTTCCCGCAGTACTTCCGGTATATCAGGCATCTCGGAGAGACCGCCGGTCAGCGCCTTGAAGTAAAGCCCGGTGCCGCCGACGAAAACCGGTAGCTGCCCGGCGGCCCTGAGGGCCGGCAAAAGCGCCGAGACATCGCGCAGCCAGGCGCCTGTGGAATAGCCGGCCCCCGCCGGCACGTGACCGTAGAGATGATGCGGCACGCCTTGCATCTCCTCTTCCGACGGACGCGCGGTCAGCACCCGCAGCGTATCGTAGACCTGCATGCTGTCGGCATTGACGACCGCGCCGTCATGGCGCTTGGCCAATTCCACGGCAAGGGCGGACTTGCCGCTGGCGGTCGGCCCGGTTATCAGGATCGCGTTCTCTACGCTCAGAAGGTTTTTCATCATGGCCCTCGTTGCCACGCTTGTTGCCAATCCGTCAAATCCTGTGCTTACTCCCGGCATTGCCGAACAAGCGGCCGAGGCAGTAACCGCTTCCGGCCTCTACTGGCTGGCCGACGGCGTTGCCTGCGACATCGCACTGCGCGACGGCGCGGATGCGCAAGCGGCCGAGGCCAATCTTCTCGCCGTCATTGCGAGCGCCCCCATTGACCTCGTCATCCAGGAGCAGGACAGCCGCCGCAAGAAGCTACTGATCGCCGACATGGATTCGACGATGATCGGCCAGGAATGCATCGACGAACTCGCCGCAGAAGTCGGCCTGAAGGAGAAGGTCGCCGACATCACCGCCCGCGCCATGAATGGCGAGATCGCCTTTGAGCCCGCCCTGCGCGAGCGCGTCGCCCTCTTGAAAGGACTGCCGATCTCGGTTGTCGACGAGGTCATCGCCAAGCGCATCACGTTGACGCCGGGAGGGCCGGAGCTGATCGCCACCATGAAATCGAAAGGTCATTACACCGCCCTCGTCTCCGGCGGCTTCACCGTCTTTACCAGCCGCATCGCCGCCACTCTTGGCTTCGACGAAAACCGCGCCAATACGCTGCTGGACGAGGATGGCATTCTCTCCGGCTTCGTCGCCGAACCTATCCTCGGCAAGCAGGCAAAGGTGGATGCGCTGAACGAGATTTCAGCAAGCCTCGGCATTTCGCCACAGGAGGCAATCGCCGTCGGCGACGGCGCCAATGATCTCGGCATGCTGCAGCTCGCCGGCTCCGGCGTCGCCCTCCACGCCAAGCCCACTGTCGCCGCTCAGGCGCAGATGCGCATCAATCACGCCGACCTTACGGCACTTCTTTATATCCAGGGTTATCGGAAGACCGATTTCGTGATGGGCTAAGAAGGCCGAAACGCGCCCCTCCTCCCGCATTCCTGTGGCCTCAGGGCTTTGCCCGAGGAATGTCACTGGAATACGGGTGGAGAGGCGCGAGAACAGGAAGGCGGCACCTAGTCGCCACCGCTGCAGTTCTCCTATTCCATCGGCACCGCAACGAACCGCAGATCGCCGTTTGCCGATGCGATCATCAGCTGGGCGTTGCGGCGCCCTTCCTGTTTCAGCGATTTCACCTTGGCCGCGACCGCATCCGGGGATTTCATGAACTCCTGTGCCACCTCGACGATAACGTCCCCTGGCTTCAACCCCTTTTCGGCCGAGGCGGAGCCGGCCTCCACCTCCGTCACGACGACGCCGTCGACGCTTTCGGCGATGCCGAAAGCCTTGCGTGTTTCGGGACTGAGGAGCGACAGCGACAATCCGAGCACGTTCTTCGGCATGGCCGCATCCGGCGATACCTGGCCCTGTTGGTGCTGGTCCGGCGCCGGTGTGCCCGGTGCGGGCGCTGCCTGATCGCCAGTATCCGGCTGATCCATATCGTCGTTTTCGTCGGGATCAGGGGTGATCACGCCATCCGGCGCTGCATCGCCGGATGCCGCCTGATCGCTGTCTTCGAGCCGGCCGAGCTTCACCTTGACGGTCTGCTCCTTGCCGTCGCGCAGCACCACGACGTCGACTTCTTTTCCGACCGTGCTTTCCGCCACGACGCGCGGCAGGTCGCGCATTTCATTGACCGCCTTGCCGTCGAATTTCAGAATAACGTCGCCCGCCTTGATCGAACCGTCGTCGACGGGACCGCCCTTGATGACGCCGGCGACCAGCGCGCCCTTGGCGGTGTCGAGCCCGAGACTGTCGGCGATGTCGTCGGTCACCGGCTGGATGCGCACGCCGAGCCAGCCGCGCCGCGTCTCGCCATACTGGCGCAACTGCTCGACGACGCCGGAAGCAAGTTCGGACGGTACCGAGAAGCCGATGCCGATCGAGCCGCCGCTCGGCGAGATGATCGCCGTGTTGATGCCGATCACTTCACCCTTCATGTTGAAGAGCGGCCCCCCGGAATTGCCCTTGTTGATCGCCGCATCCGTCTGGATGAAGTTGTCGTAGGGGCCGGCATTGATGTTGCGGCCGCGCCCGGAAATGATGCCGACCGTCACCGAACCGCCGAAGCCGAACGGATTGCCGATCGCCATGACCCAGTCGCCGATGCGCATCTCGCTGGAGTCGCCGAATTTCACCGATTTCAGCGGTGTCTTCGGCTCGACCTTCAACACGGAAAGATCGGTCTTCGTATCCGTGCCGATCAGCTTCGCCTTGAGCTTCGAGCCGTTGGCGAAATTGACCTCGATGTCGTCGGCGCCCTCGATCACATGGTTGTTGGTCACGATATAGCCGGCCGGATCGATGACGAAACCGGATCCAAGCGAGCTGACATTATGGTTGGGGCCCTTGTTGCCCTGCTGTTTGTTGAAGAAGTCGTTGAAGAATTCCTGGAATGGTGACCCGTCAGGGGCACGCGGCGCCGGGCCGACCCCTTCGTCATCCTTCACATTCTGCGAGGTCGAGATATTGACCACAGCATCGAGCAACCCTTCTGCGAGATCGGCAACGGAAGCCGGACCGTTGGTCGGCACGACGGTCTGAACCGGCGGCGTCTGCTGCGGCGTGGTAGATGCAGGTGGCGTGGGAGCAGCCGGAACAGGCGCGGCAACCCCGGGCGCTGCTGTTTCAGGCGTGGTTTGCGCAAAAGCAACCCCGCTCACGCCGGCTTGCGCCAGGATGGTGGCGCTGGCCAGAAGCGCGAGCGTTCGTCTGAAGGGCAAGCGAATCGTCGGGGCCATCAAGCTTCCTCATAAGGCGTAAATGCGCATATTCAGCACCAGCATAAGGCGGAATGATGGAGGGTGAAATCACCTTTTCGCGAAATCCCCGTGCAATCTGACGGACCATCACAAAAGCCCGGCCTTACCTCTTGAAATCGAAAGGGCCGGCGCTGGGCCGACCCTTTCTCGATCTTGGAGGGAAACAGATCCCGGTGCTTTCAGTTCGCCGGCTGGGCTGGCGCCGGAGCGGTTGTTCCGGGCGTTGCGGGAGCCGACGCAGCCGGGCTCGCCGGCGCGGCGCCGGCGGCGTTGTTGAAATAGCGGAAGAATTCCGAATCCGGCGACAGAACCAGCGTTGTGTCCTGCGACGAAAGCGTCGCCGCATAGGCCGCCATCGAGCGGTAAAACTCGAAGAAACCCGGGTCCCTTGAGAATGCCTCGGCGAAGACGCGGTTGCGTTCGGCATCGCCCTGGCCACGCAGGATCTCGGAGTCGCGTTGTGCGCCGGCAGTCAGCTCAACGACCTGGCGGTCGGCGATGGCGCGGCGGCGCTGGCCTTCCTCAGTGCCCTGCGCCCGCAGCAGTTCGGCCTCCGCCAGTCGCTCGGCCCGCATGCGGTTGTAGGTGCGCTCGGAAACATCCTGAGTGAGGTCCGTCCGGCTGATGCGCACGTCGTCGAGCGTGATTCCGAGCGTCTCCGCATCGGCTTGCAGTTCGTTGCGAACCTCGAGCATCATCGCCACGCGTTCCCGGGAGAGCGCGGCTTCGATGCTGCGCACGCCGTAGACCCTGCGCAAAGCGGAATCGAGGCGGGTACGAAGCCGCGCCTCTGCCGCCTCCCTGTCGCCCGAAACGGTTTCGCGGAAGCGGCGCGCGTCGTTGATACGGTAGATGAGGAAGGCATTTACCTCATAAAACGCGCCGCCGGAAACCTGGACACGGATATTGTCGAGATCGAAGCGCAGTTCCTGCTTCGGCACGTATTGCACCCTGTCGGCATCGGCAAAAGCGAAAGGCAGCTTGAAATAGATGCCAGGGTCAGTCTTGACCGACTGGATTTCACCGAAGCGAACGACGATGGCCTGTTCGCGGGCACTCACCACGAAGACCGAGGAATAGATCCCGACCAGCACGACCGCCAGGAGGATCAGAATTACCGGAAGTCTGTTCGACATGGGTCTCAGCCTCCCTGCTGCTGTTGTTGCTGCGTCGGCCTGCCGACCTCATTGAGAGGCAGATAAGGCACGGCGCCCGCCTTTTGGTCTATGATCACTTTCTTGGAACCCTTCAGCACCTGTTCCATCGTTTCCAGGAACAGCCGCTCCCGCGTCACGTCAGGAGCCTTGGAATATTCGTCGTAGATCGAAACGAAGCGTTGCGCTTCACCTTCAGCCTCCTTGACGATCCGGTCCTTATAGGCCGCTGCGGCTTCGCGGATGCGGGCCGCGTCACCGCGGGCCTGGCCGAGCTTCTGGTTGGCGTACTGGTTCGCTTCCTCCACGAGGCGCTGCTTGTCCTGATCGGCACGCTGCACTTCCTCGAAGGCATCGGCCACGTCGCGCGGCGGTGCGACGTCCTCGATCGTCACGCGGTTGATCGCAATGCCGGCGCCATAGCGATCCATCGTATCCTGGATGATATTGCGCACTTCGGTTTCGATCGGTCCGCGATTGTCACGGAAGGCATCTTGTGCCGGGCGCCGGCCGACGATTTCGCGCATGGCGCTTTCTGAAACCTGCTGCAGCGTTTCAGCCGGATTTTCGAGACGGAAAAGATAGGATTTCGGGTCATTGATCGTGTAGAGCACGGAGAACTGCACGTTGACGATGTTCTGGTCGCCGGAAAGCATCAGTCCAGCCGTCGAATTGCTGTTGTTGCGTCCGCCGATATTCTGCTGCTGCTCGGTCACCTTCACGATCTCGACCGCGTCCATCGGCCAGATGCGGAAATGCAGGCCGGGCATGGAAATCTCTTCTCTCGGCTTGCCGAAGCGCAGCTCGACGCCGCGTTCGTCCGGCTGGACAGTGTAGACGCACTGGATCAGCCAGAAAACAGCAACGATCGCCACGACGATCGCCGCCACGCCACCATTGAAACCGCCGGGAACGATATTGCGAAGCTGATCCTGACCGCGCCGGATGATGTCTTCCAGATCAGGCGGTCCGCCCTTGCCGCCACGTGGGCGGTTCGGCCCTTGGCCCCATGGTCCCTGATTGTTACCGCCGCCGCCCCAAGGGCCGCCGCCGCCATTCTGATTGCTCCAGGGCATCAAAACCTCGTTGTTCGTTAAGTCTTCCACGCATTCGGGACCGTGGGGGCTGACCGGCCGATGCGTTGGTGACCGTTATAGGTATCGCCGCACCGGCTTTCAACGCAGCGTGAGAAACTTGGTCAATTTAATTGGAAAATAGTTCGTTTTCAGGCGCGACGGCGTTCATAGACGACGTAGCGCGTGGGGTAGCTGTCCTTCTCGCCAGCGGGCACGGCGACTACCTCCCCCGCCTGCCAGACGCCCGGATCGATCGCCGGAAAAAACGCGTCGCCGTCAAGATTGGCCTCGACATGCGTAATGCACAGCCGATCGGCAAGATCGATGGCCTGAGCATAGATCTGCCCGCCGCCGATGATGCAGATTTCGCCGGCCCCGGTTTGCAGCGCCAATCTGTCGGCAGCGTCCATCGCCTCATTCAGCGAATGGGCCATGCTGACATCGGAGTGTTCGATCGCTGCTCGTCGCGAAATGACCACGTTCGGCCGCCCCGGCAGCGGCTTGCCGATCGAGTCATAAGTCTTGCGGCCCATCACGACAGGCTTGCCGAGCGTCAGCGCCTTAAAGCGCTTGAGATCGCTCGATAGCCGCCACGGCATGTCGCCTTGCCGGCCGATGGTCCCGTTGCGTGCGACGGCGGCGATGATGGTCCTGCGGATTTCGGCCATGAAAAGTCCCGGCTCAGACGGCGATCGGCGCCTTGATATTGGCATCGGCCTCATAGCCGATCAGCTCGAAATCCTCGAACCTGAACCCGAAGATATCCTTCACTTCAGGATTGATCCGCATGAAGGGCAGCGGCTTTGGCCGACGTGTCAGCTGCAGCTTCGCCTGGTCGAAATGATTGTGATAGAGATGCGCGTCGCCGAGGGTGTGGACGAAATCGCCCCCTTTGAGTCCCGTCACCTGGGCCACCATCATCGTCAAAAGCGCATAGGAGGCGATGTTGAAGGGCACGCCAAGGAAAATATCGGCGGAGCGCTGGTACAACTGGCAGGAGAGTTTGCCGTCGGCCACGTAGAACTGAAACAGGCAATGGCAGGGCGGCAGCGCCATCTGGTCGACCTCGGCCGGATTCCAGGCTGAGACGATGTGGCGGCGTGAGTTCGGATTGTTGACGATACCTTTGACGAGATTGGCGATCTGATCGATATGGCCACCGTCCGGTGCCGGCCAGGAGCGCCACTGGGCGCCGTAGACCGGCCCGAGATCGCCGTTCTCGTCGGCCCACTCATCCCAGATCGAGACGCCGTTCTCCTTGAGATAGCGGATATTCGTCTCGCCCTTCAGGAACCATAAAAGCTCGTGGATGATCGAGCGCAGATGCAGCTTCTTCGTCGTCAGGACGGGAAAGCCTTCCTCGAGATCGAAGCGCATCTGGTAGCCGAAGACCGAACGCGTGCCGGTGCCGGTGCGGTCGCCCCGGTCGGAGCCTTTTTCCATCACATGGGAGAGGAGATCGAGATATTGCTGCATGTCGCGCTGATTCCGTTTTCTCCAATTTAAGCCTTCGCTTTGAGGAAACCAATCGCAGGCGGATATTTTCCCGTTCTTTCTGCCGCCCGACATAAAGCTTTTATGACGTTTGCTCTTTCCTTGGTCGAAGGAAATCACTATATCAGCCCTGCCGGCTCTCGGGCCGGCTATGGCAATAAATGAGCGGTGTAATAAACCTATTGGACCCGGGGGCGGTACCCGGCGCCTCCACCAAAAACCGGCGGTATCAAGGCCGGCTTTTGATGGGGGCGAAATAGGATCGACAAGGGTGTAAAGATCGACTTTTTGCTCGGCATTGTACCGCCGTTATCGGGCTAAAATTGTAGTTGCAAACGACAACTATGCGGAAGCTCGTCTCGCTGCTTAATCGCGGTGTGACACTTCAATCAAAGTCCTAGTGGTTCGCACCTCTAGGCGGGGTCCGAAGGCACCTGGCAACAGAAGCCTTCACCTTCTCCCTCAGACTGAAATCATGTATGCTGATCTATGCGTGACTCGGCTCCGGACTTTCCCAAGGCGCCTGAACGTGCCATAAACCTTGTGAAAAAGACTTCAGAACCGACGAAAGACAGGAAAAGCATGGGGCAGGATCATATCCGCTACGACATTCTGGCGCAGGATGCACTTCGCGGCGTCATCCGCAAGGTTTTGGCGGAGGTAGCAACAACGGGTCGTCTGCCCGGCGACCACCACTTCTTCATCACCTTCCTCACGGGCGCCGCCGGCGTGCGCATCTCCCAGCACCTGAAGTCCAAATATCCCGAGCAGATGACTATCGTCATCCAGCATCAGTTCTGGGATCTCAAGATCACCGAAACGCATTTCGAAATTGGCCTTTCCTTCTCCGACGTTCCGGAGAAGCTGGTCATACCGTTCAATGCGATCCGCGGCTTCTATGATCCCTCGGTCAATTTCGAGCTCGAATTCGACGTGCCGCTCGCCGACGGCGAGGAACTGCCGTCCGGTGAGATCACCGCCTATCCCGTCGACGCGGCAGGAAAGCCCGATGAAGCCGCCGGCGCAAAACCGGCCGACGGCGAAGAGAAAAAACCTGGCTCCGTCGTCTCGCTCGACTCGTTCCGCAAGAAGCAGTGATTTCAAAGGGAGAGCCTCCCTTTTTCATAAGGATCAAGCCTCGCGCATGAGCGCCGAAATCATCAATCTGCGCCAGTTTCGCAAAAAGCAGGCCCGCTCCGAAAAGGAGAAGCAGGCCGAGCAGAACCGTATTTCCTTCGGCCGCACCAAGGCCGAAAAGCAGCTCACCCGCACTCTGAACGAGAAGGCCGACAAGGCTCACCGCGATGGCCGGATCGAGACGGATGACGACGGCGCATGAAGCTTCACGCAAAGCTTGAAGAGCCGGAAACGAATCGGCGATCAGCCACTTGCGCGATTTCCTTGAATCGATCCTCCAAGCCGATTGCGATGTGAACCGGCTGATGATCCGCAAGCACTCGGCGACACTGCATGGCCATCGCACCAGCTTTTCGCTGGAAGATGAATTCTGGGCCGAGCTGAAGACGATTGCGGCAAGCCGTTCCATGTCACTTGCCGCCCTGATTTCCGAGATCGACGACCACCGCCCCCCGGACAGCAACCTATCCTCAGCGCTGCGGCTCCATGTGCTTTCGTGGGCGAAGGCCGGCTGTGGCGGCCGGCTGTGACGCCGGGAAAATAAAAATCTGAAATATCAGGCGACGCAAACCCCACGCGTCTTCATTGCGCCTGAATGCCCGGCAGATGGTCGAAATCAAGCTGACCGGGCTGCATCTGCCCGGAGCGCCGGGCCGCCTCCGCCTCGGCGGCCGCCCTCGCCTGCGCATCAGCCTTGGCTTTTGCCTCCGCACGTGCGGCCTCCGCCTCGGCAGCAGCCTTCTGCGCAGCCGCCTCCTGCGCCAGTCTTCGCAGCCGCTCTTCCTCCGCCTGCCGTTGCCGTTCGATTTCCGCCGCTCTGACGCGCTCGGCGTCATTGAAACGATAGAGCGCCACCTCACGGCGCAGGCGCTGCTTTTCGAGCACGATTGCCTGCAGCCGCTCGACTCGCCGCCGCTCGCGCTCAAAAGCACGCAGCGACAGGTAGCTGGTGATATCGGTCACGTCCATCGTCTTGCCGGGTGACGGCAACATGCCGGAAAAGTTCAGCCGCAGCGCCGGTTCGACACCAGGAAGCGCCTCCGCGCCTGGATTGAGGCCGATACCGACCGTCGCGCTGATCCGCTGCTCCGGCAAGGCGATCTGCGCGTCGGCGGTAACCCGGGCCAGATCGTTGGCCGCGGTCACATTCTGCACCCTGAGCGTCCCGTCGGTGACGTTGAAGGGTATTCCGAGCGGCGGCAGCTTCGCCTCGCCGTTGTTGAGCAACGTCTCGACGATCGGATGCACCTTGCCGGCGTTGATCTGTTCCTGCATTGGGTCGGTGGCGGCAAGCAGCGGCGGAAGAATGGCAAGGTTCAGTCCGCGTATGCTCATATCGCCGAGTCTCAGCTCCCCCGAACCATTGAGCGAGCTGGCGATCTCACTGATCGTCTTGCCCGAGGCCTCCATCGACAGCGACAATCCGAACTTGCCGTTGGCGACCGGTGCGCCGTCACGCAGCCAGATGACCCCGGCGAGATCGGAATCGGCAAGCGCCAGCTTCGTCTGCAGGAAACCGGTGCCGTCGGCATTGGTGAAGAGAAGATTGCCGGTGAGCTTGCCGCCTTCCCAGTTGCCGGCCATGTCGTTGAGCTGCAACTCATCGCCCTTATAGGCGACGTTGCTGGTGAAATCGGACACGGCTGTTTCCGGCAGGCCGGGCCAGAATTCCTTAGCCGACAGCTTCACCCTGACATCCAGATCCTTGAAGGTGGGCAGGCCCAGCGGCGCCTTCGACAGCGTGCCGCTGGCGGGATCGACGATCTGGCCGAACACCGCCTCGCCGAGCCAGCCGGCATCTGCCTTGGCAAGCGTCAGCTCGCCGCTCGCCGTTGTCTTCGCAGCCTTGCGATCGAAGGTCAGCGCACCGGAAAACGCGTTTTCGGCCGCATGTCCCTTGAGATCGGACAAAACGATCTTGTCGCTATCGACGGCGGCATTGACCTGCAGGCCGAGCGGCAACCCCGTTCCGGTCTGCGGCAGGGCAATACCGTTCATGATAAGATAGGGGTCGATATCGGCGCTGTCGAGCGAAAGCGCGATCTGGCCATTCATGAAGCTCTCCGGCCGCACGTCAACCTTGCCCTTTGCGGTAAACGAGGTCCGGTCGGTCGCAAAGGTCAGCGCCGCATCGGCAGGATCGTTGCCCGACGCCTTAACCTTGAGGGTCAGGCGGCCATTCGCGCCGACATCGACCGGCAGCGGGTCGAGCCCGGCCTGACCGAACAGGATTGATGGCACGGCGTTTTCGAGCGTCGCCTCAAGGCTCGTCGTGCCGTTGCCGGTCAGCGCCAGGAGATCGGACATGCGGTAATCGAGGTTGACCCGGCTGCCGTTCGAGACGCCGGCCAGCGTCACTGTCATCGCATCGCCCTCGTCGCCGCCGAGCGTCAGCGCACCGCGCAACGCCGTATTGCCGTACCAGCCGGCATTGCGCACCAGCCGGTCGAGCACGGGATGGTGCGGAAGATGCTCGCGCAGCATGGTGAAGAAACCGCCGGGATCGGCCGATTTGAAGGTGATCTCACCCGCACCCTTATAGTCGAGCAGCGAGCCTTCGGCCCGGCCGGTCGCCGTCAGCTCGGCGCCCGCGAGATTCTTGACTGACAGCCGGTCGACCGCAAGCGCCCCGTCGGCAATCGTGAAGGTGGTCTCGACATTCTCGGCATCAACCCCGAAGGCGGTGAACCTGTCGGCCCTGAGCTGCGCGGCGATCTTATGGTCGAGGACATTGTCGCCGCTCTCCTGCCCGGTCGCGAGACCGGCCAGCGCCTGCAGCGCGTCAAGATCGAGCGTGTCGCCATTCAGCGCCACTGACAGGGTCGGCGTCTGGCCGGAGATCGCCTGCCGCTCCAGCCGGCCCTTCAGCGTCGCCGATCCGATGGCGATTTCGAGATTTTCGAAACGCTGCAATTCATGAGTCAGGCTGACATTGGCGGAAAAACCCGCCTGCCGCAATTGGCGGATGGCCGGGTCGACCGAGCCGGCCAGCCAGGAGGCTAGCCCCGTTGGCTGGTTCGAGGCAACCACGATCTGGCCGTTGAACGAGGGTTCTCCCTGAAGCAGGAGCTTGCCCTTGCCTTCCACCTGCGTGCGCCCTGGCAGCGTGCCGACGGCGCTGTCGATCATCCAGCCGGTACCGGCCGGCTCCAGCTCCAGTTGCACATCGCGTAGCGTTGTGTCGCCGGCAACGATGGCCGGCAGTTTGACGCTTGCCTTGCCGGGCACCTGCGGGATCGGCACCTGCGCGACGATATCGATCAGAGAATTCAACCGTTGGCGCGCCGAAACCGCGGCATCCCGCGTCGTCTTGCCGGCCGCGCCCTGATTGCCGATGCGGTTCACGTCTATCTGCTGCCCGTCGGCGGTCAACAAGAACTCAGGCGCGTTGCCGGTATCGAGTGTCGCCTCCCCGGTTATCACATAGGGATCGTCCGTCGGGCCGATCTCCATCCGGTATTCGGGAATGCGGATACGTTCGTTGGTAAGCTCGAAGCGACCCTTGAGCCTCGGCGGCTGCTCGTTCTTGTTGGCCGACCTGGCGCTGTTGCGGTTTTCGATCGCCGCCGAAAGCTGGCCCTGATAGTTCGGCTTGCGGTCGACCAGCTTCAGTTCGCCGTCGAGATCGATACTGACCGGATGTTTGTCCGGCGACAGCTTCGTGCGCATGCGCAGCACGCCCTTCTCGTCCGGCTGGCTGCTCGAAATCGAGAAATTGCCGTGTTCGCCGTCAAGGGCCGCATCGCCCTCGATGCGCCAGGGGCCGGCGAGCGATTTGGCCGACATCTCCGCATTCAGGCCAGTGATACGGCGCGCCCGGCCCGACTGGTCGTCAAGGAAATCGACTTCGCCGCCGCTGACATGCACATTTTCGAGAACGACTGTTTTGGCCGGTATTTCGGCGCGGCTGCCGCGCATCCAGTCGAGTGTGCCGTCCTTGAGCAATCTGAGGCGCACCTTCGGATTGACGACGCGCATATCAAAGATCAGCGCCTCGCCCGACAGGAAAGGCGCAAGCTCGGCATCCATGGAAAATTGTTCGACCTTGACGATCGGCGTGCCGTCAGCCTCCTGCCCGACACGCACGTCATGCAGCGTCACCGACGGAAACGGCAACAGACGGGCATCCACCGTGCCGTGGACGGTGACTTTCTTACCGATGATGCGGCTTGCCTGATCCTCGAAGTTCTTCCGGAAATCCGTCCAGTCGATGAATAGCGGCGCAAGCAGCGCCACAAACAGCACTACGACGATCACTCCCCCCAGAAAGACGAGGAACCGGCCTACCAATGCAAGGATTCTCCATTCGGGATTGTGTTGCCGACACTGTTCAGGGTTCTGTTGTCGACACTAGCGCTATTCATGCGATGGGCAAGGCCCAAGTTCATGAGAATATTCCGTTTTCAGCCTTGGTGGAAAATCTTGCCCGGATTGAAGATGCCGTCCGGATCGAGCGCCTGCTTCACCTGTCGCATCAGATCCACCGAGCCTCCGAGCTCCTGCTCCAGAAAGGCCATCTTGCCTTGCCCGATGCCGTGCTCCCCGGTGCATGTTCCGTCCATATCGAGTGCCCGGCGGTTGAGCCGCTCAACGAAGCTCTCGGCCCTGGCTATGTCTCCGGCGCTTTTGTCGTCGAACAACAGCAGCACATGGAAATTCCCGTCGCCGGCGTGGCCGACGATAGGGCCGAGCAGCCCATGTTCCTCGATATCCGCCTGCGTTTCGGAAACGCAATCGGCAAGCCTCGATATCGGAACACAAACATCGGTCGAAAGTGCGGCAAGCCCCGGCGCCAGCGCCCTCGCGGAAAAGTATGCGTTATGACGCGCCTTCCAGAGCTTGGTCCGCTCCTCGGCATTGGCGGTCCACAGAAACTCGCTCCCGCCACATTCAGCCGCAATCTCGGCGAAGGCTGCCGATTGCAGCGGCACGGTCTCGTCTGTGCCGTGGAATTCAAGGAAAAGCGTCGGGCTTTCGGCATAAGACAGCCCGGAATAGGCGTTGCACGCCCGCATCTGCACAGCATCGAGCAGCTCGATGCGCGCCACCGGAATGCCCATCTGGATCGTCATGATGACGGCATCGCAGGCCGCCTTGATGCTCGGAAAGGCGCAGACGCCGCCGGCAATCTTCTGCGGGATCGCCTGCAGGCGCAGCGTCACCGAGGTCAATATGCCGAGCGTGCCCTCGGCGCCGACAAAGAGCCGCGTCAGGTCATAGCCGGCCGAAGACTTGCGGGCGCGCCGCGCCGTGCGGATCTCCTCACCATTGGCGGTGACTGCCGTGACGGCAAGCACATTGTCCTTCATCGTGCCGTAGCGCACCGCATTGGTGCCGGAGGCCCGCGTCGACGCCATGCCGCCGATCGAGGCATTGGCGCCGGGATCGATCGGAAAGAACAGGCCGGTATCGCGCAGATTGATGTTCAGGGCCTCGCGGGTAATACCGGGTTCGACCGTACAGTCGAGATCCTCTGGATTGACCTCAAGCACCCGGTTCATGCGGCTGAAATCGATCGAAATACCGCCGTTGACGGCATTGACCTGACCTTCCAGCGAGGAACCAGTGCCGAAACCGATCACCGGCACCCTGTGCGCTGCACAGGCCCTGACCGCCATCTTCACATCGTCGGCGCTTTCGGCAAAGAGAACGCCGTCGGGCAGTTGCGGCGGGATATAGGTGGTCGTATGGGCGTGCTGTTCACGGAAGGACTGGCCGGTTTGGAAACGCTCGCCGAAGCTCTGCTTGAGAATACCGAGCACAGCCGATATCCCCGCCTCGTTGCGTGTTCCAGTCTTTGCGTCCTTCAGCGCCATCCCATTGATCTCCCTGCCATTCCGCGTGGACGAGACCGCGTCCCGCAGACTACTGCGCAGCACGTCCGTTCAGACGTACATCGACGCTGTAGAACTTTAAAATTGCTGCATAATTTCGTCTTGCATCGATTCCGATTTAAGGAGATATGCGGCAGGCTCGGTATGGGGCAAGTCAAAGCGGCTGTCCAGTTAAGATTGGGAAAAGATTTCACTCCCCTTTTATTGCAGACCCGGGGCCATGGACAGGCCGGCCCGCGGCCGCCTCAGATGATTGGTGGATTGAGGAGCGCAAAGCCCTGCTGCCGTCGATAGGGGAAATAGGGATAAGGCGCCGTCACCGCGCTGACGGCATCGAGTCTATCGATCTGCTCCTTCGAAAGGTTCCAGCCGACCGAACCGAGGTTCTGCCGCAACTGCTCCTCGTTGCGCGCGCCTATAATGACGCTCGATACGGTCGGCCGGCCGAGCAGCCAGTTAATGGCGATTTGCGGCACCGTTTTTCCGGTCTCGGCGGCAATGGCATCGAGGACCTCGACGATGTCGAACAGCTTCTCGTCGTCGACAGGCGGCCCGTATTGCGCCGTCTCGTGCAATCGGCTGGCGGCTGGCAGCGGCTCACCGCGGCGGATCTTGCCGGTAAGCCGCCCCCAGGCGAGCGGGCTCCATACGAGGGCACCGACGCCCTGATCGGCGCCGAGCGGCATCAGCTCCCATTCATAGTCGCGACCCGCCAGCGAATAATAGACCTGATGGGCAACATAACGCGGATGGCCCCAGCGCTCGGCCGCCGCGAGCGACTTCATCAGCTCCCAGCCGGAAAAATTCGAGACGCCGAAATAGCGGATCTTGCCTGCGGCGACGAGGCTGTCGAGCGTCGACAGCACCTCCTCGACCGGGGTCGAGGCATCAAAGGCGTGAAGCTGCAAAAGGTCGATATAATCGGTCCGGAGCCGACGCAGCGCATCCTCCGTCGCCCGGATCAGCCGCGCCCGCGACGTGCCCCAGTCCTGCGGCCCCTCGCCCATCGGCAGCGCGGTCTTGGTCGAGATCAGCACTGCGTTGCGCCGGCCGCGGATCGCCTGGCCGAGCACCTCTTCGGAAGCGCCGGCCGAATAAACATCGGCCGTATCGAAGAGATTGACGCCGGCCTCGAGGCAGATGTCGACGAACCGCCGAGCCTCTTCGGCATCGGTATTACCCCAGGCGCCGAACAGCGGACCGCTGCCGCCGAACGTGCCCGCGCCGAAGCTTAGGACCGGCACTCTGAGGCCGGATGCGCCGAGATTTCTGTACTCCATCGATCTGTCTCCTGTGTTTCATATGAGATAGATCCGGCATTTCCGTTGATATAGATTGCCAACCAGAACATCATCTGTGACTTGAATTCATAATGGGCCGTCAGGACATCAACCGCTCGGGCGAAATGGAAGTCTTCGTCAGTGTCGTCGAGCGCGGCGGCTTTTCCGCAGCCGCCACGGCGCGGCGCATGACGCCGTCGGCGGTCAGCAAACTCATCGCCCGGCTGGAGGCGCGCCTCGGCGCCCGCCTCGTCAACCGCTCGACCCGCAAGCTGCAGCTGACGCCGGAGGGCTGCGCCTTTTATGAGCGCAGCATCGCCATCCTTGCCGATATCGCCGAGGCCGAACGCCAGGCTTCGTCAGGCGAACAGGCCTCGGGCCGCATCCGCATCAACACCAGCGCCTCCTTCGGTAATCATGTGCTGGCGCCGCTCGTGCCTGCCTTCATGGCGCTTCATCCCGCCGTTACGCTCGATATCACCCACACCGACAGGATCGTCGACCTGATGGAAGAGCGCGCCGACGTTGCGATCCGCACCGGCCCCCTGAAGAACTCTAGCCTGATCGCCCGCAAGCTCGGCACCACTAGCAAGCTCATTGTCGTTTCGCCCGATTATATCAGCCGTCATGGCGAACCGCGCAGCGTCGCCGATCTCAGCCGCCATTGCCGCATCGGCTTTTCCTACGCCCGCGCCGTCGAGGGTTGGCCGCTGCGCGAGAACGGCGAAACGGTGTCCGTGCCGATCACGCCGGGCGTGCAGGTTGGAGACGGGGAAGCCATGCGCCATCTCGCGCTCTCTGGCGCAGGTCTTGCGCGGCTGGCCGCCTTCACCGTGCGCGCCGATATCGATGCCGGCCGGCTGGTGCCGGTACTGGAAGCCGCCAATCCCGGCGATATCGAAGAATTCTATGCCGTCTATATGGGACAGGGCGGACCGCTGTCGGCGCGTGTGCGCGCCCTGCTCGATTTCCTCGTCCAGCATGTTCGACTCAGATGAGATAGCAAGGACTTGATGCGGCGGCTTGAATCAAATTCGCATGCTGCCTCGCCGGAAGCCAGATTTCGCAATTGACCGCGCTCGCGGCGCCCGCCTATACCGAAGTAGCACCGACCGGCCCTTGAGCCGGCCTCTCTTCGTCATGCCGGAGCTTCCTCCCATCTTCAGCCTCAGGGCTTGGCACCGGCCCAGAAACATACGGGGATTCATGCCACTCAGCCACGCGCACCGCCTGCTGCGGGATGCCGGCCTGCCGAAATGGGCGTTGCTGCTCGCGCTTTCCACAGCCTTCACCATCTTCCTCGAACTCTTGGCCCTGCCCGCCTCGCTGCTGATCGGGCCGATGGTCGCGGCCATCGTGCTGGCGCTGACCGTCGGCAAGGGAAAGCTTCGCGTGCCGCTTCTGCCGCTGCAGTTCGGCCAAGTCCTCGTCGGCCTGATGATGGCGCGCACCATGACCCCTGATATTCTCGGCACGATGGCGAAGGACGCGCCGATCTTCCTGCTGTTCATCTTCTCGGTCATCGCCATCGCCACCGGCCTCGGCTGGCTCTTGACGCGCTGGCAGGTGCTGCCAGGAACGACTGCCGTCTGGGGCTCCTCGCCGGGCGGCGCTTCCGCCATGGTCATCATGTCCGAAGCCTATGGCGCCGATGCCCGCCTCGTCGCCTTCATGCAATATCTGCGCGTCGTCTTCGTCGCCGTCGGCGCATCGGTGGTATCGCGGCTGTGGGTGGCGGCCGATGGCGGCGAGCCACCGCCGCTCGTCCTCATTCCCCCGGTAGACTGGCCAGCCTTTGCCGCGACGATCGCCTTTACCGGCTTTTGCGCCCATGGCGTGCGGCGCCTGCGCATACAGGGAGGCATGATCATCGTGCCGCTCTTTCTCGGCGCCTTCCTGCAGGGCGTTGGCCTTTTGAAGATCGAGCTGCCGATGTGGCTGCTTGCCACCGCCTATGCGCTCGTCGGCTGGAGCATCGGCCTGCGTTTCACCCGCTCGATCATCAGCCATGTGGCGCGCGCCCTGCCGCGGGTCGCGGCCTGCATTGTGCTGCTGATGGCGCTCTGCGGCTGCATGGCAGCGGCACTGCACGTCTTCGCCGGCATCGATCCGCTGACCGCCTATCTCGCCACCAGCCCCGGCGGCGCCGATTCCGTCGCCATCATCGCCGCATCAAGCGATGTCGACGTGCCCTTCGTCATGGCCATGCAGACCGGCCGTTTCCTGGTCATTCTGCTGATCGGGCCGGCGCTTGCCCGCTTTATCGCGCGCCGTTCCGGCCTTGCTGAAAACCCCGCCTAAGCATCGTCCACTGCCCAGGGGTGATGCCATAGGCTTTCTTGAAATGGCGATTGAAATGCGCCTGGTCGGCAAAGCCCGTCGCAGCCGCCACATCGGCAAAACCTTCGTCGTCACCCATCCGCGCCCTCGCCTGCTGCAGGCGCCGCATCAGCATGTAACGGTGTGGGCTGGTGGCAAAGGCCGTGCGGAAATGCCGTGACAGCGTGAAGCGGTCGAGCCCGGTAATCCTCTCCAGCTCGCCCGAGCGTACGGGCCGCAGCGCATGCGCTTCCAGATAATCGCGCGCCGCCCGCACCTGCCGCCAGGCGACTGCGCCCAATGCCCGGCGACGCATCTGCGAATGCCGCGACAGGCCGCCGGCAACACGGCTGACGAAATCATCGACAAAAAGCTCGTCCAACTCGCGATCAAGTTCGCCGAGCGCGCTCAGAAGCACCTTCGCCAAGGCCTCGTCGCCGATGACCGGCTGCTCGACGAAGGGAAGCCCGACCTTCTCCGCCTCCAGGCATTCCATCAGCAGCGAGGGCTCCAGGTAGAGCATGCGGTAGTGCAGCCCAGCCTCGGTCGCCGCCCCGCCGTCATGCTCTTCGTCGGGATGCAAAACGATCACCTGCCCCGGCAGGCTGAAGCGCCGCTCGCCGCGATAGGTGAAGGCCTGGATGCCGTGCAGCGTGACACCGAGCGCATAGGTATCGTGCCGGTGCGGCTCGAAGACATTGCCGGAAAACTGCGCCTCGATACGCTCGATGCCGGGAAAGGCGGGCGCAGTCAGGATGCCGCTGCCGGCGGGCGCAGCCGGCATGTCGCTACCGCCCTGCGGCTCGCACAAACGTTCAAGACCCTCGAAGGCCTGCGGCGTTAGATCCTGGCTCAACGTGTTTAGATACCCTGATGAGAGAGACCGGAATGTTTGATACCAAAATTGCGATCGTCCTGCGAAACAATCTTGCCGGCTGGCAGAAGCTGAACGTCACGGCTTTCCTTTCGACAGGCATCGCCGGGCAATATCCCGAGATCATCGGCGAGCCCTACAAGGATCGTGCCGGCAATCTCTACAACCCGCTATCGGTCCAGCCAATCATCGTGCTTTCCGCCGACGAAGCGACGATCGCGAGCATCCACCGCCGCGCGCTGGAGCGCGAGGTGACCTCTTCCATCTTCATCGAGGAAATGTTTGCGACCGGCCATGATGCCGCCAATCGCGCCGTCTTCGCCGAATACGCCCCCGACGACGCAAAGGTCGTCGGCATCGCGCTCAGAGCTGACAAGAAAATCGTCGACAAGATCACCAAGGGCGCGACGATGCAGCATTGAAGCAGGTACACACACAAAAGAGGCCGGGCGATGGCCCGACCTTCTATGTCTGGACGAGCTTCTGACTCAACCCTGCGTGATGGGCGCGATCTGGATCTCGACGCGGCGGTTCTGGGCGCGGCCGGCCTCGGTCGCGTTGGAGGCGACGGGCTGGGACGGGCCGAAGCCGACGGCGGAGACGCGGCGCTGGTCGATGCCCTGGCCGCCGAGATAATCGGCAACCGAAAGCGCGCGGCGCTGCGACAGGTCCTGGTTATGCTGCAGGCTGCCGGTCGAATCCGTATGGCCGTTGACGTCGATCAGGGTGCGGTTGAACTTGCGCAGCACGATCGCCACCGAATTCAGCGTCGGATAGAAGCCCGGCTTCACCGCGTCCTGGTCGACATCGAAAGTGATGTTCGAGGGCATGTTGAGAATGATGTTGTCGCCCTGGCGGGTGACGGAGATGCCGGTACCTTCGAGCTGGGCGCGAAGCTCGGCTTCCTGCTGGTCCATGTAGTTGCCGATCGCGCCGCCGGCCAGCGCGCCGATACCGGCGCCGATCAGCGCTGCGTTGCGCTTGCCATGCCCGCCGCCGCCAACGGCCACACCGACAAGAGCGCCACCGAGCGCGCCGAGCGCAGCACCGCCCGCGGTATTGGAAACCTTCTGCTCACCAGTATAGGGATCGGTCGTCGTGCAGGCGCTGAGATAGCTTGCTGCGACAGCCAGAAGTATGAATTTCTTGATCATGGACAGGACGGTCTCCGTTCAAAACTGATGCGAGCAAATGGCAAGGATTACGGCAAGAAAATGAAGATGTTCCCTTGATAGGGGAATTTCAGGCGCCGAAACAGCAGCCATGTTGCAGCAAGGCACGGATATCACCAGTTTTTACCGGGTCGGCGGGCGCGCTTCGTTCTCCTCCTCATTCCTGTGACGAGCACAGGAATGAGGAGGAGAAGTGGGCGCGCCAAATCTTCCTCCGAGATACTCGGACCTCAAACAACAAACATCGCAGTGCCGCTCCAAGCGACCAATCTCACCCTTAGAAATTCTGGAACAACTGCCTGACCGTGTCGTAGGTCGCATTGGCAATGTTCAGCGATTGGAGGCCGAGCTGCTGCTGCGTCTGCAGCGCCCTCAATCTGCTCGACTCCTCCTCCATGTCGGCATCAACGAGCCGGCCGATGCCGGCGGTGATGTTGTCGTGCAGCTGAGTGGCGAAGTCGTTCTGCAGCTCGATGCGTTTTTCCAGCGCGCCGAAGGCCGATCCGACCGTGGTCAGCTGCGTCAGGGCGGCATCGACCACGCTGATCATTTCGCTGAGCTGACCTTTCGTCGTGCTTGAAGAGACGGAAATCACCACCTGACCGGTGGTGGTGCCGTTCTTGCTGGTCATCAGCACGTAGTCCTGCGAAGCGCCGAGTTCCGTAGCGAAGTAGGCCGAGGTCAACACGCCGTATTCGCCGGAACCAGTGGCCCGGTCGTCGATCAGGTAGCGCGCATCCTTGGACGTGGTCGCCCCCACAGGCGTGTTGTCGATATGGTAGCTCAGCATGCCCACGGAGACCGTGCCGTCGGCATTGCGGATGAAGGAGGCCGGGATTTGGCGCGGCCGCGTCGGCGTCGCATCATTGGTGAGGATCACCCAGTTGTCGCTGTTGAAGGTCGCCGATTCCGAAACGCTGCGCAGTTGCTCCTGCAATTGCTTGAGTTCTTCGTTGATCTTGTTCTTGTCGACCCCGTCCTCGGTGGCGGCGACGAGCTTGGCCTTGATCTCGGAGACAACGTCGATGACGTTCTGGACACCGGTATAGGCCGTGCCCATTGTCGCAGCCGCCATGCCGAGCGCGTCCTGGACCGCCGAAATGGCCTTGTTGTCGGTGCGCGCGGTGGTGGCGATCGACCAGTAAACAGCATTGTCGGCCGCTTTGGCAACACGCATGCCTGTCGTGATGTGGTTCTGCGTGACCGTCATATTGCGATTGATATCACGCAGCACATGGAGCGCCGCATCAACGGAGACGCGCTGATAAATACTCACGGAACTAGACTCCAAAAACACAACAGAACGCAACTGAACAGGGATGAACCTTCCGCACAGACACTCATGTCCGGGGTCGCTGGGTCTCCAGCGCATTGCCTTCAAGAAACGAAGAAGGCCAGTCGGTTCCTGGCCACGATCATTGCGGCTTATGCTTAAAAAACGGCTAATCTTCAGAGGAAATTTATCTTATTCCGCAAGGCTTCATACACCATAAGAAACGCCGCCGAATGGCAATCCGGCGGCGTGTTCAATGCGCATGGAAGGCTTACTCGGCGGCCTGCAGCTGCTCCTCGTCGGGGGCCGGGGGCAGCCTCGTCGCGACCGACATCTCCTCGTGCAGGCGCGCCTCCTCGTGGGCATGCGGCTTGGCGAAGCGGGCAAGCAGGAGATAGGCGACCGGCGTGATGAACAGCGTCACCAGCGTCGCGAAGCCCAGGCCGCCGACGATCACCCAGCCGAGCGCCACGCGCGCTTCCGCACCCGCGCCGTGGGCAAAGACCAGCGGCACGCCGCCGAGGATGGTGGCGATCATCGTCATCATCACGGGGCGAAGGCGCAGCGCGCAGGCCTTCTCAATCGAAGAGCGCACGTTCTCGCCCCTGTCACGCAACTGATTGGCGAATTCGACGATCAGGATGCCGTTCTTAGCCATCACGCCGACGAGCAGCACCAGGCCGATCTGGCTGTAGATGTTCAGGCTGGAACCGGTGATGATCAAAGCGAAGACGGCGCAGGCAAGGCCGAGCGGCACCGTCGACATTATGATTACCGATGAGAGCACGCTTTCGAACTGGGCGGCGAGTACCAGGAAGATGATGACGATGGCAAAGCCGAAGGTCAGCGCCATGCCGCTCGAATTCTCTTCCAGCGTCGCGGCTTCCGCAAGCGGCAGCAAACGTGCGCCGGGCGGCAGCAGGGGCTCGGCAAGTTCCGTCACCTGTCTCACGGCATCGCCGAGCGACATGCCGTTCTTGAGGCCGGCGGTGATCGCGACGGAGGCGAGCTGCTGCTCGCGGTTCAGCTGCGGCGCGACCGATCCTTCCTTCATCGTGGCGATGACGGACATCGGCACGATCTTGCCGTCACCGGTTTTCAGGAACACGTTTTCGAGATCCGTGGGATCATCGATAGGCCGCGTCGTCGAAGTCAAAAGCACGGGATAGGATTCGCCGTCGACGAAGACATCGACCACCGAGCGCCCTTCGAGCAGCGACTGGATCGCCGTCGACAGCCCCGTGATGTCGATGGCGAGATCGGAAGCACGCTCGCGGTCGATCGCCACCGACACCTGCGCTTGACTGGGCTCGTTGGTGAGCCGCGGCGTATCGTATTGGCCGGTGGCGTCGAGCGCCTGCACCAGCTTGGCGGCCGCCGCCGTCAGCGCCTCGTGATCGTTACCAACAAGCGCCATCTGCACACCGCTGCCGGCGCCGCGGATGCGCAGGCTGTTGGAAGATATGGCGTTGCCGCGCAGCGCCGGCACCTTCGCCGCCGCCTGATTGATGTCGCCGACGATCTCGGACTGCGTCCGGTGACGCTCTCCCCAGGGAGCAAGCGTCAGCACCATGAAGCCGCTGTTCAGCGAGCCGCCCTGCCCGGAGATCGAGAAGACGTTGCGGATGTCGCCGCCATCGACCAGCGGCTGCAGATATTCCTCGACGAGCTGCATCTTGTCGCGGGTATATTCGAGGCTCGATCCCTGCGGCGACGTCAGCCGCATCATCACCAGTGACCGGTCTTCTTCCGGCGTGAGCTCGCTCTTGACCGTCGAGAAGGCGATGAGCGCCGCGCCGGCAAACATCACCGAAAACAGGATGACGACGAATGGCGCGTTGAGGCAGCCGTGCAGCGCCCATTTGTAGAGGCTGGCGAAAGCCCCGCCGACGCGGCCGAGCGCGCCGTGATCCTCAATCATCGGCTTCGTCAGCATGCGCGAGGCGAGCATCGGGCAGAGCGTCAGCGCCACGATTGACGATAGTCCGACCGAGAAGGCGAGCACGAAGCCGAATTCGCGGAAGAGACCGCCGACCTGCCCCGGCAGGAACGAAAGCGGGATGAAGACGGCCGCCAGCGTCGCTGTCGTGGCGATAACTGCGAAGAACACTTCGCGCGTGCCGAGCACGGCGGCCGCGCGCGGTCCCATGCCCTCGGCGCGCCGGCGCACGATGTTTTCGAGCACCACAATCGCGTCGTCGACGACGAGGCCGGTCGCCAGCACGATGGCGAGCAGCGTCAGGATGTTGATGGAGAAACCGACCATGTAAATTGCCGCCAGCGTGCCGATCAGCGCCACGGGCATGCTGACGGCCGGGATCAGCGTTGCCCGCCAGTCGCGCAGGAAGAGATAGATAACCGCGGTGACGATGACGGCGGCAAGCACCAGCGCCAGCACCACCTCATGGATCGCGCCCTTGATGAAGACCGCATCGTCGCTGGTGATGGCGATCGTCGTTCCCTCGGGCAGCGTCTTCGATAGTTGCTCGACGGCCGCCTTGATGCCGGTCGAAATATTGAGCGCATTCGACTGCGCCTGACGGATGATGCCAAGGCCGATGCCGGGCTTGCCGTTCGAGCGCAGCGCCGTATCGCCGTCGCGCGGCCCGAGCGTCACCGTCGCGACATCGCCCAGCCGGACGCGGTCTTGCAGCATGACATCGGAAAAATCCGCCGGCGTCTGCAGATTGGCGGTGGCACGCACGACGATATCCTGCGTCGCGCTCTTCAGCGAGCCGGCCGGCACGTCGAGCGCGGCATTGTCGAGCGCCTTGGTAAGGTCGCCAATGGTGAGCCCGCGGCTGGCGAGCGCCCCCTGATCGACATCGACGCGGAAGACCTTCTCCTGGTCGCCATATTCCTCGACATCCGCGACGCCATCGACGGAGGCGAGGCGATCGATCACCTCGTTCTCGACGAGCTGCGTCAGGTCGTCCATGTTGAGCTTGGTGGAGGTGACGGCAAGGCGCATGATCGGCGAAGAATCCGAATCCGCCTTGACGATCTGCGGCGCATCTGCCTCGTCTGGCAGGTTCTGCGTGATGCGGCCGATTGCATCGCGCACGTCGTTGGCGGCGACCGCGAGATCGATCGCATCGGAGAATTCGAGCGTCACCCGGCTCTGGCCGAAGGAAGAGGTCGAGGAGATCGACTTCAGGCCGCTGACGCGGGCGACTGCACCCTCGATCACCTTGGTCAGTTCCTGGTCGATCGTCTGCGGTGAAGCGCCGTCGAAAGTGGTGCGCACGGTGACGACCGGACGGTCGACATCAGGCAGCTCCCGCACCTCGACGCCGACATAGGCTGCAAGGCCGGCGACGACCATCAGCGTATTGAACACCAGCGCCAGGATCGGCCGGCGAACGAAAAGCGCGGTGAAACTCTGCTTGCCCGACGCTCGGTCCTGAGGCAGTTCCGTCACGTTCATTGGGTGGCGACCTCCCCACTCGCGGCAACATCGGCGGAAACACGCACCGCGCCACCCTCACGCACGCGCTGCAGGCCCTGCGTCACGATCTTGTCGCCGTCCTTGAGGTCGGCCTTGACGAGAATGAAGTCGGGATTGCGCTGCACGACGCTCACGCGCACCTTGTGCGACTTGTCGTCGATCACGCGCCAGACGAAGGACCCTTGCGAATCCCACTGCACCGACTGCGGATCGACCGCCGGATATTTGTCGCCAGGGAATTTCATGCTGACGCTGAAGGACATGCCGGCGCGCAGCTCGTCGGAGGCATTGTCGATGCGGGCGCGCAGGCGCAGCGTGCGGCTTGCCGCATCAATGCGGTTGTCGACAGCCTCGATCACGCCGGAAAACATCTGCCCCGGTCTTGCCACCGACATCGCCTCAACCGGCTGGCCGACCGCAACCGTGTTGGCAAAGCGCTCCGGCACCCAGAAATCGACGAGGATTTCCGACCGATCGTCCAGTGTGACGATCGGCGTGGTTGTGGTGACATTGTCGCCGATATTGACGGGCACGATGCCGACGATGCCGTCGATCGGGGCCGTGATGTTGCGTCGGGCGAGATTGAGTTCGGCGGCCTGCAACTGCAGTCGCGCGCCCTGCTCGGCGATCTCGGAATCGAAGACGTCCATGCGCGACACGCTGGACTTGATGTTGTGATAGAGATTGGATTTCTCGACCGCGGCCTTCACCGCCACGTCCGCCTGGCCGCGGGCGATCACCTGCTCCTCGCTGTCGAGCTTGGCGAGCACCTGCCCGGCCTTCACCCTGTCGCCCGACTTGATGAGGATTTCGCGGATCGTGCCCGATGCCTGCGGCGTCACCGCGACGGAACGGATCGCATCGCCTGTACCGATGGCATTCAGCCGGTCGTTGACGACGCCCTGGACGACGGCTTCCGTCGCGACGAGAATGGCGCTGTTGCGCCCGCCGCCGCGGCGGTTTTGACCCTGTCCTTGCCCTTCGCCCCGTTGTCCCTCGGCCCCAGCGGAAGCACCGGCATCGGCTGTTTCAGGAGCCTGAGGCGCGATCATGGAAATGAGGCCATCCGGAATGCCTGCATCGCGCATCTTATCGCCGGCGCCGGGCGCAAAGAAAACCCACGCGGCAAAACCGGCAATGATGACGATGAGCGAAAGTATAAACTGCTTCCAAAAGGCCATTCACGTCTCCGGAGGGACTCGAGGTTGGACCAGGGTCGGTCGAAAGAGGCGCTGCGGGATCAAGCTTCCCATCTGATGCGACAATATCGCGCGTTTACAGCTTACCGACAAGGATAAGCGGCCGGCATTACCGATTTGTAATATCAGCGAAGATTGGAAATAACCCGGCCGCTCACTTTTGCTTGAACGAAACTCGAAAACCTCTTGTCGCCGTCGTTACTGAAGCGAGATAACAGTGAAGAACTAGCTATCGACTCAGCGACCACCGCAGGCCGATGGTCGATGCGATCCCCAGTATCGGCCAAACCGCCCAGAAGGTCCCGCTCCAGGTGAGGACGTTGATGCCGATGATGCCGAGCGCCACAATCGCGAGCGTGACCATCCTGCGGTCGAAACGCGTCTGTTCACGATTCCAGGCGAGCGCTGCAACAACGGCTATCGCAAGCAGTGGAAAGCGCGCCCAAAAAACACCCTGCCACGACAGGAGATTGATGAAGATCAGCACGACGGCGATGACGCCAAGCGCGGCAAACAGCCTCCGTCCGCCGGACACCGGCCTTGCCTCGGCCGTGACGGCGGCGGCTGGCTGTTGCCGGGCGGTGGGTCGTTCGCCAGGCGGCGTTTCGTCGCCTCCCTCGCCGATCTTGACCGCGTAGCTCGGCACGCCCTCTTCGACGTTCTTCACTGTCAGCGGCCCGAGAAACTCGAAACCAACAGCCACCTTGTTGCGCACCTGATCGTAGACGGTGCTTGATATTACGATGCCTCCGGGCGAAGCCGACGTCTGCAGCCGCGCGGCGATATTGACGCCGTCGCCATAAATTTCATCGCCTTCGACGATCACGTCGCCGAGATTGATGCCGATGCGGAAGAGCATGCGCCCGTCGCTCGGGCGGCCGGCATTGAAGCCGGCAAGTTCGTTCTGGGTATCGACGGCCGCGCGCACGGCTTCGACGACGCTCGGAAACTCGGCGATCAGTCCGTCGCCCCAGGTGTTGACGACGCGGCCGCCATGGCTCTCGATCAAATGTGCCATCGCGTCGCGGCAGCGCTTCAGCGTCGCAAGCGTCCCCTCCTCGTCGGCCCCCATCAGCCGTGTGTAGTCTTGCACGTCAGCACAGAAGATCGTCGTCAGCTTCCGCCGCGTTTCACTCATTGTCGCTCGCCTTTGCGCTATCCCGAAAGGTCGCTGCAAGGTGGAATTGGGTTGAGTGGAGACCAATATGAACGATTGCAGCGGCGTTAAATTACGCAGCCTTTGTGTTTGTTGCCATCGATAATTGCCGATCGCCGCCGGATGCGGACAAAGGATGGAGGCGTACGATGCGCTTTAGCCCGACACGTTGCAAAAAACCGGATCATTGAACGATCTTGCGCGGGCTTGCCGAGTGTTCCTTCGCCACGCTGCTCGAACCGTCGATTTCCTGAAGCAGCACATCGTAGCCCCAAAGATCGGCAAGATGTTGCAGGACGAGCTTCGTGTCACCTTCCTGCAGATAGCAGCCGTTCATGACGATATGCTGCAGCAACAGGCGACGGTCGCCGGCGAGATCGACATCGACGATATCGATTGCCGGATCGGTCCAGCCGATATCGTATTCGCGGGAGAGCTGGCGGCGAATGCGCAGATAGCCGCGTTCATTGTGAATTGCCGAAACCAGCACACCTTCGGTCTGTTCCGGGTCGTCGTAGAGATGGAACAGCCGAAACCGCCGGATCAGGTTCGGACTGAGGAACTGGCTGATGAAACTTTCGTCGCGGTAATTCGCCCAGATGTCGCGCAGGACCCCCATCGCGTCGCCTCTTCCCGCGATATCGGGAAACCATGCCCGGTCCTCTTCCGTCGGCTTCGTGACGATCCTCTCGATGTCCTGCATCATCGCAAAACCAAGCGCATAGGGATTGAAACCCGAGAACCGCCGATCGTCGTAGTTTGGCTGGAAGACGACATTGGCGTGCGACTTCAGGAATTCGAGGAAGTTGCCGTCGCTGATCTGCCCCCGCTCGTGAAGTCGGTTCATGATCTGATAGTGGACGAAGGTGGCGGTTCCCTCGTTCATCACCTTGGTCTGCCGCTGGGGATGGAAATATTGCGCGACGTGGCGCACGATGCGAAGGATCTCTCGCTGCCACGGCTGCAGCCGGGGCGCAGATTTCTCGAGAAAATAGAGGATATTATCCTGCGGGAGACCGAGCGCGGCGCGCCGCTTTTCCAAGCCTATGTCACCCGTCTTCTTCGCCTTCCCGACGGGAACCGTGCGCCACAGATCGTTGAACATCTGCTCCTCGTGGGCGCGACGCTCCTGTTCCCGCTTCTCCTCCTGGCGAAGGTCGATGGTGGTCTTGCCGGCATATCGATGCACCCCATGCGACATGAGCGCATGCGCCGCATCGAGCGTTCTTTCGACCGCCGTCTCCCCGTAGCGCTCTTCGCAGCGGGTGATATAGCCCTTGGCGAAATCGAGATAATCAAGAATTCCCTCGGCATCGGTCCAGAGCTTGAAGAGATAGTTGTTCTTGAAGAAGTGATTGTGGCCGAAGGCCGCATGGGCGGTGACGAGCGTCTGCATCGTCGCCGTGTTTTCCTCCATCAGATAGGAGATGCAGGGAGAGCTGTTGATGACGATCTCGTAGGCAAGATCGCGCATCCCGCGGCGGTAGAAGGTCTCGTGATGCGCGAAGTGCTTTCCGAAGGACCAATGACGGTAAAAGAGCGGCATGCCGGTTGAGGAATAGGCATCCAGCATCTGCTCCGAGGTAATGACTTCGATCTGGTTCGGATAGACATCGAGGCCGAGTTCACCGAGCGCGATCTCTTCGCACGCATCGTGGATGCGCTGCAGCGTTGCAAAGTCCCAGTCGGCCCCCTCGAATAGGAGCCGCTCTCTTGGCCTCACCGTCATGGTCATGGCGTCACCTTCGACTGTGCCTCACGTTTCTGGAAGAGATCGTGGAAAACAGGGAATATTTCGCTTCGCCGGCAGACCTTGCGCATTGAAAGCGGCAGCGGTTCGGAACGGATCCCATCATAGAGCATCCACAGCGGCGATCGCGATATTGAAGAATCGCCGCCCTCCTCGCCGACTTCGATATAGGCGAAATACTGGCATAGCGGCAAAATCTCGCGCAGCAGCTGCCCGGTCAGATTTCCGTCCGAATGGGCGTTGTCGCCATCCGAGGCCTGGGCACCATAAATATTCCACTCCGCCGGGTCGAAACGCGCTGCGATAATTGCCCGCATTGCGGCAAGCGCACTCGAAACCAGCGTGCCACCCGTCGCCGGGCCGTAGAAGAAGGTTTCCTCATCGACCTCCTCAGCCCTGTCGGTATGACGGATGAAGACGATTTCCACCTTCTTGTAGCGTTTCGACAGGAAAAGGTAGAGCAGCAGATAGAATCGCTTCGCGAGGTCCTTCATGTGCTCCGACATGGAGCCTGACACGTCCATCAGGCAGAACATCACCGCTTTCGCGACTGGCTTCGGCTCGTTTTCGAAGCGGCGATAGCGGACATCCAGCGGATCGATATAGGGAATGCGCCGGCTTTTTTCCGTCAGGGCTTTGAGTTTTGTCTCAAGCGCCAGACGGGTCTCCTCGTCCTCGCATTCCTCGATCTGCCGCTGCAGGGCTTCGATTTCTTCGCGGCGTGGGCGGCCAAGCGCAACGCGGCGCATCATTGCCAGCTTCGTCGTGCGGCCGACGGCAATGTTGGAAGGCGACCCTGATACGGAATAGCCGGCCCGGAACGGAGTTTCCTCCTCGGTTTCGGCTAGACGCCGCTTGGCGAGGTCTGGCAATTCGAGGTCGTCAAGGAACACATCGAGGAATTCCTCCCGCGTCAGTACGAAACGGAAGCCATCCTCACCGTCGCCCTCGCCTGCATCTTTTGGTTTTCCGCCCTTCCCGCCCGGCGGCCGCGGAATGATGTCCCCCTCGACGAAAGCCCGGTTCCCGGGCAGGATGTGGTCGGCGATGCCACCTTCACCCCTTCGAAAGCTTGGTTCTGCCATCCCATCGATCGGCAGGCTGATCTCCCCGCCGTCGAGCACGTCTCGAATGTTTCGATTTTGCAGCGAACGTTTCACCGCCTGCTGCACGGCTCCCTTCATACGTCGAAGGAACCGCTGACGATTTTCCAGACTTTTACCGCGCGGATTTAGCCGCCGGTCGACAATGTGCATAATGGCTCCGCATTAACTTGCCTGTTTGACGCGCATGTACCATTCGACGAGGCGCCGAACCTGCCGTTCCGTGTAACCTCGCGCGGCCATGCGCGAGACGAATTCGCTATGCTTCTTTTCTGTTTCCGAATCCTTCTTCGATCCGAAGGAAATCACCGGCAAGAGATCTTCGACCTGCGAGAACATACGCTTCTCGATGACTTCCCGGATTTTCTCGTAGCTCGTCCATGACGGATTTTTTCCGCCATTCGCTGCCCGCGATCTCAGTGAGAACTTGACGATTTCGTTGCGGAAATCCTTCGGATTGGCGATTCCCGCCGGCTTTTCGATCTTCGTCAGCTCCTGATTGAGGAGCTCGCGGTCGAGAAGCTGACCAGTATCGGGATCCTTGAAGTCCACATCTTCGATCCAGGCATCGGCATAATCTACGTAGCGGTCGAACAGATTCTGTCCGTAGTCCGCATAAGATTCAAGATAGGCCTTCTGTATCTCGTTGCCAATGAACTCTGCGTAGCGTGGCGCAAGATCGGCCTTGATGAACTCCAGATAACGCTTCTCGACATCATCGGGAAACTGCTCGCGACGGATCGCCTGTTCCAGCACATACATCAGATGGACGGGATCAGCGCCAATGTCAGTCGTGTCGTGATTGAAGGTGGAGGCGAGCACTTTGAAGGCGAAGCGGGTCGATATTCCGTCCATGCCTTCGTCGATACCGGCAGCATCCCGGTATTCCTGGACGCTGCGGGCACGCGGATCGCTTTCTTTCAGGCTCTCCCCGTCATAGGTGCGCATCTTCGAGAAGAAGGTCGAATTCTCGTGCTTGCGCAGACGCGAAAGAACGGAGAAACGCGCCAGCATTTCGAGCGTTGCCGGGGCGCATGGTGCGTCCACCAGTTCCGATCCCTCGATCAGCTTTTCGTAGATCCTCTGTTCTTCTGTCACCCGCAGGCAATAAGGCACTTTGATCACGCAGATACGGTCGATGAAGGCCTCATTGTTCTTGTTGGCCTTGAAAGTCTGCCACTCCGCCTCATTCGAATGAGCAAGGACGATTCCGGAGAAAGGTATGGCGCCGATATTCTCCGAGCCGATATAGTTGCCCTCCTGCGTGGCCGTCAGCAACGGATGCAGCATCTTGATCGGCGCCTTGAACATCTCCACGAATTCGAGCACGCCTTGATTGGCGCGGTTCAGCCCGCCCGAATAGCTGTAGGCATCCGGATCGTTCTGAGAGTAGGTTTCCAGCTTGCGGATATCTACCTTGCCGACCAACGAGGAGATGTCCTGGTTGTTCTCATCGCCTGGCTCGGTCTTGGCAATTGCGATCTGGCGCAATCGCGAGGGTTGTATCCTGACGACGCGGAATCGGGAGATATCGCCTCCGAAATCGTCGAGCCGCTTCAGGCACCACGGGCTCATCAATCCGTTCAGCCGCCGCTGCGGGATCCCGTATTGCTCCTGCAGGAGCAGGCCCATCGTCTCCGGATCGAAGAGATTGAGCGGGCTTTCGAACACGGGGCTGATCTCTTCGCCCGCCTTCAGCACATAGATCGGATGCACTTCCATCAACTGCTTCAGCCGCTCAGCCAACGACGACTTGCCGCCCCCGACCGGACCGAGCAGATAAAGAATCTGCTTGCGCTCCTCGAGCCCCTGCGCTGCATGCCGAAAGAAGGAGACGATGCGTTCGATTGTCTCTTCCATGCCGTGAAAACCGGCAAAGGCCGGATAAACCCGGATCGTCCTGTTCATGAAGATCCTGCCGAGGCGCGCGTCCTTGGCGGTGTCCACCATCTGTGGTTCGCCTATGGCAGCGAGCAGACGCTCGGTGGCGTTGGCATAGGCGATCGGATCGGTCTTGCAGAGATCAAGATATTCCGAGACCGACATGTCGCTTTCGCGACGCGCTTCATAACTGCGGGTAAACGCATCGAATACGGATTCACTCAGCATGGGACCTCCATTAAGGTTATGCCGCAGGCTCTAAGCCGTATAACCATCGAGATGGCCACGGCGTTCCTAAGAATCAATAGTTTCGTAGGTATATTCCACGCTGACCGGCCGTTTGTGGCAATGCACAAAATTGTGCATGCACCGGTATTTTTTTACTCTACGAATCTGTTTCTTATTGTAGTTGAGAAAAGGGGCGTCGCGATATCAGCACATTTAGCGACGTGACATGAAGGTCAAAAAGGTGTGCAATAGCGCCCGTGATTCGAGCCGTGGAAAATCGGCGATTTCCCGCCGGCAAGAGCAAGCCGGCTCTGATTGCGGGGCAGTGAGCGCGCCCCCGCAGGATGAAACCGGGCGAAGTCACCCCCGCCGGTTTATTGCGATCGTGCGCCTCCCGGCTCTCAGCCGTTGAACGCTTTCTCCAGCGCAGCCACATCGATCTTGACCATCCCGAGCATGACTTCGGTGACGCACCTTGCCCGCTCGCGGTCTTCGTCGGCGATCATCTCCGAGAGAGCGCGCGGCACGATCTGCCAGGACAGGCCCCAGCGGTCTTTCAGCCAGCCGCATGCCTCCGGCGTGCCGCCATTGGCGAGGAAGCCATCCCATATCCGGTCGATCTCCGCCTGGCTATCGAGAAGAACCGCGATCGAGAACGAGTGGTTGAAGCTATCGAGCGGGCCGGCCTTCATCGCCAGGAAAGCTTGGTCGCCGAGCGTGAATTCGATCAGCTCGACGCTGCCGGGAGGCCCACTCGGCGTTTCCGCCGGAAGTATGGTGGTGCGGCCGATCCTGGAATCCGGAATGATCGACACGTAGAATTCGACGGCTTCGCGTGCCTGCTCGGCGAACCAGAGATTTGCAATGACCTTCGGCATAGACAGCCTCCTTGTTGGCGAGTATCCCGGACTTCTGTCCGTGCTTCGAGGACGTCTGGTCGGCGCCGGTTCCGACAGGCTGGATCGGAATTTTTCGCCCGCTCACCCGCGGCAGCCTCGCCACCCGCACCCAGGCAATAGTGGTGGTTTGGGAATGAAAGCAGAACATCTTTTCTGGTCTTTCCTTCCCGAATCACTACATTACGCGCCATGAGCAATAGTTTCGACGATATTCCCTTCTTCGACGAAGAGCCCGGCGAAGTGGCGCGCAAGCCGCAGCCGTCCGTCGCCGCAGCCGGAAGACCCGCCGCTGGCGGCGGCATCGCCGCCCGCGCCATGGCGGCGCGCGACGGCGGAAAGCGGCCGGATTATCTCGCTGGACTGAACCCGGAACAGACTGAAGCCGTCGAAACGCTGGAAGGTCCTGTCCTCGTGCTCGCCGGCGCCGGCACCGGAAAGACACGCGTGCTGACGACCCGCATCGCCCACATCCTCAATACCGGCCGCGCCTTCCCGTCGCAGATCCTCGCCGTCACCTTTACCAACAAGGCCGCGCGCGAGATGAAGGAGCGCATCGCCCTGCTCGTCGGCGGCGCCGTCGAAGGCATGCCCTGGCTCGGCACCTTCCATTCAATCGGCGTCAAGCTTCTGCGCCGCCATGCCGAGTTGGTTGGCCTCAGTTCCGATTTCACCATCCTCGACACCGATGACGTCGTCCGCCTGATCAAGCAGTTGATCCAGGCCGAAGGTCTCGACGACAAGCGCTGGCCGGCAAAGCAGTTCGCCGGCATGATCGACACCTGGAAGAACAAGGGCCTCGGACCGGCCGATATTCCCGAAGGCGATGCCCGCGCCTTCGCCAATGGCCGCGGCCGCGATCTCTATTTCGCCTATCAGGCGCGCTTGTCGACGCTGAACGCCTGCGATTTCGGCGACCTGCTGATGCATCCGATCGCGATCTTCCGCAAGAATCCGGATCTCCTAAAGGAATATCACGGCCGCTTCCGCTATATCCTCGTCGACGAATATCAGGATACCAACACCGCCCAATATATGTGGCTGAGGCTGCTGGCCCAGCGCAGCAAGGGCGAGCCGCAGAATGTCTGCTGCGTCGGTGACGACGACCAGTCGATCTATGGCTGGCGCGGTGCGGAGGTCGACAATATTCTTCGCTTCGAGAAGGATTTCCCGGGCGCCAAAGTGATCAAGCTCGAGCGCAACTACCGATCGACCGAACATATCCTCGGTGCCGCCGCCCATCTGATCGCCCATAATGAAGGGCGCCTGGGCAAGACGCTGTTCACCGATCGCACCGATCCCGATGACGTCAAGGTGCAGGTTCACGCCTCCTGGGACTCCGAGGAGGAAGCCCGCGCCATTGGCGAGGAGATCGAGCAACTCCAGCGCAGCAAGCATCTGCTGAACGACATGGCGATCCTCGTGCGCGCCTCCTTCCAGATGCGCGAATTCGAAGATCGCTTCGTCACCCTTGGCCTCAACTACCGCGTCATTGGCGGCCCGCGCTTCTATGAGCGCCTCGAAATCCGCGATGCCATGGCCTATTTCAGGCTCGTCGCACAACCCGCTGACGACCTCGCCTTCGAGCGCATCATCAACACGCCGAAGCGTGGCCTCGGCGATACGACGGTGCGTGCGCTGCATGATTATGCCCGCGCCCGCGACATCCCGATGCTGGCGGCAGCGGCCGACATCATCGAAACGGACGAGCTGAAGCCAAAGGCGCGCAAAGCCCTCTTCGATGTGATTCAATCCTTCCGCCGATGGCAGGTGCTGCTTGAAAACACACCGCATACCGAACTTGCCGAGCAGATCCTCGAAGAGTCCGGCTATACCGACATGTGGAAGAACGACAAGAGCGCCGAAGCCCCGGGTCGACTGGAAAACCTGAAGGAACTGATCCGCTCGATGGAAAGCTTCGAGTCGATGCGCGGCTTCCTCGAGCACGTATCGCTCGTCATGGACGCCGAGACCAACGAGAACCTCGACGCCGTCTCGATCATGACGCTGCACTCGGCCAAAGGCCTGGAATTCGACACCGTCTTCCTGCCCGGCTGGGAGGAAGGCCTTTTTCCGCACCAGCGCTCGCTCGATGAAAGCGGCCGCGCCGGCCTGGAGGAGGAACGCCGTCTCGCCTATGTCGGCATTACCCGCGCCAAACGCCGCTGCCACATCTGGTTCGTCTCCAACCGCCGCATCCACGGTCTCTGGCAATCGACCCTGCCCTCGCGTTTCCTGGACGAACTGCCGGAGACCCATGTCGAGGTCGCCGAGATGGAACAGAGCTACGGCGCTTACGGCCGCGGCGGCTACGGCCAGTCCCGCTTCGACAAGGCCGAACCTTTCGCCAACTCCTATTCGACCCCCGGCTGGAAACGTGCGCAGGCCAACAGGACCGACGCCACGCGCGACAATTGGGGCACCCGCTCCGGCCACGCCGTCGAACGCATCGGTTACGGCGAAAGCGGCCCGAAGGGGCGCATGATCGACGGCGAACTGGTGGCGAAGTCCACGTCCTCGGAGCCGTCGCGCTTCACCCTCGGCGACCGCGTCTTCCACCTGAAATTCGGCAACGGCAACATCACCGGCATCGAAGGCAACAAGCTGACGATCGATTTCGATCGCGCCGGCCAGAAACGGGTGCTGGACGGGTTCGTCGAGCGCGTGTGATTTGCGGTGATACCGCGTGGGAACCCTTACCCGAACATCCGCATACTGCTGAGTCCGAGAATATCGTTCAGCAGGGCGATCCCCATTCCGACGGCGACGATCGACAGCCCGATCAGGAACAGTCGCCGAGCCCGGTCATATTTTGCGGCGAGCAGGGAGTCGCGCGCGAGCAGATCGGCAAATACCTTCACCTGAATGGCGATACCGACAGTCAGGAACGACATCGGTAGCAGATCGACGCGGCTCCAGTCATTGGGATTGGACACCCAGAGACTGATGAAATTGAGGGAGAAACCAAGAATGATCCCGGTCGCAGTCAGCGAGCCATTGCGAAAGGTGGCATCGATCTTTTCATCTGCTTGAGGCTCGGACATAGCTTCAATCTCGATTGCTGATGAGCCAAGAAAGGCAGAAATCGCAGCGGCGGGCAAGATCGAGCGGACGTCGCCGTCGAAGACGGTGCTGCAGCACCCCAGCCGGTAAACCGATGAAGGCTGACACCGGGAAAATGAGGCTCTGCCGGGGAGATCCCGCAGCGTAAAACCTTCGCCTCCCGCCATTTCGAGAGGAGAGTCATCGCGACCAATATCCATGGTTGCATTAGCGTGTGCTTTTTCGACCAGCCACTACCGGAGGTACTGGAATTAACACTTGCGCACCCGCGCTGGGAAATCCACTAGTGGTGTGTTCGGTGCATTTGGCATTTGCATTGCAATAACGGAAGGGATTGGCCTTGATGAAAGCGCTGCTGCTCGTCGATATCCAAAACGGCTTCTGTCCCGGCGGCAATCTGCCGGTGCCGGACGGCGACAAGGTGGTTCCCGTCGCAAACCGGCTGATCGACAGCGGCAAATATGATTTGATCGTCGCCTCGCAGGACTGGCATCCGCCCGGCCACGGCAGTTTCGCCTCCGCCCATCCGGGCGCCGCTCCCTTCGAGATGGGCGAATTGTCCGGCAAGCCACAGATGATGTGGCCCGACCACTGTATCCAGGGTACGCTCGACGCCGAACTGCATCCGGACCTGAGATCCGAAGAGATCGACCTGATCCAGCAGAAGGGCGAGGATCCCGGGATCGACAGCTATTCGGCATTCCGCGACAATGACCGGGATGCTTCGACCGGTCTTTCCAATTTTCTCCAGGAACAGGGTGTCACCGATCTCGACGTCTGCGGGCTGGCAACCGATTACTGTGTCAAGTTCTCGGCGCTCGACGCGCTCGAGATGATGCCTGGTGTGCGCGTGCGCTTCATCGAGGATGCAAGTCGCGGCATTACCCCCGAAGGTGTTGCCGCCGCTATCGACGAGATGCGGGCGCATGGCATCGCTGTGATTAAAAGCGCAGATGCCTTGCGCCAATGAGCTTGCGATCGCCGACTATTTCAACAAATAGGCGTCGAATGTCTCATCGCTGCCGGCAACGGGGCCGAAGCGCTTGACGAGGGTCGTCTCGCTCCGGAACGCGGGAATGTCCTCTGGCGTCAGGGACAGCAGCCAATTGTAACTTTCGCGCAATGAGACCGGCGCGGCAATTCGGTCAAGCCGCTGTGAGAGAAGAATGACGACGGGGGCATGCTCGCTCTGCTGCAACTGCCGCGCCGTCTGCAGAATGTCGGCAAGGCTGAGAGAAAGCCGCGCATTGCGAGTATAATGCACAATGGCACCGAACCGTTCCTCTCTTAGAAGATAGGTGCGATTGGAAATGAAATAGGGCAAGGCTTCAACGAGATAGTCGGGATCCGCCATGATGATCGCATTCTTGAGATCAGGACGAGATTCAATGAACGAGCCGAGATCCTGGGCTCGGCTGAGCGGCATGTCGGTGAAAAGGAATTGATGGACCCTCTCGATGCCGGAAGCGACCTGCAGCGCGAGCAATATCATGAAGCACAGACGCCCGATCTTCACGACGACGGCAGCTTCGGTGCCGGCAACATCGACGGGGCCGAGCCGAGGCGGCTGGGTCAAAGCGGTGATTGCGATCATGAAGACCAGCCACAGCGCCTGATGCCTGTAGCTACCTGGGTAAACGAGCGTAAAAAGCAGGGAAAGCCCGAGGAGAACCAGTGCTGCTGCGAACATCGCCGGTCGCCGGTTGGCCAGCCCCAACAGACTGCCATAGATGAGCACAGCCATGAGCGACGCGAAAATCCGGGCGAGCGATGGATCAGCCACGACCAGTTCAAGGACCCGGTCGGGGTAGAATGCCATGAAATAGGAACTGGCCGCGGTAAAGGCAGAAAGGACAAGCAAAGCGAAATTCTTGTCCGCGAGATCGTTCTGCCCGGCATCGTTGAAGGTCGGATAGACCGTCATGACGCACAGAACAACGCCGACCGCGGCAATGGCAGCTGCTGTCACAAAGGCCCGATATGCGCTCAAAGGGGGTCTTGGCCGCGCCAGAACCAGATCGAAAAACCAATAGGCGAGAAAGCCGCCGACGAGGACGGCCGAGTGGACATTGGTATTTGCCAGCAAGGCAAACAAAAAGCCGAGCAATATCCCGTTGCATACTCCCCTCTCCCAGCTCAGGACGACAAGGAAGACCACCAGCATGCTGATGCCGTAATTTCGCGACATTGCCGCATAATCGAAAATCGAGAAGCTGCTGAACAGCGACAGCAGCATGATGGGAAGGGGCAGTTTCAACCGGAAAACAAGAAGGTAGGCGGCGGCCGCCGCAATCGTCAGTGCGACGATTTTCAAGACGACGGGTGAGCCGACTATGACATAGGCGGCGCGCAGCAGGATATACCACAGGGCAGGATGCCCCTCACCCTGCAGTTGGCGAAGCATAGCGGCGAAATTGTCTCCCTGAAGGGCCAGTGACAATGCGCGAACTTCGTCACGCCATACCGTTTCGGACCAGCAAAGCGCAGACGCCAGCGCAAGCCAGGCGAGGAAGAGCATCGCCTTGGCAAGCCTGGCGGATCGTGGTTCATCAATAACAGAGACAATCAGGGCCAAATGACACCAACCTGGTGAAGGAAAGCGCCGACCGTATCGCCGCAGCCATAATTTGGCGTTAAGCAGGCCTGCCGTCTGATTTTCAGGCGCTGGATTTCTGCTCTCTCTCGAGAAGATGGATATCTTCGGCCACGTCTTCCATTCTCTTCAATAAGGCAGCCTGGGCATCTCTCAGCCCTCGATTGTAGAAGTAAGGCCCGATCTCCTCGGTAAAAAAATCGAGCAGGAATTCGGCCGGCAGGGTTCCGATGGGATCCAGTTCGCGGTCGAAATAAGCGCGGATGCGCGAAACGATCTCAGCCTTTTCTGGAAAATCCGATTTTCTGCATGCCTGGTTCTCCGACAAATGCAATCACGACGTTGATGCTTCAGCGAAATCGATCGGTCAATCAACGAAATTCAATTGCCGCGGAAGACCGTAGCCCATAAGGAAAACCTGAATTTCCAACAGGACACTCACATGAATCGCGCCGACTTTGTTGAAGGTTTGCGGGGCGGCTCGGCCGTTGCGCTGGCATCGGCGCCCTTTGGCGCGCTGTTCGGAGCACTGGCGGTTGAAAACGGCATGTCGCTTTCCGAGGCCGCCTTCATGAGCGCAACGGTCTATGCCGGTGCCAGCCAGATGGTCGGAATCGAACTCTTCGGCCACCAGGTTCATGCCTGGCTGATCGTGCTGTCGATCCTAGCCGTCAATTTTCGCCATGTGCTCTATTCGGCGGCCTTAGCACGCTACATCGGCCATTTCACCCCGGTGCAGAAGTTCTTCACCTTTTTCCTCCTCGTCGATCCGCAATTTGCCGAGGCGGTCAAGCGGGGCGAAGCCGGCAAACCGCTTACCTTCGCCTGGTATCTCGGCTTCGGCGTCATCATCTACATTCCCTGGGTGCTGATCAGCGTCGCCGGCGGCCTGCTCGGCGGCTTCATCGGCGATCCCAAGGCAATTGGACTCGATATCTTGCTGCCGGCCTATTTCCTCGGCATCGTCCTCGGCTTCCGCAAGCGCGACAACTTCCTGCCGGTGGCGCTCGTCAGCGCGGTAGCATCAGTGCTCGCCTACCGCTATGTCGGCTCGCCCTGGCATGTCAGCCTGGGTGCGGCCGCCGGCATCGTGCTGGCTGCCCTGCTGCCGCTGCCGCGCGAGGTGCCGGATCTCGAAGCCGACGCCCTTCAATCCGAAGTGCACGAGGTCTGAGCCATGGAATTCGATCTCCATATGGCGCTCGTCATACTCGCCGCAGCAGTCGCCACCTTCGCCACCCGCATCGGCGGTTATATCCTCATCACCCGAATGAAGAGCATTCCCCCGCGCATGGAAGCGGCGCTGAACGCCGTGCCGGCCGCCGTGCTGACCACTCTTGTCGCACCTGCCTTCTTCATTGGCGGCTGGGAATCGAAACTGGCGCTGATCGTTGCCCTCTTCGTCGGCCTGCGCATTTCCCATACATGGATGCTGCTTGCCGCTTGGGTTGTCGTGATGGCATGGCGCTACACGATCGGCGCCTGAACCCCGGCCTTGCGCCTGAAAGTGCGCGGCCTTGCAGCCCGAAAGCAGTGTTCCGCCGCCTGTTGCCTAATATTCGAGCGGCAGCGTCGCGTTTTCGAGCCACGCCATGACGTCGGGATCGTGGATCAGCGGCATCAGCGCCTCGCATGTGCGGCGGTGATAGTCGTTGAACCAATGCAGCTCATCATGGGTCAGAAGCTCGGGAATGACGAGGCTGCGGTCGATCGGGCAGAAGGTCAGCGTCTCGAAGCCGAGCATCGGCATGTCGCCGCCTTCGATCTCCTCGGCGCCGCGCACATAGATCAGGTTTTCGATACGGATGCCGAAGCTGCCGGGCCGGTAATAACCGGGCTCATTCGAAAGGATCATCCCGGGCAGCAGCTCCTGCGTCGAAAGCCGGGAAATGCGCTGCGGCCCCTCATGCACAGAGAGATAGGAGCCGACCCCATGGCCTGTGCCATGAGCGAAGTCGGCGCCTGCCCGCCACAGCGCGATGCGCGCCAGCGGATCGAGGTCGCAGCCGCGTGTACCCTTCGGGAAACGTGCCGTGCTGATCTGGACCATGCCCTTGAGCACCATCGTGAAGAAACGGCGATGCTCCTCTGACACCGTGCCGATCCCGACCGTGCGGGTAATATCGGTCGTGCCGTTGATGTATTGCGCACCGGAATCGATCAGGAAAAGTTCGCCTGCTTCGATCATCCGGTTGGTCGCGGTGGTAACGCGATAATGCATGATCGCCGCATGTTCGCCGGCGCCCGAGATCGTATCGAAGGATATATCCTTCAGCGGGTTCTGCATGCTCTGGCCGACTCGAGCGCGCACCGCTTCCAGATGTTCGGCGGCGGCGATTTCGCTTACGCTGCCCGGCTTCTCCTGCGACAGCCAATAAAGGAATTCCACCATCGCTGCTCCATCCTGCAGATGTGCAGCGGCCGAGCCGTTGATTTCCACGTCGTTTTTCACCGCGCGCGGCAGCTTAGCGGGGTCGGCGCTCTCCACCACTTCGCCGCCCGCCTTGCGGATAATCTCCGCCAGCGCATGGGAGGCGATATCAGCATCGATCAGCACTCGGCGATCCCTGGAAACGGCAGCAAGCCTCTCTTCGAGCGCCGATGGCGGAAGTTGCGTGCATATCTGCCCGAGATAAGCCTCAGTCTCGATTCCAGTCTTGCGCTTGTCGAGGAAGAGTTCGGACCGCCCGTCGGCGTGGATGATGGCGCGCGCCAGCGGATGCGGCGTGTGCGGCACGTCGGCACCGCGGATATTGAAGATCCAGGCAACCGAGGAGGGATCCGCAATCAGCACCGCGGCGAGGTTCTTCTTCGAAAGCTCAGCGGCAATCGTCGCAATCTTATCGCTTGCCAGCACGCCGGCTTGGGCGACATTCTGGATGGTCACGGCGCCGAGCGGCTCGGCAGGCCGATCGCTCCACAACCTGTCGAGCGGATTGTACGGCAGGAAGACCAACCTCCCGCCGATCTCCGCGAGCGCTTTTTCCAGGCGCCGTACCTCCGCGCCGGCGTGAAGCCAGGGATCGATGCCGAGCCTCAGCCCCTTAGTTCCGTTTGCGGCAAGCCAGACATGCGGCGGCTCGTTCACCAGATCGCCGCCCGAAAACACCGAGCCGTCGACTTGTTCGGCGAGCTGCGTCACATAGCGCCCGTCGACGAAGACGATCGCCTGCGTCCGCAGGATCAGCGCGATACCCGCCGAGCCGGTGAAACCCGTCAGCCATGCCAGCCGCTCGGAGCAGGCCGGAACATATTCGCCGTTGAACTCATCGGCGCGCGGCACGAGGAAAGCATCAATGCCTAGCGAATCGAAAGTAGCGCGCAGCGCCGAAACTCGTTCCTTGCCGAACTGCGGCGTGGAGGTGACTTCGAAAGACTGGAACATGCTGGAAATCCGAATGGTTGAAACGAATCTGGTTAACGGGATGCCGGCCATGTTAGCGAAATTTAAATCGATGGGGAGAAAAAGCGACGAAACGAGGCGAAACCGTTGGGCCTGCTCGGCATTTTGACGGAACTGTGACGCCAAAAGTTAATTTGGCACGCTTTATGCATTGGCCGCATGGCTCCCATGATGAAAACCCTCTGCCTCCGCATTTCAGAATAGCTATATAGCCACCATCGAACGGTTCGGATGAGCCAGCAAACAAAGGAATTTTTGAAATGACCGCCTCTCTCTCGCGCTTCGCATACAGCAGCCCGGTGCAGGCTGGCGAACGCCAGACTGTGCGTCACGTGATCGGCGCCCGCCGTCCGCAGAACGAGGACAGCCTCAAGCTTCTCGGTGCCGGCCAGCGCGTCACGCGCCACCAGGGCGCGCCCAGCTACGCGTTCTAAGCTTAAAGCCTGTCCGTCTCCTCCCTCCCGGACCGGCCTATTGGAATGCAGTAGAGCCCGCTCGAGCGCTCCTCCTCCTTCGAGCTCGCGGGCATTGACCGGAAGACCGGTCCAAGGCGGTGCCATCGGCGCCGCCTTTTTCTTTTGAGAACGGCACGGAAACCGCACTATCCTGTGGGACAACTGGCGTCACGACTTGTTCCCTCCTCTCCCCAGCGGGGAGAAGGTGGCCCGTAGGGTCGGATGAGGGGCGCCGGCGCACCCGTCGCCCCGATCCTCTCCCTCCTCAAGGCCGATCGAAATGAATCGTCACCCAGCCGTTCCGCCAGATCGTCCTGACATGGCGGAGCCGCGCGCCGCTATAGGCGGCGATCACCTTCCACCGTTGTGACGCGAGAATGCCTGAAAGGATCACCGATCCGCCGGGCGCAAGATGCGTGGCGAGCTTTGGCGCCATCCGAATCAAGGGCCGGGCGAGAATATTGGCGATGATGAGGTCGAAGGGGCCATTCTCCGAGAAGGCCGTCGAATGGAACCCCGGTGCGGTCTTCGTGACGATGCCAGACGCGATGCCATTGCGTCGTACATTCTCAGCCGCGACCCACGTTGCGATCGGATCGATATCGGTCGCAAGCACCGGGATGTTTTTGAGCTTACGCACCGCGATCGCCAGGACGCCACTGCCGGTGCCGAGATCAAGCGCACTGCGAACCCGGCGCGAACACATCACTGCATCGATCATCTCCAGGCAACCGGCCGTCGTTCCGTGATGGCCGGTACCGAAGGCTTGGCCGGCATCGATCTCGATGGCGATGTCACCGGAGCGGACCTTGTCTCGGTCATGCGAGCCATGCACCAGGAAGCGCCCCGCCCTGACCGGCTTCAGGCCCTCCAGCGATTTCGCCACCCAATCGACATCCGGGATGACTTCTCGCGACAGCTGAGCATCGGGAAAAGCGACCTTCAGCGCTGCCTCGATGCGGGAGCGCACATCCGCCTCGTCCTCGGCCATCATATAGACCGAGGCCTCCCATATATCCTTCTTCTCATCGATTTCGGTGGTGCCGATGGCAAAGTCTTCTTCGCCGAAGACTTGGGTCAGGAGATCGAGGATCGCTTCGGCCTGGCTTTCGGTGGTCGACACGTAAAGGCGGATTTCACTCACGATAGGCGGTCTTTCCCGTTTCCGTTGCCCGCCATCGGTCGAGCCAACGTCCCATCACGCTGAAGCCATCACCCCTTATGGACGAGATTCTCCAGCTTCTTTACCGCCGTGTCCGGATTTTCGCCATAGGCGATCGTTCCGGAAAACCGCCCGGCGGAATCGAGCAGGAAGACCGACGCAGTATGATCCATCGTATAGTCGCCGTTTGGATTGTTCTCGTCGACCGGCACCTTCTTGGCATAGACGCGGAACCCCTTGATGACCTCGGCGATCTTGTCCGGTGGGCCCGAAATGCCGGTAATTCGCTTGGAAACGTTGGACACGTACTCGTTCATGATCTCAGGCGTATCGCGCTCCGGATCGACGGTCACAAAATAGGCCTGCAGCTTGTCGCCGTTGGGATCGACCTTCTCCATCCAGCCGTTCAGCTCGAACAGCGTTGTCGGGCAAACTTCCGGGCAATGGGTAAAGCCGAAGAACAGCGCCGTCGGCTTGCCGCGCAGCGCCTGCTCGGTGATCGGCTGGCCGCTCTGGGAAACCAACGTGAAAGGCACGCCGAAGGGAGCTTCCGCCACGACGTCCCGCGACTTCATGGAATAACTCACCGCGCCGAGAATCCCGGCAAGTATCAGAACACCGATCCAGACGGCGATGCGGAATCTCTTCATGGCGTGATCCTCGATCGGGCGGATGTGCCACCCGCCCCTGCCGGCGTGATTATCGTCTCGGCCGAAGGCGCGCAATTCAAGAATATGTTTTTTGACCCGTGATTAATTGTCTCACGAACCGCAGCCGTCGATCACCCGAAAGTCAGTCTGCCAGACTTGGCGTTCAAAAAAAGCATTACGCCTGAACGACTTCCCTTCTGCCCGAACCGACGGTCTCACAATAAACATCATTAGGAAAGGCTTAAGCCGTCACATCTATATTTAGCAGTGCGTGCGGCCCGGTCGAGCCGTTCTGACATGAAGTCTGCCGAGTGGCGAAACCTCCGGACGTCAGCATGAGGGTAAGAAAAACATAAACCCGAGCGGTTTGTGGAGGGGTCTTTTCATGACGAATTCATCGGTGCGCAAGAGCCTGTCGGTCAGCCAGCGGCTCTGGACGCTGGGCGGTGCGGCCTTCATCGGTTTCGGAACGATGCTCGGCGTCGGCTGGTACGAGAACATGCGGGTCGACACGGCGTTGCGCCGCGCCGGCGAGATCCAGGCGAGCGTCAACCATATCGGCGACATGCGGCTTGCGAATCTGACGATGGTCTTGGCCGCGATGGACATCATCGTCGACAAGGACAGCAAGGCCGTCGAGCCCGAGCGCATCAAACTAATCGGTGATTCGCTGACTGCTCTTTCGGGTGGTTCGAAAGAGATGCACCTTCTTGCGAATGAAATGCAAGTCGACAGCCTGTTGAAGAGCTATGACGCCGATGTCGCCGCAATCGGCAAGGCAATACAGGTCGATCTCGTCGCGCTGGTTCAGCAGGGCGCGGCTGATGCGGAATTCGACAAAATCGACGACGCGATCGACGGCGCCGGCGACGAGCTGACCGCGACCCTCGACAGACTCGCCGCTGACGGCACCATTTTCGCCCAGCAGCATGTCGAGCTCGCCAATGCCGTGTCGCGAGAGGCCCTCATCCTGCAGATCGGCCTCGGCGTCCTAGCCATCCTCATCATGGGTGTCCTGCAATATGTCCATGGCGGCTCGATCCGGCGTGGCATCGGCGCCGTGCGCGAAAGCATGCAGCGCATCATGAACGGCGATCTCGCCAGCGACGTCGCTGAAAAGACCCGCGGCGACGAAATCGGCGAGATGGCCCGCGCCGCCGACGGCTTCCGCCTCGCCGCTATCGAGAAGCGCGACCTTGAAGCCCAAGCCCAGACAGACAGACAGCGCAGCGATGCTGAGCATCGTGCCCGCGAAGCCGCCAAGCTCGCCGACGCCGAAGCGCTCAGCGCCGCCGTCGCCGCTCTCGGCGCCGGCCTTACCCGCCTTTCGGGCGGCGACGTGACCGTGACCATCGACCAGCCGTTCCGCGAAGAGCTGGAGCGCTTGCGCCTGGACTTCAACCAGACGACCGCGACGCTGCGCAAGGCGATGAGTGACATCGCCATCAACAGCAGCTCGATCGAGGCGAACAGCCGCCAGATGCGCGCCGCCGCCGACGATCTCGCCAAGCGCACCGAGCAGCAGGCCGCTTCCCTGGAAGAAACCTCGGCAGCCCTCGACCAGATCACCGCCACCGTCCGTAACGCCACGAGCCGCGCCGAGGAAGTCGGCCACATGGTCTCTCACACCCGCGAGAACACCGCGAAGTCGGACATCGTTGTCGGTGATGCGATGGCCGCGATGGAGCGAATCGAGGGCGCCTCCCGCGAGATCGGCAAGATCATCAACGTCATCGACGAAATCGCATTCCAGACGAACCTCCTGGCGCTCAATGCCGGTGTCGAGGCAGCGCGCGCCGGCGAGGCCGGCAAGGGCTTCGCCGTCGTTGCCCAAGAAGTGCGCGAACTCGCCGGCCGTGCTGCGGGTGCTGCCAAGGATATCAAGACCTTGATCGGAAAATCCGGCGAGGAAGTGAAGATCGGCGGCGAACTGGTGACAGCCGCGGGTGAAGCGCTTCGCCAGATCGGCGAAGATGTTCTGCGCATCGACGAACATGTTAAATCAATCGTAACCTCTGCGCGCGAACAATCAGTCGGATTGAACGAAATCAATACTTCGATCAGCCAGATGGATCAGGTCACGCAGAAGAACGCGGCCATGGTGGAAGAGACGAATGCCGCAAGCCATACGCTCGCCGTCGACGCCGAAAATCTGACGCAACTGATCAAGCAGTTCAAAACCGGCGAGGGCATGAGCGCCCGGCAAACGCCGCGAGAGGCAACCGCCGCCTCGCATTCGAGACCTTCTCCCGCACGCAGCCTGATCGGCAAAGTCGCGGGCGCATTCAACGGCGGTTCTGCCGCCAAAGCCATCGCCGCTCCCGCCGGGGACAACTGGGAAGAATTCTGATCATGAACAACAACGCCATCAAGCAGTCGGGCGCCTATCTCGAAATCGTTTCGTTCCATCTGGGCGACCAGGAATTCTGCATCGACATCATGGCCATCCGCGAAATCCGCGGTTGGGCGCCGGTGACGCCGATGCCGCATACCCCGCCCTACGTGTTGGGCCTCATCAACCTGCGCGGCGCGGTGATCCCGGTCATCGACATGGCCTGCCGCCTCGGCATGAAGATGACCGAACCCTCCGAGCGCTCGGCGATCATTGTCACCGACATCGCCGGCAAGCTGGTCGGCCTGCTGGTCGAACAGGTTTCCGACATGATGACCATCAAGAGCGAAGACCTGCAGCCGCCGCCGGAAATCATCCCGGAAGCCCAGCGCGCCTTCTGCCGCGGCATCGTCGCACTCGAGAAGACCATGGTCTGCTTCCTCAACCTCGATACGGTCATCGCCGACGAGTTGAACCAGGCGGCTTGATATTCTTTTAGATACGAAATTCAAAGGCTCGGCTCGTCCGGGCCTTTCCTGTTTTTCGTCAGAAAGTACGCATGCTTTGCGTGAGCGGCCCCTCACCCCGAAGGGCAGAGGGGACGTAGCACCCCAAGCCTTCAACTATGCGGAGACGATGCGGCTTACCCCTTCTCCCCCGCGGAGAGAAGGTGGCGCGAAGGGTCGGATGAGGACGCGGACGGCACATCAGAAGAAAGGATCTCCAGCCCCTATGGCTTCCCATTCTTCCAAGTCACGCTCTGCCCATAAAGCGGAACGGTCGAGATCGACATCTTCGCCGAACCATCGGTCAATTGGCGCGAATGGGCGAGATAGATCAGCGTGTCGTTGGCCTTGTCGTAGATGCGGTTGACAACCAGCGTCTTCCAGATCAGCGACATGCCCTGGCGGAAGACCTCGCTACCGTCCTTGGAGAGGTCGATGTTGCCGATCTCGATCGGTCCGGTCTGGCGGCAAGCGATCGAATTATTGGACGGATCTTCGAACCAGTTGCCGTTCTTGAACCGATCGATCAGGCTGCGATCGAAATAGGTGACGTGGCAAGTGATGCCCTTGACCTCCGGGTCGGAGAGTGCCTCGACGATGATGTCATTGCCGATCCAGTCGACCCCGACCTTGCCGACGACTTCGGCCGAGGCGGCGCCCGCGGAAATAGCGGCGAAGGAAAATGCGGCGAGAAGAAACGTGCGAAGCTTGTTCATGGCGGCTCCCTGGATGATCCGCATTCTAGATAAGCATGCACCTGGGCTTTGCAAGAAATCGCCGTTCTTGCGGGGCGTTCAGGCCTTCCGGCAGGTGCAGGGCGCATAGCCACGCGCCGTCAGCCGCCCCGGCGTCATACCGATCAGCGCCGGGATTGCTTCCACGGCCTTCGCCTTGACCGCCCTTGCCATCTCGATCGCCGCGGCCGCGCAAACGGCCGCATCCTCGGCGGCATTATGGTGCATGAAGCGCAGCCCGAGATGCTCGGCGATCAGGTTCAGCCGATGCGAGAGGAAATGCGGCCAGATGCGCTGCGCCATCTTCAGGCTGCAGAGATAGGTCAGCTCAGGATAGGACTGCCGATAGAGATCGAGGCTTGCCCGCCAGACGCTGAAATCGAATGCCGCATTGTGCGCGATCATCGTCGCGCCGCTGATATCGTCGTAGAACTCGTCCATCACCTCGGGAAATTCAGGCGCATCCTCGACATGCTCCGGCCGAATTCCGTGGATCGCGATGTTCATGCCGGAAAAGCGCATGTCTCTGGGTCGGATCAGCCGCTCCTCGACGCGCGTCACCCTACCCTCCTCGATCCAGGCAAGCCCCACAGAACAGGCGCTGCCGCGCTGCTCGTTGGCTGTCTCGAAATCGATGGCAATGGTCTTCAAGGGTAAAATCCGAATCGTCTGCCCTACCGGCATAATGTCAGCCGGAGGCGAAGGCAAATCCCGGCCTATTGACATCTGCACGCGGATGGGGAAGCTTTCGCGCATGATCAACTCTATGACGCATACCATGCATCATATCGCCACGACCCCTCCAGGGTACGCGGGAGCGATGGTGCGTCACTAGCCGTCCGATCATCCCGAGAACCCTGCCGAGGCGAGCAGGGTTTTCCAAAAAATCCCGGCTCTCCTCGCTGTGACCCAAGGAGAGATGCCATGCCTGAAAACGAAGAGAATGAACCCCGCGGCCGGGCGCCCCTGCCCGACGGTGTCGTCGTGCGAGCCGTGCGTCTTTCCGACGCCGAAGAGATCACCGATCTTATAAATTTACCGGGCTATCGGGCCGGCACGCTGAGGCCGCCTTACCAGCGGATTGAGGAGGTCCGCAAGAACATGGAAAACCCGTCGGCGGGCGCGCTCAACCTTGTCGTGACTCTAAATGGCAAGATCGTCGGCAATTGCGGCCTCAATCGCCTTAGCGGCCGTCGCCAGCACGTCGCCAGCCTCGGCATGGGCGTGCACGACGATTTCACAGGTCGCGGTTTCGGCCGGATCCTGCTTGGCGCAATGGTCGACGCCGCCGACGACTGGCTCGACATCAAGCGGCTCGAACTGACCGTCTATACCGACAACGCGGCTGCGATCGCTCTCTATGAGAAGTTCGGCTTCGAAAAGGAAGGGCATCTGCGTGCTTTCGGATATCGCGCCGGACACTATGCCGATGCCTATACGATGGCGCGGCTGAGGACCTGAGTCGGACGGGTCTATCCGCATCCCTCGTCATGCTTGGGCTTGCCCGGCTTATCCCGAGCATTGGCAACGGGCGCAGCAGATCCTCGCACAAGGCCGAGGCAACGCCGAACAGGATGCGGGCATTCTGACGCCGGCTTCCTCATCCGCCAATCAGCGCCAGCCACTCATCCTCATCCATCGTCTGGACGCCGAGTTCGCGCGCCTTGTCGAGCTTCGAGCCGGCGCCGGGACCGGCAACGACGATGTCGGTCTTCTTCGATACCGATCCCGCGACCTTGGCGCCGAGGCTTTCGGCCCTTGCCTTCGCCTCGTCGCGGGTGAATTTTTCGAGCGAGCCGGTGAAGACCACGGTCTTGCCAGCCACAGGACTGCCCGTCGTCACCGGTTGCTCGGCCGCTGCGGGCGTCACTTCTTCAAGCAGACGGCCGATCACTTCGATGTTGCGCGGCTCCTTGTAGAACTCGACAATCGCGCGCGCCACGACCTCACCGATACCCTCGATGGCGTTGAGATCGTTCCAGGCGTCGCCGGAAAGCGGTGCGGCCTCCTTCATCGCGGCCGCAAAGGCTTCATAGGTGCCGTAGGAGCGCGCCAAGAGTTTTGCCGTGGTTTCACCGACATGGCGAATGCCGAGCGCATAGATGAAACGGTGGAGCGCAATGCTGCGCCGCTCGTTGATCGCCGCATAGAGCTTGCCGACGCTGACCTTGCCGAAGCCGTCGATATTCTCCAGCTTGGTCAGCGACTGCGCCTGGCGCTTCTCCAAGGTGAAGATATCGGGCGCCGTGCGGATCTGCAGCGACGCATCTTCATTTTCGAAGAAGAAGTCGATCTGCTTCGAACCGAGCCCCTCGATATCGAAGGCGTTGCGCGAAACGAAATGCTTCAGATGCTCCGTCGCCTGCGCCCGGCAGATGAAGCCGCCCGTGCAGCGGCGCACCGAATCCATCTTGCCGGTCTTCTCATTGACCTCGCGCACCGCATGCGAACCGCAGACCGGGCAGGTCTTGGGAAAATCATATGGCTTCGCCTCGGCGAGACGCTTTTCCATCACCACGTCGAGGATCTGCGGAATGACATCGCCGGCGCGCTGGACGATGACGGTATCGCCCTCGCGAATATCGTGCTCCTTCGGCCGGATGCGCTCGCCGCTATTGCCGATGCCCTTGATGTAGTCCTCATTGTGCAGTGTCGCGTTGGTGACGACGACGCCGCCGACCGTGATCGGCTTCAGCCGGGCCACAGGCGTCAGCGCACCGGTCCGGCCGACCTGGATCTCGATCTTCTCGACCTCGGTGAAGGCCTGCTCGGCCGGGAATTTATGCGCCGTCGCCCACCGCGGGCTTCGCGAGCGGAAGCCGAGGCGCTGCTGCAGTTCCAGGCTGTCGACCTTGTAGACGACGCCGTCGATATCGTAATCGAGATCCGGGCGCTTGAGGCCGATCTCGTCGTAATGCGCCAGGATGTCGGCGACCGAATTCAGCCGCTTCATCAACGGATTGACCGGGAAGCCCCAGTCCTTGAAGGTCTGCACCATGCCGAATTGCGTGTCGGCCGGCATGTCCGACATCTCGCCCCAGGCATAGGCGAAGAATTTCAGCTTGCGGCTCGCCGTCACCTTGGCGTCGAGTTGGCGCAGCGATCCCGCCGCCGTGTTGCGCGGATTGACATAGGTCTGCTTGCCCTCCGCTTCCATCTGGCGGTTGAGCGCCAGGAAATCGCTCTTGGCCATATAAACCTCGCCGCGGATTTCCACGACTGCGGGGACACCCTTCGGCAGCTGGTTGGGAATTTCGGATATGGTGCGGATGTTGGCGGTGACGTTTTCCCCCGTGGTGCCGTCACCGCGCGTCGCAGCCGTCGTCAGTCTCCCGTTCTCGTAGCGGATCGACATCGATAGCCCATCGATCTTCGGTTCGGCGGTAAAAGCGATCGACTGGTCCGGCAGGCGGCCGAGGAAGCGATAGACCCCGGCGACGAAATCCTGCACGTCCTCCTGTGAGAACGTGTTGTCGAGCGACAGCATCGGCCGCGCGTGGACGACGGGCGAGAAGGTGACCGAGGGCGCAGCACCGACCCGTCGCGACGGGCTGTCCTCACGGATCAGCTCGGGAAACCGCGCTTCCAGCGCATCGTTGCGCCGCTTCAGCGCATCGTAATCGGCATCTGAAATCTCCGGCTGGTCCTTGCCGTGATAGAGCGCGTCGTGGTGCGCGATCTCCCTTGCCAGCCGCTCGAGCTCGGCGGCAGCCTCTTCGATCGTCAACGTGTCGATGGCGGAACCTTCGGTGGACATGAAACATCACTCCAGAGAATCTGGCCAGAAATCTGCATTGTTTTTAGAGCAAAATCGCCGGATGAAAAGAGAGGCTGCTTACCCTGACCAGTGAGGACTGCCTACCAGCCTATTCCCAATCCAAGGCGTTGCGCAGCCGGATGCCGCTGACATGCAGTCCGCTGTTCCACATGCCTTTCAGCGGCTGCAAACTGTCGACCACCCGCAGTTCCACTCCGCGCGGCATGAATTCCCGGTCGAGCCGCGAAATGGCGGTACATTCGATCGGAACTATACGCCGGCGAGCCACCCACATGCCCGCATCGCCGAGCTCCTCGAAACCTTCGGCCGGCAGCGCGTAACGATAGACTGTCACCGCCGAGAGCCGTTCCAGCCAACGACGCTCGACATAGGCTGCTGCCCGGCAACCTGCAAGCCAACGCCGCCTCTCGGCTTCCGGCGTCTCGGACGTGGCCCAGATCAGGATCCGCGGGCAATCTCGCGGAAAGAGATACATGAAGTCATGATCGGCATCGATCGCCCAGACGAGCGGACCGTTCAGCCATTCCTGGCCGGCCGGGCGGATTGAAGGGATGCGAACGGCACGCGGCTCGAACGCTGCGATGCCGGGGTTATCGCTGAAATGGAACAGGCGCATGGCAACGGATCGCCGCTAATCGGAGCAATCGGCATAGCGCGAAGCGGGGTATTTGTCAGCGTGCCGGCTGCGGCAATCAGCCGTTACCGGCCAGCAGCCGCTTCGCCGCCGCCCTCGCCTCTTCCGTCACCGAGGCACCGGCGAGCATGCGGGCGATCTCCTCGGTGCGATCCTTGTGCGCCATCGTCGCGACGCGCGTGGCGATTTTTTCGGAACCCTCGGCCGCCGGCCCCTTGGAGATCAGCAGATGCGTTGCCGCCCGCGCCGCGACCTGCGGCGCATGTGTGACCGACAGCACCTGGACCCGCTCGGACAGCCGCTTCAGCCGCTGGCCGATCGCATCGGCCACAGCACCGCCGACACCGGTATCGATTTCGTCGAAAACGAGCGTTGGGGCTGAGCCGCGATCGGCGAGCGCCACCTTCAGCGCCAGCAGGAAACGCGACAGCTCACCGCCGGAGGCCACCTTCATGATCGAGCCGGGGCGCGTGCCGGGATTGGTCTGGACATGGAACTCGACGACGTCGATGCCTTCGGGAAGCGCCTCCTGCGCATCCGTGGTGATCTCGACCATGAAACGAGCGCGTTCGAGCTTCAGCGCCGGCAGTTCGGCCGTTACGGCAGCAGCCAGCGCAGTGCCGGCTTGATGGCGCTTGTCGGAAAGCGAGCGCGCCGCCGAATCGTAATTCTCTCGCGCCAGACCGACCTCCGCTTCCAGATGCGCCAGCCGCTCCTCGCCTGCATCGAGATCGGCGAGATCAGCGATCATGCGCATCGCCAACGCCGGCAGTTCGGTCACGGGCACGGAATATTTGCGCGACGCAGCTCTGAGCGCAAAAAGCCGCTCCTCCACCCGCTCCAGTTCTCTCGGATCGTATTCGGTCTTGCGCAGTGCTGCCTCGACTTCCATCTGCGCATTGGAAAGCTGGTCGAGCGCAGCATCGAGTAGCGTCACGGTGTCTTCGAGCAGCCCGGGCGCTTCATGGCTCTTGCGCTCCAGTCTGCGCACCAGCGAGGCGATATGCGGCACCGGCGAGGCATTGCCGTTCAGGAATTCGGAGGCTTCGGCGATGTCGCCGGCGATTCGCTCCGCCTTCATCATCCTCTGCCTGCTTTCGGCGAGTTCGTCCTCCTCGCCGTCCTGTGGCGAGAGTTTCTCCAGCTCTGCCACGGAGGAACGCAGATAGTCAGCCTCGCGCGCCGCACTTTCCACCTTCTCGCGATGCTTTTTCAGCGTCCGTTCGCTGTCGCGCCAAATACGATACAGGCGAGAGACCTCAGCAACCTCATCGGTGAGGCCGGCAAAGGCATCGAGCAGGTTGCGATGGGCATTCGTGTCGACAAGAGCGCGATCATCGTGCTGGCCGTGGATCTCGACCAGCATCTGGCCGGCCTGGCGCATCAGTTGCACACTCACCGGTTGATCGTTGACATAGGCCTTGGTGCGACCATCGGCCGATTGCTGACGGCGGAAGATCAGGTCGCCCTCGTCGTCGATGCCGTTTTCGCGCAGGAGCACCCGCGCCCCGTGGTCCATGCCGACGTCGAACACCGCCGTCACCTGGCCCCTGGCTTCGCCATGGCGCACCAGACCGCCATCGCCGCGCCCGCCGAGCGCCAGCGAAAGACTGTCGAGCAGGATGGATTTGCCCGCGCCGGTCTCGCCCGTCAGCACGGACAGACCGGTCTCGAAGGCAAGATCCAGCCGCTCGATCAGGACAATATCGCGGATCGAAAGCTGGATCAGCATGGGACTTAGGAACCGAGCAGGAGTTTCTTGCCTGCCGCAGCGATCCAGGAGCCCTTGTTCTCACGCGGCTCGGCGCCACCTGTCTGCAGCAGCTTGTAGGAATCGGCGTACCACTGGCTGTCGGGATAGTTGTGACCAAGAACGGCTGCCGCGGTCTGCGCCTCGTCGACGATACCCATGGCGTAATAAGCCTCGACGAGACGGGCCAAGGCCTCCTCGATCTGGTTCGTATTCGGATATTTCTCGACGACGATGCGGAAACGCGAGATTGCAGCGAGATATTCCTTCCGCTCCATATAGTAGCGGCCGATCTGCATTTCCTTGCCGGCGAGCTGATCACGGGCGTAGCGGATCTTCGCCTGCGCGTCATCGACATATTCGGAGTTCGGGTAGTTGTCGATCACAGCCTGCATCGCCTCGATCGTCTTGGCCGAGGCGCGCTGGTCCTGGGTCACGTCGACGATCTGTTTGGAATAGGTGAGACCGATGAGATACTGCACATAGGCAGCGTCCTGGGACTTCGGATATTGCGACATGTAGCGATTACCCGAGGCAAGCGCATCATCGAGCTTGCCCTGGCGGTATTTGACAAAGGTGCTCATGACCAGCGCCTTGCGCGCCCATTCGGAGAATGGGTTCTCGCGATCGATTGCGTCGAACTTGCGCGCTGCTTCCGCCATGTTGCCCGCCTTCATATTGGCAAGGCCCTGGGTGTAGAGCACGTCAGGCGGATCGGTTTCGAGGCCAAGCTTGGTGATGTCGATATCTGGATCCGACTGGCAGCCGGAGATCGAGGCGCCTGCGCTCAGCACCAGAAGCGATGCGAACAAAGCGCGCGCTGTCTTCATCATACCTTCAGATCCTGCATAAGCCATTCAAAAGAACCCCAATGCCGCCGCTCGCTCCACGACAGCCACGCCTCGCTGGCGTTTCTAGCCACAAATGTGCATCAAGAGCAACGCAATGATAAGGCATTAACGCATTTTTGTGGCAGCCGCCGCCGGATTGGCCGGCTTTTCACCTTCTTGCCGACCTGTGGCAGCTAAGCAACTGCGAGAAAATGCCTATCACCACAGACTCGGGCCGACATAAAAAAACCGCCTCCGGGAAGAGGCGGCCTGGTCTTGAGAATATGCTGGAGGTCATGCCGACCAGGGAGCGAATTCCGAAGCGTTGACGGCGATCAGTTCACGAGCGGCGACGCGCTGGCGCGGCGTCGAGGTCTCGACCACCTCGTAGGCGGAGGGATCGGCGAGGAGCGCCTTCAAAGCATTGGCATTCATCTTATGGCCGCCACGATAGGATCGGTAGCAACCGATGAACTGGACGCCAGCGAGAGACAGGTCGCCAACGGCATCAAGCGTCTTGTGGCGAACAAACTCGTCCTTGGCATATCGCAGGCCTTCGACATTGATGACGGTATTGTCGTCCGAGATGACGACGGAATTTTCAAGCGAAGAACCGAGCGCATGGCCCGATGCCCAGAGACGTTCAACATCACGCATGAAGCCGAAGGTGCGGGCGCGGGAAAGTTCGGATTTAAAGACGGCGGCGTTTAGGTCGCCGGCCCACTTTTGCCGGCCGATCAGCGGGCATTCGAAATCGATCTCGACTTCGAAGCGCGTGCCGTCATAGGGACGGAATTCGCTCCAGGAGCCGCCATGCTCGATCCGCACCGGCTTGGTGATGCGGATATAGCGACGCTTGACGCCGAGCGAGATGAGACCGGCCTGCTCGATCGCTTCGACGAAAGGCAGCGAACTGCCGTCCATGATGGGCATTTCTGCGCCCTGCACCTCAATGAGGACATTGTCGAGGCCGAGCGCATAGACGGCGGCCATGACATGTTCGATCGTCGCGATTGAATGCGTGGGTGAGAAGCCGAGCACCGTGCAGAGGTCTGTATTGCCGACCTGCGAGGAGACGGCCTTCAGTTCGGTGATGTCGCCATTATCATGCAGGCGCTGGAAAACGACGCCAGTGTCCGCTTCGGCCGGGTTCAGCGTAATCGAGACATTCGCGCCCGAATGAACGCCGATGCCCGAGAGCGTCACCGGACGCGATACCGTCGTTTGAAAACCCAGCAAGCCAATAGCCATAAAATCTGCCTTTATTTTTCCGCTCCAGCGGTTGGTGCCACGGCGCGGTTATCATTCTTTCTGCAGAAAGAGCCTCGTCTAGACGACTCCCAGCGCAGTTTTCTTGCGCCATATTTACGTGCGCCGGCGCTCCAATCCAAATCACTGTTTCTTTCGTTTTGTTACGAAGTCACACGATTGATATCGCTCAGGAATTCTAGGCCGAAAACAGCAATGCCCGGGACCTGGATCCCGGGCATGAACGGTGCCGAAGCCCGCGATATTTCAGTTCGACTGGCGGCGCAGGAATGCCGGAATTTCCAGCTGATCGTCTTCCTGCATCATGCGAGCCTGCGGAACTGCACGGCCCTGATCGTCGAGATTGCCGCGGCGTGGCGCATAGAGGCTTGCCTCCGGCGACAACGGACGGCGCTGCTGTGATGCGGCTGGCGGCGCGGCGGTCATGTCGGCGGCAACCGCGTCATCGTCGCGGCGGCCAAGCGAATTGGTGATTCGCTTGAGCAAGCCCATCGGGCCGCGCTCTTCCTGCTGATGCGCCGAAGCCGGCTGCGTGCGGTGGTCAAGTTCAGCCTGGACGACCGGCGGGAAATCCTCGACCTTCGGCATGCGCACCGGTTCAGCCGCCTGCCGGATAATCGGCTCCTGTCGGATCGGCTGCTGCTGGATGGGCTGCTGCTGGACGGGCTGGCTCATCACCGGCTGGCTCATTACCGGCTGGCTCATTACCGGCGCCGGAGCCTGCTGCTGCACCTGAGGACGCATGGCCGGAGCTTCCGGTGCAGGCGCGAAGATCTTGCTCTGCGGACGGAAGACTTCCTGCTGCGCAGCAGGCTGCTGGACGGGGGCGCTGGCACGCGGGGCGGGAATTTCGAGCTCACGTTCCATCTCGGATTGGCGGATGGTCTGCGCGATCGGATCGATGGCCTTCGGTGCCTGCATCACCGGCGCAGGCTGAACTGCGGCCGCTGCCGGAGCAACAGCCGCGGAGGGACGGATAGCGGACTTGGCGGCCGGCTGGAAGTTGCGCTCGGCGGCTTCGCTGATCGCCCGGTCGATACCGGTCGCGACGACCGAGACGCGAATGATGCCTTCGAGCGATTCGTCGAAGGTGGCGCCCAGGATGATGTTGGCGTCCGGATCGACTTCTTCGCGGATGCGGGTCGCAGCTTCGTCGACTTCGAAGAGCGTGAGGTCGCGGCCGCCGGTGATGGAGATCAGCAGGCCCTGGGCACCCTTCATCGAGGTTTCGTCGAGCAACGGGTTGGCGATTGCCGCTTCGGCTGCCTGCAACGCGCGGCCGGCGCCGGAGGCCTCGCCGGTGCCCATCATCGCACGGCCCATTTCACGCATCACCGAGCGGACGTCGGCGAAGTCGAGGTTGATGAGGCCTTCCTTCACCATCAGGTCGGTGATGCAGGCAACGCCGGAATAGAGAACCTGGTCGGCCATGGCGAAAGCGTCGGCGAAGGTCGTCTTGTCGTTGGCAATGCGGAAGAGGTTCTGGTTCGGAATGACGATCAGCGTGTCGACAGACTTCTGCAGTTCCTGGATGCCCATCTCGGCCAGACGCATGCGGCGGCCGCCTTCGAAATGGAACGGCTTGGTGACGACGCCGACCGTCAGGATGCCCTTGTTGCGGGCGGCCTGCGCGACGACGGGAGCAGCACCGGTGCCGGTGCCGCCGCCCATGCCGGCGGTGACGAAGCACATATGCGTGCCGTTCAGGTGATCGATGATCTCGTCGATGCACTCTTCGGCGGCCGCGCGGCCGACTTCCGGCTGCGAGCCGGCGCCGAGGCCTTCGGTGACGTTGGCGCCGAGCTGGATGATGCGCTCGGCCTTCGTCATCGTCAGCGCCTGCGCATCCGTGTTGGCAACGACGAAGTCGACGCCCTGGAGGCCTGCCGTGATCATATTGTTGACGGCGTTGCCGCCGCCGCCGCCGACGCCGAACACGGTGATGCGCGGCTTCAGCTCTGTGATGTCAGGCTTTTGCAGCTTGATGGTCATGGTACCTGTTCCTTCTCTCTCTGGCCGCATCGCCACGCCGGCCAATTACGCAAATTTCAGAAGCTTTCCTTCAGCCACTGGCCCATGCGGGCTATGCGGCTGTTATTTCCCCCAAGCGACATGAGCAGACCGCTCTGTGACGCATGTGTCTCCATGTCCGCGACCTGCGGATAGATCATCAGGCCGACGGCCGTCGAAAAGGCCGGGCCTTTGGCCGCCGTCGGCAGTCCCGAGACGCCCATCGGACGGCCGATGCGGACGTTGCGGGCCAGAATGCGCCGCGCCACCTCGGCAAGGCCGGTCAGCTGGCTCGCGCCCCCCGTCAGCACGACGCGTTTTCCGACGATCGGGCTGAAGCCGGAACGCTGGATACGGTCGCGGATCAGTTCCATCGTCTCTTCGATTCGGGCCGATACGATGCGCGAAACGAGCGCCCGCGGCACCTGCGACGGCTGGTCGCGATCGTCCTCGCCGATCGGCGGTATCGAGATCAGCTCGCGTTCATCGGAGGAATTCAAGAGCGCGGAGGCATGCACGACCTTCAGCCGCTCGGCATCCTCGATGCGGGTCGAAAGGCCGCGGGCGAGGTCGGTGGTGACATGATGGCCGCCGAGCCCGACGGCATCGGTATGAACGAGCTTGCCTTCGGCAAAGACCGAGATCGTCGTCGTACCGCCGCCCATGTCGATCGCCGCACAGCCGAGCTCGACCTCGTCGTCGACGAGAGCGGCAAGGCCCGATGCATATGGCGTCGCGACGATACCTTCGACAGAAAGATGCGCGCGATTGACGCTAAGCTCGAGGTTCTTCAGTGCCGAGCGCTCCGCGGTCACGACATGCATGTCGACGCCGAGCGCATCGCCGTACATTGCCAGCGGGTCGCGAATGCCGCGCTCGCCGTCGAGCGAGAAGCCGGTCGCCAGCGAATGCAGCACCGAGCGGTCCTGGCGCAGCGATTGCTGGCAGGCAGCCGAGAGCACTTTCTTGAGGTCGTTAAGCTCGACTTCCTGACCGCCGAGATCAATCGTCGCGGTGTAGATGTCGCTGCCAAGGCGGCCGGCCGTCAGGTTGACGATCAGGCTCTCGACGGTCAGCCCCGCCATACGCTCCGCCGCATCGACTGCAAGACGGATGACGCCTTCCAGCGCATCGAGATCGGCGATGACGCCGGTCTTGATGCCGCGGGAGCGCTGATGGCCGATGCCGATGATCTCGATATTGTGCGTGCGGCCCGGCAGGATCTGGCTTTCCTCGCGCGGCGTCAGCCGGCCGATCATGCAGACGACCTTGGTCGAGCCGATGTCGAGCACCGAAACGACATGCGACCGCTTCGACGAAAGCGGCTTCAAGCGCGGCAATCCGAAATGGGATGAACCGAACAAGCTCATATATTCTGCCCCGCCTTCTTCAATTCCTTGGTACGCTCCGTTACCGCCGCCTGCCGGCGGACCGCCGCCTCCGGCGTCAGCTGGATCGCGGTCCTGTCGGGCAATCTCAGATCGACCGCGGCGATGTCCCGCTCCAGGAGCTGATGCTCCTTGTCGAACTTCGAAAGCGTCGCCAGCGCCTGATCGATGCCGTCTTCCGGCAGCTTGACTATGACGCCGTTATCCATGTGCAGATCCCAACGACGGCCCGATATCCAGACATAGGCCTTCACGCGGGCCTTCACGTCGGGCCACTTCGCGAAGGCGTCGCCGAGCGAAGCCGCCGCGGTCTCGGCGTCGCGGCCGACGACGAGCGGCAGCGACGAAAATTTGTTGTCGCGCAACGGCGCAATGACGCTGCCGTTCTTCTCGATCAGCGAAAGCTCCTGCCCGTGCTGCCAGATCGCATAGGCCTCACGCTCCTTGAGCTTCACTTCGATCGTCCTCGGATAGATCTTTCGAACCTCGACATTCTCGACCCAGGGAAGGTGCGCGATCTTCCGGCGGGCCGCATCGACGTCGAGCGCGACCAGTGAGGTCGTGCCGTCGAGGCCGATCAGCTGCAGGATCTCGATTTCGGAGGTTTCCGAATTGCCGGAGACCTTCACATTCTCGATCGCAAAACCTGCGGCCGTCGTCGTGGCCTGCGCGACGGCTTCGGTGTGACCGCCGAGCGACATACCGTAGAGGCCGGTCGCAGCCAAAAAGGCAAGCGCCGACACCGTCCCGGTATGGGCCGGAATGTAGATGCGGCCGCTACCGAGGCTGATCAAGAAACGAGTGACGCGGCGCAGCGGACGCGGCAGCACGAATCGCTCTTCGGCTTCCACGATCGGAAGCACAGCATGATGGCTAGGACGCCCTATCCTCTTGACCGTCAACGCAAACAAGACGCGTCCTCCACCATCCACCGGAGAAACTCACCAAAGGAATAGCCGGCATGACCGGCCATTTCGGGCACGAGCGAGGTAGGAGTCATGCCTGGCTGGGTATTGACCTCCAGCCAGATGATTTCGCCGTCTTCGGAGAAACGATCGTCGTAACGAAAGTCGGACCGACTGACGCCGCGACAACCGATTGCCTGATGCGCCCTTAGCGCCAATGTTTGTATTTTTTGGTAAATATTCGGTGAAATTTTCGCCGGGATGACGTGTTTTGAACCGCCCGCAGCATACTTGGAATCGTAATCATAAAAATTGTGTCCCTGCGGCACCACCTCCGTGACACCGAGCGCAGTCTCGCCCATGACACCGCAGGTGAGCTCGCGGCCGTAGACATAGCGCTCGACCAGCACCTCTTCGCCATAGCGCCATTCGGGCGAACTGACGACCTGCGGCGGATGCGTCTGATCTTCGGTGACGATCACGACGCCGAAGCTCGACCCTTCACGCACCGGCTTCACCACATAGGGCGGCTTCATCGGATGCACCGAAGGAAAAGCGAAACGATTGATGACCTGCGATTCGGCGACCGGAATGCCGGCGGCAGCGGCAACAAGCTTCGCCTTGTCCTTGTCCATCGCCAGAGCCGAGGCAAGCACGCCCGAATGCGTATAGGGGATCTCGAGATATTCGAGGATACCCTGGATGGTGCCATCCTCCCCGAAGGGCCCATGCAGCGCATTGAAGATGACATCGGGCTTCAGCGCCGCGAGCCTCTCGGAGACGTCGCGCGCCACGTCGATGCACGTCACCTTGAAACCTTCGGCTTCGAGGGCCTCTGCGCAAGCCTTTCCCGAGGAAAGGCTGACAGGCCTTTCCGAGGAAAATCCGCCCATCAGGACAGCGACATGCTTGCGACTCATCAACACCCCCAAAAATAACTTCCACTTTTGAAATCGACGCTTGCGCGAAGCTGTCTGCGTCGTTCGCGCCTTTGCCGGGCCTCACATGCATTAGAGCATCATTATGGTTAATGAAGTGTTTACTTTCGTTAACTGTTTGCCCGGAGTTATGCGGCCTTTTAACATTTGCTCATTGTGCAACCATTCCCTTCGCGCCCGAAAAATGAACCCGAGCGGAATCGAAAAAGCCCATTCATTCAACGACATATCCAATCGCGCTCAGTCGCGATGGAATCAGTCAACAGAATCGGGTGTCATCTCTCAGTCGGATACCGGCAACAGTGAGGCGGCGGCCAGCGTCTCGATTTGATTAATGCAAAGGGTCTCGGCGCGGGCGTCACCGCTTTTCTATTGATGCCGATATCACTTCCGGCTAGCGAAGACGCATGGGTGAGCAGGGAGAAAATCATGCGATGCCTCGTCACCGGCGCAGCCGGCTTCGTCGGTAGTCCGCTTGTCAAACGACTGCACATAGACAAAACTTGCCAGCTCGTGGCGACCACGAGATCCCAGGCCTCTCCCTTTCCGCCTGAGGTAGCGCATTTTCCGATTGAAATTATCGACGGAACCGATTGGACCGCCGCGCTTGGAGGCGTCGACGTCATCGTCCATCTCGCCGCCCGCGTTCACATCATGAACGACCGCGCAGCCGATCCGCTAGCGGAGTTCCGCCGGGTCAACACCGCCGCCGCGCTCAATCTCGCCGAACAAGCCGCCCACGCCGGCGTGCAGAGGTTCGTCTTCATCAGCACCATCAAGGTCAACGGAGAAGAGACCGACCGGCCGTTCCGGCACGACGACAGGCCGAACCCAATCGATCCCTACGGCATTTCGAAACTGGAATGCGAAATCGGCCTGCGCGAAATCGCAGCGCGCACCGGCATGGAAGTCGTCATCATCCGCCCGCCGCTGGTTTATGGTCCCGGCGCACGCGGCAACTTCGCGCTGCTCGTCAATCTTGTCCGCAGGAAATTGCCGCTCCCCTTCGCTTCGCTAGAGAACCGCCGCACATTGGTCGCAGTGCAAAATCTCGTCGATCTGATCATCGCCTGCATGGACCATCCCGCCGCTGCGGGCGAGACTTTCCTTGCTGGAGATGGCGAGGACCTCTCGACGCCTGATCTCATCAGGGGAATTGCCGCGGGGCTGGGCGTCAAGCCGATGCTGGTCCCCCTCCCGCCTGCACTGCTGCACATGGCGGCAAAGGCACTCGGGAAGGAGGCCGTCTATCAGCGCCTCTGTGGTTCGCTGCAGGTCGACATATCCCGAGCGCGCGACGTTCTCGGCTGGTCACCCGTCGTCACCCCGCGCGAAGGCCTCAAACAGGCAGTAGAATAGCTTATTCGCTCGTCACGCCCTGGAACGGGCGCACTTCCCGGCCGGGCATGAAGACGCCGAGGCGCTTGATTTCCCATTCGAGCTTGATGCCGTCTTTCTCGAAGACCTCACGGCGCACCTGCTCTCCGAGATATTCGAGATCGTAGCCCGTCGCCTGGCCCATGTTGATCATGAAGTTGCAGTGAAGCGACGACATCTGTGCGCCGCCGATCACGAGGCCGCGGCAGCCTGCCTCATCGATCAGCTTCCAGGCCGAATGGCCCGGCGGGTTCTTGAAGGTCGAGCCGCCGGTTTTCTCACGCACCGGCTGCACCGTCTCGCGGTGATTGCGCACAGCGTCCATTTCGGCGCGAATCTGGGCGCGATCTTCCGGATAGCCCTCGAACAGCACCGAAGTGAAGATCAGATCGGCGGGTGCCTTTGAATGCCGGTAGGAATAGCCCATCTCTGCATTGGAAAGCACATGCTTGTTGCCCTTGCGGTCGACGGCGTTCACCTCGATCAGCCGCTCACGCGTCTCGACGCCGTTCGCCCCGGCATTCATGCGCGCCGCGCCGCCGATGCCGCCCGGTATGCCATAGAAGAAATGAAAGCCGCCGATGCCATTGTCCATCGCCATCGCCGCGACATGCTTGTCCGGGCAGATCGCGCCGGCAAGGATGCGGTTTTCACCGGCCAGTTCGACGAAGCCGAAGCCCTTGGCCGACAGGCGCAGCACCACGCCGGGAATGCCGCCGTCGCGCACCAGGATATTGGAGCCAACGCCGACCACCGTCAGCGGCACCTCTTCCGGCAATATCTTCAGGAAGGCAATGAGATCGTCGACGTCATGCGGCTGGAACATCAGTTCGGCCAGACCCCCGGCCCTGAACCAGGTGACGCGATCCATGGGGGCATCCGGCGTGATACGGCCGCGGATATCCTTTACACCGTCTCCGAGAGACGCGAGAAGCTTTTCCCCATTCACCTGTTTCATGCGGACTTTCCCGATAGGCCTTCCAGTTGCTTGGGCAGTGCTGCTGCCCATGATGTGATGCTCCCAGCCCCCAACAGAACCACGAAATCGCCAGGCTTTGCAACCTCCGCAACCATTTGCGGCAGAAGCTCCGCCGAAGCGAGGAAGCGGGCGTCGCGATGGCCGCCGGATTTGATGCGCGAGACGAGCGATATCGAGTCGATACCTTCGATCGCATCCTCGCCCGCCGCATAAACGGGCGCAAGGAAGATGCTGTCGGCGTCGTTGAAGCAGGCGGCGAATTCCTCGAACAGACTCGCGAGACGCGTGTAACGGTGCGGCTGATGGACGGCGACGATGCGCCCCTTGCAGGCCTCGCGGGCCGCCTTCAGCACCGCCTTGATCTCGACTGGATGGTGGCCGTAATCGTCGAAGATCTGCACGCCGTTCCATTCGCCGGTCAGCGTGAAGCGGCGCTTGACGCCGCCGAAGGAGGCAAGCCCCTTGGCGATAGCCTCGCTCGATATGCCGAGCCGGTTGGCGACCGCGATCGCCGCCGTGGCGTTCGATATATTGTGGCGGCCGGGCATGGGCATGACCAGCCCCTTGAGCTCGGTCCTCTGGCCGGTGCGGCGGCGGCGGATCTCGACGTCGAAAATCGAGCGCGTGCCGTCGATGCGCACATTCTTGAAACGCACGTCGGCCTGCGGGTTCTCGCCATAGGTGATGATCTTGCGGTCCTCGATCCGGCCGACCAGCGACTGCACCTCGGGATGATCAAGGCACATGACGCCGAAGCCGTAGAACGGCACGTTTTCGACGAACTGCCGGAAGGCGGCGCGCACGGCGTCGAAACTGCCGTAATGGTCGAGATGTTCGGGATCGATATTGGTGATGACGGCGACATCGGCGGGCAGCTTCAGGAAGGTGCCGTCGGATTCGTCGGCCTCGACCACCATCCACTCGCCCTCGCCCATGCGGGCATTGGTGCCGTAGGCGTTGATGATGCCGCCATTGATGACTGTCGGATCGAGCCCGCCAGCCTCGAGCAGGGTGGCGACCAGCGAGGTGGTCGTCGTCTTGCCGTGCGTGCCGCCGATGGCGATCGCATTGCGGAAGCGCATCAGCTCGGCAAGCATTTCGGCGCGGCGCACCACCGGCAGCAGCTTTTCACGCGCGGCGATGAGTTCCGGATTGCTCTTCTTGATCGCCGTCGAAACGACGACGACTTCGGCATCGCCGAGATTTTCGGCGCGATGGCCTACGAAGACCTCAATGCCTTTGTCGCGCAGGCGCTGCACATTGGCGCTGTCTGATTGATCCGATCCCTGCACCTTGTGGCCGAGATTGTGCAGCACTTCGGCAATGCCGCTCATGCCGATGCCGCCAATGCCGATGAAATGGACGAGACCGATCGCCTTCGGCAGTTTCATGCGCGTGTCCTCTTGAATTCCGAGACTGTCTTGCCGGCGGCAATAGCCTCAACCATGTCGGCAAGCAAGTTCGCCGCATCCGGTTTTCCGGCGAGCTTGGCCGCCGCCGCCATGTGCGAAAGCTTGTCCGGATCGTTCATCACATGGCTCAGTATAGAGGCGATGCGTTCAGGCGAAAGCTCCGACTGAGGGATCACCTTCGCTCCTCCGGTCGCAGCCAGCGCGGCGGCGTTTGCCGCCTGATCATGGTCGAGCGCATGCGGATAAGGCACCAGAATGGCCGGGCGTCCGATGACGGAGATTTCCGAGACCGTGGAGGCGCCGGAGCGGCAGATCACCAGATGTGCCCGGGCAAGGCGTTCCGACATATCGTTGAAAAATGGTGCGATTTCGGCTCCCATCTCCAGCTTGGCGACGCAGCCGCTGACCATCTCCATATCCTCAGGGCGCACTTGCTGAGTCACCCTGAGCCGTGCGCGCAGGCCGTCGTCCAGCAGGCTGATCGCCGTCGGCATGGCCTTGGAAAAATACTGCGCGCCCTGGCTGCCGCCGAAGACCACAAGGTTGAACGGCTCGCCGGAATGCGAGGGCAGGTAAGGCTGCTCGGCCGCGGCAAGGATCGCAGGGCGCACGGGATTGCCTGTTGCAACCGTCTTCTCGGAAAAAGCATCTCCGCTTTCCGGCAGAAAGCCGCCGGCGATCGCCTTGACGCGCGGAGCCAGCGCCTTGTTGGCCCGGCCCATGACCGCATTCTGCTCATGCAGCATCGAGGCAACGCCGAGCCGCGTGGCGGCCAGCAGCGGCGGCACGGTTGGGTAACCGCCGAAGCCGACGACAATCACCGGCTTCAGCCGCTGGATCAGCCTTTTGGCCGCTCGCATGCCGCTCCACAGCGTCCACAGCGAGCGGGCGACGGCGACCGGGTTCCTCGAGCCGATCGTCGCCGACGGCACGACATGGATCTGCTCGGCCGGGAACTTGCCGGCATAACGTTCGGCTCGGCTGTCGGTGACGAGATGCACCGAATAACCACGCTCCTTCAGCTTGAAGGCCAGCGCCTCCGCCGGGAACACGTGGCCGCCGGTCCCCCCGGCGGCAAGCAGCACGATGCCTTTGCTCATGACCTCTTACTCCGCGGGCATTCCGTGCGGGACGCGGAAGAGGCTCCGGTCCTGCGCACGTTTTTCCGGGCGATGGCGCGTCAGCGCCAGAATAAAGCCGGCGGTGACGCAGATCGCCACCATGGACGAGCCGCCGTAGGAGATAAGCGGCAGCGTCATGCCCTTTGCCGGCAGCAACTCGAGGTTGACGCCGATGTTGATGATCGACTGGATGCCCATCTGCAGCACGAGACCGGCGACGGCAAAACGGTTGAAATCGTTGCGCTCGCGATAGGCATGCGACAGGCCGCGCAGCACCAGCACCGAAAACAGCGCGACGAGCGCCATGCAGAAGACGATGCCGAATTCCTCGGCAGCGACGGAGAAGATAAAGTCGGTATGCGCGTCCGGGATGATGCGCTTCACGATGCCCTCGCCCGGTCCCTGACCAAACCAGCTGCCGCGGATGATCGCCTCACGAGCCGTGTCGATCTGGAACGTGTCGCCCTCGCCGGTCATGAACTTGTCTATGCGCAGCGCAACGTGCGGAAAGACGTAGTAGGCGCCGAGCAGACCGCCGGCGCCGCCGATGCCGAGCAGCATGATCCAGATCCACGGCATGCCGGCCATGAAGAACATGCCACCCCAGACGGCGGTCGTCAGGATGGTCTGGCCGAGGTCGGGCTGCGCAACGAGCAGCGCGGCAACAATGCCGAACAAGATAATGGCAAAGAGATTGCCGGGGATTTCAGGCTGACGCGCATGCTCGGCAAACAGCCAGGCGCAGACGACGACGAAAGCGGGCTTCATGAATTCCGACGGCTGGATCGAAAGGCCGGCGATCCAGATCCAGCGCCTGCCGCCCTTGACCTCCTGCCCGACGAACAGCACCAGCACCATCATCGCAAGCGAGATGATCAAAAGCAGGATTGCGGTTCGCCGCACCTGGCGCGGCGTCAGGAAGGACAGCCCGAGCATGACGGCGATCGAGGGGATCATGAAGGCCGCATGACGCTTGACGAAGTGGAAGGGTTCGAGCCCGATGCGCTCGGCAACAGCTGGAGATGCCGCAAACGACAGCATGAAGCCGATGCCCATCAGGAAGATGAACATCGCCAGGAAGAAGCGGTCGATGGTCCAGAACCAATCGGCCAGAGGCCCACGTTCCGCGCGGCTTACCATGTCATTTCTCTCCTATTGCCGAATCGATCAGCATCGTCATTCCGTCAAGGGCGGCCACATGGCTGACGAAGGCATCGCCCCTGACTTCGAAATTCTTATACTGGTCGAAGCTTGCGCAAGCCGGGGATAGCATCACGGCGGAAGCAGCAGCTTCGTCGCGCTCCGCATCGGCCGCCGCATGTACGACTGCGCGCTCCAGCGTGCCGGAGATTTCGTAGGGCACGGCCTCGCCGAGGGTGGCAGCGAACTCCGCCGCCGCCTCGCCGATCAGATAGGCCTTGGCGATGCGCGGGAAATAGGGCGCCAGCGTCGTGATGCCGCCCGCCTTCGGCAAGCCGCCGGCAATCCAGTAGATGCGATCGTAGCTTGAAAGCGCCGGTGCGGCCGCATCGGCATTCGTCGCCTTCGAATCGTTGACGAAGACGACGCGACCTCGTTTGCCCACAGGCTGCATGCGATGCTTAAGGCCGGGGAAAGAGGCGAGGCCGGCGCGGATGGCGTCGTGGGAAACCCCGATGGCAAGGCAGGCGGCAACCGCCGCGGCGGCATTCTGTGCATTGTGGCTGCCACGCAGCGTCTGGATGCCGTCGAGATCGGCGAAAGGCAGCATGGCGCCGCCAGCGGCCTGAACGAGCTTGGTGCCCTCGGCATAAATACCGTCAGCCACCACACTCCGGCGCGAGATGCGGACCACTTTGACATTAGCCCGCTCGATGCGGTCCGCGATCAATGCCGAATGGCTGTCGTCGATGCCAACAATCGCGACATCGCTGCCCGCAACCAGGCGTTCCTTGACGTCGGCGTAGTGCTGCATCGTGCCGTGACGATCGAGATGATCGGGCGTCAGATTGAGCAGGATGCCCGCGGAAGGGTTCAGCGTCGGCGCCAGATCGATCTGGTAGGAAGAGCATTCGACGACGTAAAAACGTCCCGCCTTCGGCGGATCGAGCGTCAGCACCGCCGTGCCGATATTGCCGCCGAGCTGGGTGTCGTAGCCGGCGGATTTCAGTATGTGGGCGATCAGCGCCGTCGTCGTCGATTTGCCGTTGGTGCCTGTTATGGCGATGAAGGGGCAATCCGGCGCATGGGCGCGGCGCTCGCGCACGAAGAGCTCGACGTCGCCGACGATGTCGACGCCGGCCGCCCACGCAAGGTCCACTGTCCAGTGCGGCTTCGGATGGGTGAGCGGCACGCCGGGCGACAGCACGAACAGCGCCTGCTGACCCCAGTCGATATTGTGCAGATCCTCCGTCCGGATGCCTTCCGCCGAGGCCTTGGCGACGCTGTCGGGATTGTCGTCCCAGGCCGTCACCTCGGCGCCGCCGGCGACCAGCGCGCGGGCAGTGGCAAAACCGGAGCCGCCGAGCCCGAAGAGCGCGACCTTCTTGTCCTTGAGCGTCGTGACCGGGATCATCGCCGCCTCACCGGAGTTTCAGCGTCGAGAGGCCGAGCAGAGCGAGGCCGACGGCGATGATCCAGAAACGGATCACCACCTGGCTCTCGGTCCAGCCCTTCTTCTCGAAGTGATGATGGATCGGCGCCATTAGGAAGACGCGCCGGCCGGTCATCTTGAAAAAGCCCACCTGGATGATGACCGACAGCGTCTCCATGACGAAAAGACCGCCGATGATTGCCATGACGATCTCATGTTTGGTGGCGACGGCAACGGTGCCGATGGTGCCGCCGAGCGCAAGCGAGCCCGTATCGCCCATGAAGATGGCGGCGGGAGGCGCGTTGAACCAAAGGAAGCCGAGGCCGGCGCCGATGACGGCGCCGAGCACGACGGCAAGCTCGCCGGTGCCAGGCACGAAATTGATCTGCAGGTAGTTCGCAAACACGACGTTGCCGGCGAGATAGGCGATGACGCCGAAAGAGGCGGCGGCGATCATCACAGGCACGATGGCAAGCCCATCGAGGCCGTCAGTCAGGTTCACGGCATTGCCGGCACCGACAATAACGAATCCGCCGAAGACGACGAACATAATGCCGAGATTGATCAGGAAGTCCTTGAAGAATGGAAAGGCGATTGAAGAGCCAAAGGTCGAGCCCGCCGCCCCGGAGGCAAGGGCCGTGCGCATCATGAAATAGACCGCAATACCGGCAATGACGAACTCGATGCCGAGGCGCGCCTTGCCGGAGAAGCCCTTGTGACTCTGCTTGGTCACCTTGAGATAATCGTCATAAAAGCCGATCGCCCCGAATCCCAGCGTCACCAGCAGCGTGGCGACGACATAGACGTTGGAAAGATCGGCCCAGAGCAGCGAAGCGCCGACGATGCCGGCCAGGATCATCAGGCCGCCCATGGTCGGCGTACCGGCCTTCTTGAAATGCGTCTGCGGCCCGTCGGCGCGGATCGGTTGGCCCTTGCCCTGGCGGATGCGCAGCGAATTGATGATCGTCGGCCCAAACAGGAAGACGATCAATGCGGAGGTGAAGAGAGCGGCCCCTGTGCGGAAAGTGATATATCTGAACAGATTCAGAAATTTGAAATATTCCGACAGTTCGACAAGCCAGATCAGCATTCAGGGCCCCTTGTTTACCCGATCAAAGTTCGCGTTGCGTGTCGGCAAATGCCGGGAACTTGTCAAGGAGCGCGGCGACGATCTTGCCGAAACCAATGCCCAGAGACGATTTCACCATCAACACGTCGCCCGGTGCGACCGAATTCAAGACATAGTCCGTCATGTCGTCCGTCTTTTCGCAATACTGGACGTGGACGCTTTCCGGCAGTGATTCCTTCAGCGCAGCCATTTCGGCGCCTGCGAGCCAGACATGTTCGATGCCGGCCGCAAGCAGCGGTCCGGCGAGATCGCTGTGGACCTTTTCGGCATACTCGCCCATCTCGAGCATGTCTCCGAGCACGGCGATACGGCGTCCGCGCCCAGTCGGCTCGGCTGCTGCGAGCAACGCGATCGCCGCCCGCATCGAGGCGGGATTGGCATTGTAGCTCTCGTCGATCAGCGTGAAGCTGCCGTTACCGCCGCCGATCGACAGCCGGTGGCGTTTGCCCCTGCCCTTTTCCGGCTTCAGCGTCGCAAGTGCCGCAATCGCCTTGTCCAGATCGGCGCCGACGATCGTGACGACACCGAGGGCAGCGAGCGCATTTTCGGCGATATGGCGGCCCGGCGCACCGATCGCCACCTCCAGCGTCTCTCCGCCGATCGTCAGCCATAGTGTCGAATTCTCGTCCGCACCGTTGAATTCCGCGAGCCGGAATTCCGCTTTGGCATGCTGGCCGAAGGAATGAATATGCTCGATGCCGAGCGACTGCGCCGTTCGATCGAGGAAATTGAACTGGTCATTGTCCCGGTTGAGCACAACATGGCCGCCGGGCTCGAGCCCCTCGAAGATCTCTGCTTTCGCGGCAGCGATCTCCTTTATGCTCTTGAAATTGCCGAGATGCGCCGGTGCGATCGTCGTGATGACGGCGACATCGGGACGGATCATGGCCACCAGCGGTCGGATCTCGCCGGGATGATTCATTCCGACTTCGAAGACGCCGTAATCCGTGTCATCAGGCATCCGCGCCAGTGTCAGCGGCACGCCCCAGTGATTGTTGAAGGAAGCGACGGAGGCGTGCACCTTGCCCGATGGCGACAGCACGTGCCGCAGCATCTCCTTGGTGGTCGTCTTGCCGACGGAACCGGTGACGGCGATGATCTTTGCCCGCGAGCGCTCGCGAGAAGCCTGCCCCAGACGCCCGAGTGCCGCCAGCACGTCGTCGACGACGATCATCGGTACCGTCAGGCGGCCGAGGGCAGGAAGCCTCGCCTCGCTGACGACGAGAAGGGAAGCGCCGTTCGCCATCGCCATCGATGCATAGTCGTGACCGTCGACACGGTCACCCTTGATGGCGAAGAACGCTTCGCCTGATGTAATCGAGCGGCTGTCGATGGAAATGCCGGTGATGCCTTCGGGCAAAGTGCCGAAAGGGCGCCCCGCCATTGCTGCAATCATGTCCTCGGTCGTCCAGAGCCAGCTCAAGATTTCAGTTCCTCCAAGGCCTTGCGCACCTCCGCATGATCGGAGAACGGCAGTGTGACGCTCCCGATCGTCTGCCCTTCCTCGTGCCCCTTGCCGGCGACGATCAGCGTATCGCCGGATTTCAGCATGCCAACCGCCTCACGGATAGCCGACGCGCGATCGCCGATCTCGGAGGCGCAACCTGCTCCCGCCATGATCTCGGCCCGGACCGCAGCCGGCTCCTCCGAACGCGGATTATCGTCGGTGACGATCACGACATCGGCAAGGCGGCAGGCGATTTCACCCATGATCGGCCGCTTGCCGCGGTCACGGTCGCCGCCGCAGCCGAAGACGACGATGACGCGGCCGGTGGTGAAGGGCCTCACCGAATTCAGCACATTTTCCAACGCATCCGGCTTGTGGGCATAATCGACGTAAGCGAGTGCGCCATCTTTGGTATGGCCGACCAGTTCGAGGCGGCCGGACGCGCCGGCCAGTTTTTCAAGCGCCGCCATCGCGACCTTCGGCTCGACCCCAGTGGACATGGCAAGGCCCGCCGCGACCAGCGCATTGGCGACCTGGAAATCGCCGGCCAGTGGAATATCCACCTCGAAGATCTCGTCACCGATATGGATCTCGGCCGTCTGCTTGTGGCGGAAATGCTCGACGCGTTTCAGTGACAGATATTGACCCTTGCGCCCGACGGTGCGGACGTCATGACCGGCATCGGCAGCCACCTTGACGGCCTGTGCCGACCACGCATCGTCCGCGAAGACGACCGCCGGCGCACCCTTGGGCAGCAGCGTATCGAACAGCCGCATCTTGGCGGCCATGTAGGCCTCGATCGTGGGATGATAATCCATGTGATCGCGGCCGAGATTGGTGAAGGCTGCGGCGGCGAGCCTGACACCGTCGAGACGGCACTGGTCGAGGCCGTGACTGGAAGCCTCCATCGAGGCATGCGTAACACCCTCGTCGGCGAGCTCGGCCAGTAGTTTGTGCAACGACACCGGATCCGGCGTCGTCAGCGCGCCATATTCATTGCGCGTCGGCGAAACGACACCTGTTGTGCCAATCATCGCGGCTGCATGACCGGCATGTGCCCAGATCTGGCGGGTAAAAGAGGCGACCGAAGTCTTGCCTGCCGTGCCGGTGACGGCGACCATGGTTTCAGGCTGCCTGCCGTAAAAGCGGGCGGCGGCGATGGAAAGAAAGCGGCGCGGTTCTTTGACCGCAAGCACCGGGATGGGAGCATCGACAGCCTGGGAGGTGATCGCGACGGCGGCCCCGCGGCCGGCGGCATCCGCGATGAAGCCCGCGCCATCCGCCTTGGTGCCGGCGACCGCGACAAAAGCAATGCCCGGTTCCACCTTGCGGCTATCCGAAGACAGGCCTGAGATATCAAGCAAGCCTGCCGGGCCTTCGAGCTGTGCTTCAAGTTCCGGAAACTGATCTCCGGCCAAGTCTCGCAATTTCATCGAACGCACTTTTCTCTCTTGAAGCCGGTTCACCCCTCGCGAATCGGCGTCGGTATTCATTCACACTCAATAAGACACCAGCAAGGCCGAACCGCCCTCCCCAAATTTCGGCTCGATGCCGAGAATGGGAGCCGCGCGGCGGATGATCTCACGAGCGATCGGGCCGGCAGTACCGGCGGAGATCGTTCCACCATATTGCTTTTCGCCTGTTTTCGGCTCGTCGCAGAAGGTGATGACGACATATTGGGGATTATCGATCGGGAAGGCGGAGATGAAGGAGTTGAAGTTGAGCGTCGAGGAATAACGCCCGTTCACCACCTTGTCCGCCGTACCGGTCTTGCTGCCGACGGCAAAGCCCGGCACGCGGGCGACGCGCCCCGACCCCTTGTAGCCATTGAAATCCAGAAGGTAGCGCACTTCGTCGCTGGTCGACTTCTTGAGCACCTGCTTGGCGATCTGATCGGCCTCTTCGCGGGTGCGCGGCAGGAATGTCGGCTCGATCAGCTTGCCGCCGTTCACCAGAGCAGCCGCCGCCACGCCCGTCTGCAGCGCGGTCGTCGAAACACCGTGACCGAAGGAAATTGTGATCGAATTGATTTTCTTCCAGACACGCGGCTGGCTCGGCATCTTCACTTCCGGCAACTCGGTCTGCATCTTCGTCAACAGGCCGAGTTTGGTCAGATAATCCTTCTGCGAGTCGATGCCGACGAGATCGATCACGCGCGCCGTGCCGATGTTCGAGGAATACTGGAAGATTTCGGGAACAGTCAGCCAGCGGCGCTGCCCGTGAAAGTCATGGATGGTGAAGCCGCCGATATAGATCGGCTTGCTGGCGTCGAATGTGTCCGACATCTTCACCTTGCCGCTGTCGAGCGCCATCGCCAGCGAGAAGGTCTTGAAGGTCGACCCCATTTCGAAGGTGCCGTTCGTCATCCGGTTGAGCCAGCCTTCCTTGGCGCCCTCCTGCGGATTGTTCGGATCGAAGTCGGGGGCCGATGCCATGCCGAGCACTTCCCCGGTGTGCACGTCGATAACAGCCGCGCCGGCCCCCTTGGACTGGAAATTGTTGACGGCGTTGACGACCGCATCGCGAACGATGTTCTGCACGCGCAGGTCGATCGACAGCCGCACCGGCTCCAGCGGCTGGTCGCTTGTCATCCCGACCGAGGCGAGATCGGCGAGCCCCTGGTCGTCGATAAACTTCTCCATGCCGGCCACGCCGCGGTTGTCGATGTTGACATAGCCGAGGATGTGCGCCGCGGTCGAGCCGCCGGGATAGAAGCGGCGCTTCTCCGGCCGGAAGCCGATGCCGGGAATGCCGAGCGCCAGGATCTGGCTCTGCTGCTTCGGCGTCAGCTGCCGGCGCAGCCAGGCGAAATGCGAGCTCTTGACGGAAAGCTTCTTGTAGGTGTCCTTGACGTCGAGCTCCGGCAGAACAGTTGCAAGCTTCTCCACCGCCTCGTCGACGTCAACGATCTTGTTCGGCTCGGCAAACAGCGAGACCGTTCGGATGTCGGTCGCCAGCACCTCGCCGTTGCGATCGAGAATGTCGGGCCGCGAGGCCATCAGCCGGTCGGGCGGCAGGATGCTGGAGACGACCTCCTGATCCTTCATGGCATATTCGACCAGACGGCCACCGATGACGACATAGAGACCCATGAAGCCAAGGATCAGCAGCCCTACGCGGCTTTTTGCCTGCCCCGTCTTCTTCTTGCGCGACCCCTCGATGGCCACGCCGGCAGAAGGGCCGCCGAAGCGGTTATAGACGCCGGCGGAGAAATGCGCCTGGCTCTTCAGGACCATGATGCGGGAAAGAAACGACATTATTCCACCGACCCCGTTTCGATCTCGTCTGCTTCATCCGCCACCACACCACGCTGCTCGACAGCGTCTCGCTGCTGTGCTGCGCCGCGTGGCACGGGCATCGGCGGGGGCTGCGCTTTGCCGGTTGCGCCTTTGGCGCTGGCCACGGTCGCACCCCTGGCACCGGCTTTGGCCTCCGTTACGTCGGGTACCGGAACCTCGGATTTCAGCATCGGCAGCTCCTTCGCATGCACGAGCGCCGTCGAATCCGTCGGCTGCAGCTGCAATTCCGCATTGTAGGCGTTGACCAGCCGCTCCAGCCGGTTCGGCTGCGATTGCAGCGCCCAATCGGCCTTGAGAAGATCGATTGTGTCCTTCTCGAGTTTGATCTCGGCTTCGAGGCGATGAACCTCCTCGAGCTTCAATTCGGCGCGATGCTTGATCGTGTAGGTGACAGCGGCAGTCGCCGTCATGACGCCGATGAGCACGAGATCGAACGTTTTCAGCATGTCAACCTCCGAGCTTTCCGAGAGAGGCAAGATTGGGAAACCCGAAGAGCGACATATCCGCCGCCTCGGCGGCCGCCTCCGTCCGCAGGCCTGCGCGCAGCTTGGCGGAGCGGGCGCGCGGATTGGCTTCGGCCTCCGCCTCGCTCGCCGAAACCATCGGCTTGCCGATCGCCGTGAAGGTCGCCGCCCGCTCATGTGCGGCCGGCAGGTGCCGCGAGCCCGTCGCCTTGCCGGCGCGGTCGGAGAAGAATTTCTTGACGATGCGGTCTTCAAGCGAATGAAAGGTCACGACGACGAGCCGGCCGCCGGGCTTCAGAGCTCGTTCCGCCGCAAACAATGCCTGCGCCAGTTCCCCGAGCTCGTCATTGACGAAAATGCGCAAGGCCTGGAAGACGCGCGTCGCGGGATGGATCTTGTCCTTCATCTTGCGCGGGGTGACCAGCTCGATGAGGCCGGCAAGATCGCGGGTCGTTTCGAAGGGCTTTTCCTCGCGCCGCTTCTCAATCGCATGTGCGATTCGCGGCGCCTGGTTTTCCTCACCGAGAAAATGGAAGATGCGGATCAGATCCGCGACCTTGGCGCGATTGACGACATCGGCGGCCGAAACACCTGTTGCCGACATGCGCATGTCGAGCGGCCCGCTCTTCTGGAAGGAGAAGCCGCGCTCGGGCTCATCGATCTGCATGGAAGAGACGCCGATATCGAGCACGACGCCGTCGAGCCCGCCCCGCGGCGCATGATCGGCGAGATTCGAGAACTGCGAGTGAATGAGCGTGAGACGACCGGCATGGGCGGCAACCATGGCCTGGCCTGCGGCAATTGCGCTGGGATCGCGATCGAGCGCGATCACCTCGGCCCCGGCCGCAAGAATGGCCGCGCTATAACCACCCGCGCCGAATGTACCGTCGAGAATGAGCTTGCCGGGTGCGGGCGAGAGCGCCGCGAGGACTTCATTGAGAAGAACAGGAATGTGACGAACCGGTCCGCCACCGGCATCAGCTGAACCTCCGCCAGGATTCGTCACCATTCCGTTCCCTCGTTCCTTCAGGAACGCTTGCCCGCCAGCTTGCGCTCCCCTCGTGCCTGCGCCTGCGCAGCCAAGAATACCTGCGGCTGCCAGAGCTGAAAATGATCCGCCCGACCGACGAAGGTCACTTCGTCCGAGACGCCGGTGAAGTCGCGGATGAAATCCGTGACCATTAGCCGCCCCTCGGCATCGAGCTTCATGAAGACCCCGCCTCCGTGGATCAGAAGCGACATCGCGTTCGCGTCCGGCGAAAACGGATCTTCCGCAGCAATCTGCCGCTCGAATCTTTCGAGAAGATCCGGGCCGCCGACGCTGATCGCCGGAAACACAAAGTCCTGGAAACAGTAGAGCTCCTGGACGTTGCGCTGCGCCAGCACGGAACGGAATGCCGAAGGCACGGAAACCCTGCCCTTGGCGTCGATCCTGTTGGTCGCGTTCGAAAGGAAGCGGCTCATGACTCGAAACATCCGTTTCCGCAGGGAGCCGGACAAAAAGACGCCCGAAAGTCCCAATATCAGGCACAGCTTCGCAAGCCGGATGAGCCAAATCCCACCCGACGCATCCGGAAAGGAAGACGCCTTTGCTTTGCGATGAATGGGCAAATGATTGCCCTGATGCAGTGCGCATTTGGGATAGCATGGGACCATATGGGCGTCAATGGGATACGCCCGTTTTGCAACGGACGCATGATCAAACATTTATAAGCTGTTAAGTTTAACAAAGGGTTAGCGGCGTCATTTTCAGCATGGCGCGCATTGGTAGCGTGACACAAACAAACAGCCAGAAAGTGCGTTAATATTAGCTTGAAAACAGCTGGTTTCAGCAGCTTAGGGTGAAATCCCGGCCCTGCCGCAGCACGGATGTTAATCGCCAGTTGGCCTGTAAGCCGGGTTCTGTATGGCTCCGGCGTGAACCGGAACGTGGCAGCCATTCCTCTGGGGCAGCGCTCGCACGCTGCCTCACGCAACCCACCCGGATGACTGGCCTGGAAACCGGCCGGAGAGCGTTTCGGCCCGCCGCGTCATCCCTATTCGGTCTTGCTCCCGGTGGGGTTTACCGTGCCATATCCGTTGCCGGAGATGCGGTGGGCTCTTACCCCACCCTTTCACCCTTACCTGTCATGACAGGCGGTTTGCTTTCTGTGGCACTTTCCCTGAGGTCGCCCTCGCCGGACGTTATCCGGCACCGTGTTTCCGTGGAGCCCGGACTTTCCTCACCTTACCGCCTTTCGGCATTGGTAAAGCGCGGCTGCCCGGCCAACTGGCAGGGCTCCCATAAACGAGAGAGCCCGTAATTGCTACTGAAATATAGGGGACAGGCTTAACGGAAATTAGGTGTGAAATCCGTGGAGTAGCCCTGTTCGTTGATTCTGCCTGACAAAAGCAGCTCCGCGCCGAGCCTGCCGATTTCGTCCGAACTCTTGGCCGAGGTGCCGGCGCAGCCCGTCAGCACCGCAATCCTGGGCGAAGAGGTATAGCCGATCATCGGATAGCTGCTTTCCGTAAACGAGACGACGCAGGCGGCCGTCGAAATCGACAGCGGCGTCATATCAGGCACGAGGTCGGCGATGATGCGCTGCAGATGCGAGCGCACGCTCTCGCGCCCTTCGGTCCTGAACCAGGCCCGCATCTCGATGTCGTTGTGTAAAATCAGATCGTCGGGATCGCCGCCGATCTTCAGGTAGAGTTTGCCATCGGGATAACGGATCGGCGGCAGCAGATAGATGTGGATGCCGGGCACGTCGAGAATGAGTGACGGCATCGCTCCAAGGCGGAGCGCATCAGCCTCGCCGACCTGGAATAGCGTGACGGTCCGGCCATAAACCGTCATGGCAACTGGCCGTGGCAACAGATTCTCGGCAATGGAAAATCCGCCCGCCGCCAGCAGCACTTTTTCACCGCGATAGGTGAGGCCTCCGGCAGTGTTGACGGTCGCCAGCCCGCCCTCCTCGCGGATCGAGACCACATGATCCCGGATGACAGTCGCGCCTGCCCTTTCTGCCAGCAGTGATTGCGCATTCACCAGTTTGCGCGGACTGATATGTCCGGCGCCCCTCGCCTCGAACACACCTGCACTGCCGGCGGGAAAGGCAAAGAAGGGAAATGAAGTCTTCAATCCGCCCACGTCCAGAAGCCTGGTCTCGATGCCGAGCGAAACGGCGGCCTGCCGAGTCCTTTCAAGATAATCGCTTCCATCAGGCGCGACGACGACGCAGCCGGCCTCCCGATAGAAGTCGATGCCGCTCTCGTTCGCGATCTCCCGGTAGCGACCGATCGAGCGATTGGCGAGCAGCGCCCAGTTGCGGTCGGGATCGATGGTGCGGGTAATGCGCCCCTCGTCGTAATGGCTGGCGAAAACGCCTTGATGCGCCTTGCGATCATCAGGCTCGTCCGGGCCGATCACCGCGACACCATCAGTCTGCCGCGCCAGATGCCGCGCGGCAGCGGCTCCCATCAGCCCGCGGCCGACGACGATATATTTGAAATCGACTGCCATGATATTCCTCTCAAGTGAAGACTGGCGTCAGCTCGCGGCCGAAATCCTCATCCCCGAGCCGCCCTTCCCTGAGAAGCACGGCGCCGAGACGCCCGAGTTCATCGGAGGATTTGGCCGCGACGAAATTGCCGCCGGTCAGCACTGCGACCCGCGGCGACGGCGTGAAGCCGACGTAGGGATAACCGGTCGGCGTGAAATTCGCCACGCACGGAGCCGACGTGGCCGGACAGCCGGCAAGCTCCGGCATCAGTTGCAGGGCGATGCGCGAGAGATGATCGCGCTCGGCCACACTGCCGTCGGAACGGAACCACGTGCCGGCCTCTTCCAGCCGGCTGAAGGAAAGCGCTTCGGTATCGCCGCCAAGCTTCAGATAGGTCTTACCGTCGGGATAACGCACCGGCGGCAGGATATAGATGTGGTCCTCCTCCCGGTCGCCAAGCACGATGGTCGACGGCATGTCGCCGAAAACCGCCATCTCGCGCTCGCCGATTTCGTAGAAGACAACGGTGCGCGCCATCACTCTCAAATCGACGGGACGCGGCAGCAGGGCATGGAAATTGCTGAAAGCCCCGGCCGCGACCAACACGCGCTCGGCGCTGTAGCTTCTGTCGCCGGCCGTCACCTCGACATAGGAGCCTGTATCGCGCACCGATGTCACGGTCGCGTCGATCAGCAAGACGCCGCCCTCCTCGGCAAGCTTGGCTTGCGCGCGCACTAGGGCCCGCGGATTGATGTGCCCGGCGCGCTTGCGCTCGAAATACCCACTGAAATCAGGACCGACGGTAAGATAGGGAAAACGCTGCCCGAGCTCCGCCGGCGCGACGGTTTCGATATCGCTGCCGAGCCTCCGGCTGACGGCCAGCGCCCTCAGAAGAAAATCCTGCTCATCCCTAGGCGGCGGACCGGCAAAGAGGCAGCCGACTTCCGAAAAGAAGGAAATGCCGCTCTTCGCCTCGATCTCGCGGTAGCGCCGGAGCGCCCGCGCGGCGAAGGTTCCCCAGGCAAGATTGCCGTCGAAGGTGCGGGTAATGCGTGCTTCGTCATAATGGCTGGCAAAGACGCCGTGATGGACCTTGCGCTCCTCGGGCTCCGGCGGGCCGATCAGCGCGATGCCGTCGGCCATGGAGGAGAGGTGCCGTGCCGCCGCCGCCCCCATCATGCCGCGTCCGATGACGATGAACCTGAAATCGACTGCCATATCTCACCTCATCTCGAGGTGGCCCACCTCGTTTCGAACTGGGATATCATGGCGCGCGTGCCGATTCATATCGCAAAAACAGTGGCGGAGGATTTTCCTCCGGTCCGCTCGGCGGCTCAGTCGAGCATCGCTAGGACCTTACCGCAATACGTCTTCGAGACCGGGTTCATGCGCGTTGCGCCGTGGCCGGCATTATACTTTAGGATGGTGTTGCAGGTCTCTCCACCACCGAGATCATGAGCAGCAGCCAGATATTTCATGCCGTACTTGATGTTGGTTTCCGGATCGAACAGGCCCTTGGCGCTGCCGGAATAACCCATCATGCGGGCCGTTGCAGGCTTTATCTGCATCAGGCCGATTTCACCGTGGCTGCCACGTGCATTCGGATTGAAATTGCTTTCGACGCGGATGACCGCGGTCGCAAGCGCAACCGGTACAGCATATTGGTTCGCATATTTGCTGATCAGCCCTGAATAGGAATTGCCGGAAACATTGGCGACGGGATAACCGCTCAGGCGCTCGACCGTCTTCAGCGGGCGTTCCGCCGTCTTGAGCGGACGCTTCGCCGGCTTGACCGAACGTTCCGCTTTCTTCAACGGACGCTCTGCGTTCTTCGAAGGACGCTCGACTTTCTTCACCGGCGCATCGGCTCGCACACCCCAATCATTCGCAAACGCAAAGCTATTTCCCGCCAGCACCATGCCAACGCATGTTGCAGCAACAACAATCAGTTTTCTCATGTAGTCTTGAACACTCCGACCCAAAGAATTTCCGGACGCGCGCCTCGCTGTCATAATGAATACCAGATCAAGGACCGATCGGGATTCACGGTAATTCTTATCGTTTCACATATCGCCCGTGGTTTAACTCGAAAAACAACCCCGAGCACCGCTTGGCGGACGTTCTTAGACCATCGCAATGAGGAGATAATAGGGAAATGATGTGGCAGGCCGAATTTCGCGCTGCAATGCGAAATTTCGCGGTTCAGTAATTTCCGAGAATCAAGAGTAACGCGGTAGCGCCGACAGCAGCCGGTGCAGCGTGTCGATCGTCGAGAAATCGGCGATCCCGTCCACCCGGCCGGGCCGGAAATGACGCTGGAAAGCTTCGACGTCGCCGGCCGTCTTTTCGGAGAATTCCCCCGTAATTTCAGTGCCGTAACCATAGAGCGACAGCATCGACTGCAGCGCTTCCACCGGCTGGCCGGCGTCCCCGCGCTGAAAGAAACGCCCACCGGTGATCGGCGCTGGCTCGACCCAATGGCCCACACCCGCCCGATGAAGCTCGGCCCAGGGGAATTTTTCGCCCGGATCGACCTTGCGAATCGGTGCGACATCGGAATGCCCGAGCACTCTTTCCGGCGCAATCGACCAACGTTTGACACAGTCGCGACACAATTCGATGACTGCTGCGATCTGCTCTTTCGGATAGTCGGGAAGGCCGCCGGGATGACCGGCATTGGCGATTTCGATGCCGATCGACAGCGAATTGATATCGCTCTCGCCGTGCCAGCTGCTCTTGCCCGCATGCCAGGCGCGCCGCGCCTCCGGAACGAGCTGAATCACCTCGCCATTCTCGTGCACGAAATAATGGCTGGAAACCTGGCTCTCGTCCCGACAGAGCCAGTCGAGCGCACCATCGGCCGTCGGCATACCCGTATAGTGCAGCAGGATCATATCGGGACGCCGCCCGTCCGCCCGCTCGCCGTGGTTGGGAGACGGCCGCACGTAAGCGCCTCGGTAATCGGCCTCGAAAGAGGTCATGCGGCGCGGCGTTCCTTCGCGATCGCCGCATAGGCTGCGTTCAGCGCCGCCATGCGCTCATTGGCGATCAAATGAAACTCCTTCGGCACCCCGCGCGAGATCAGCCGATCTGGGTGGTGCTCGCTGACGAGGCCGCGGTAACGGCGGCGGATCGTCGGAAAATCGTCGGAAGGCGACACGCCGAGCACCTTGTAGGGATCGCCGCCGGACGAGACGTGGCGAGCGGCGATCTGCTCGAAACGTGTCTCGCTCATCTGGAAGATCTCGGCGATATGGCTGAGGAAATTCAGCTCCTTCTCGTGAATCAGCCCATCGGCCTTGGCAATGTGGAACAGGCCGTCGAGCACGTCTTCCAGCACCGGGCAATTGGCCGCGCAGGTAACGCAGAGCGTCGAAAGCCGCTCGGCATAAGCTTCGTAGCCGGCGACATCCTGGCGTGCGAGATTATAGAGCCTGGCAACATTCTTGGCCTGATCTTCGGGAAATTCGAAGATCTCGCGGAAGGCCTCGACCTCTTTCTCGCTGACGACGCCGTCGGCCTTGGCCATCTTGGCCGAAAGCGCAATGATCGCAACGGAAAACGCCACTTTGCGCCGAGTTTCGGGATCACCTTCGAAAACCGTTCGGATCGCCTCGACGACCGCGGAAAGCGCATTGCCCGCGGTAGTGCCAATGGCATTCAACAGTTTTTCCCAGAAGGACATCGAAATCTCTCGCACGCTTGTCAAGTATGAGCAATCAGCTTGACCAAAGAATCTGAGCCTTTGCAAGGCGACGATTGGTCGTAGGATCGAAAACAGTTTTCACAATTCGGTAATTATTGCATCGCAGCAAGCGGTCGGTCGCTTTCGCCGGATCTGCCGGAAGAGAGTGCCGCACGATTCCACTCGATACTTAGCCGCCGATTTCCACAAACAGTTCCCGACAAGCAAAGCAGGCTTGAAACGATTATATCGATACTTCGCGCCACCTTCGCCGTTCAACCCGGCAAAAAGCCGCTTTTTTCGTAAATTCTTTACTTTACAGAGCCCTTTCCCTGCCGCATCCATGCGCTAGCTAACGCTGCCGCACTGAACACCATAGGAGGGATCATGGCCAAACAGAAAGTCGCAATGCTGACCGCCGGAGGCCTGGCGCCCTGTCTTTCCTCCGCAGTTGGCGGCCTCATCGAACGCTACAGCGACGTCGCGCCCGAAATCGACATCGTCGCCTATAAGTCCGGTTATCAGGGCGTGTTGCTCGGTGACCGCATCGAGATCACCAGTCAAATGCGAGAAACGGCGCCGCTGCTGCACCGCTATGGCGGCTCACCGATCGGCAATAGCCGCGTCAAGCTCACCAATGCCGCCGACTGCGTCAAGCGCGGCCTTGTCAAGGAAGGCGAAAACCCGCTGAGGGTCGCCGCCGAGCGTCTTGCCGATGACGGCATTACCATTCTCCATACGATCGGGGGCGACGACACCAATACCACCGCCGCCGACCTTGCCGCCTACCTCGCCGCCAACGGCTACGACCTGACGGTCGTCGGTCTGCCGAAGACGGTCGACAACGATGTCGTCCCCATCCGCCAGTCGCTCGGCGCCTGGACGGCCGCCGAAGTCGGCGCGCATTTCTTCGACAATGTCAGCAACGAGCAGACGGCCGCGCCGCGCACGCTCGTCATCCATGAGGTGATGGGCCGCCATTGCGGCTGGCTGACGGCAGCCACCGCCCATGCCTATCTTCAGCGCACCAGTCGCAACCAATATGTCGACGGCCTGATGATGGACGCGCATCTGAAGAGCATCGACGCCGTTTATCTGCCCGAAATGGCCTTCGACCTCGACGCCGAGGCCGCCCGCCTGAAGGACATCATGGACCGCACCGGCCATGCCACCGTCTTCGTCTCGGAAGGCGCCTGCCTCGACGCCATCGTCGCCGAGCGCGAAGCTGCGGGTGAGACCGTCAAGCGTGACGCTTTCGGTCACGTGAAGATCGACACGATCAATGTCGGCGCCTGGTTCCAGAAGCAATTCGCCAGCCTGCTGCACGCAGAGCGTTCGCTGGTGCAGAAGTCGGGCTATTTCGCTCGCTCGGCCCCGGCCAATGCCGACGACCTCAGGCTGATCCAGAGCATGGTCGATCTCGCTGTCGAAAGCGCGCTCAATAAGGTCTCCGGCGTCACCGGCCATGACGAAGCGCAGAACGGTAAGTTGCGCACTATAGAATTTCCCCGCATCAAAGGTGGCAAAGCTTTTGACCTGTCGACGGCATGGTTTGCCGAAGTCATGCACAATATAGGCCAGAAATACAAAGAAGCATGATTGACGGACGGTTAATATGGTGTCTTTGCTTGTTCCCGACGGAATAGGAGGAGATTCCATGTCGCTTGAAGCCTGGCTCGCTTTTGCTGCCGCATCCGCCATCATGCTGGCCATACCGGGACCGACGATACTGCTCGTCGTCTCCTATGCGCTCGGTCATGGCCGTCGGACGGCCTTTGCGACGGTGAGCGGCGTGGCGCTTGGCGACTTCACCGCAATGACCGCGTCCCTGTTCGGTCTCGGCGCGGTGCTCGCCACCTCCGCCGCCCTCTTCACCCTCTTGAAGTGGATCGGCGGCGCCTACCTGATATGGCTGGGAATCAAGCTCTGGCGGGCTCCGGTGATTGGCGAGCCGGTCGCCGACAACGACAATCTGCCGGAGGAAAAGTCGCTTAAGATCTTCCTCCACGCCTATATCGTCACCGCCCTCAATCCGAAGAGTATCGTCTTCTTCGTCGCCTTCGTGCCGCAGTTCCTCAATCCGGCCCTGCCCTTCTTCGGGCAGATGACGATCATGGAAGCGACCTTCCTGGTGCTGGCGATCCTCAACGCCGCCACCTACGCTTTTCTGGCCCATTCCGCTCGCGGACTGATTCGCAAGGCGAGCGTTCAGCGCGCCGTGAACCGCACCGGCGGCACCCTGCTGATCGCTGCAGGCGCCGTCACGGCTGGGTATCGCCGTATTGCGGCTTAGAAATCCGCGTATCGCGCTATTGCAGCTTAGAAATATTCCGTGGTTGCCGGAATGCAACGAATAGGTTAATGGGGTCATCGGGTTTAAGCTTTTTAGTAACTTTTATAACGCTGCCGGGGCGGCGCGATTTCACGAAAGTGACGGAATGGTAGCGATCGGATTGTCCGGCCTGAAACGCAGTCTTGTCGTTTCTACGGTGCTCTGCTGCGGCGTGATCACCGGCTGCACGAGCGTCGAATATACCTCTCAGGCCGAACTGACAGCCGCTCAGACCGTGGTGCCGACGCCGAAGCCCGGCGAAGATGCGATGCTTGCCGCAGTCCCGACAGCTGAAGGTGCTGCCGGCCAGGCGATCGCCGGCAGCGTTCTTCCCCAGGCAGCTCCGTCGCTTACTGCAACGGCGATGCCGACCGCGCCGGGCTCCCAGCCTGCCGATCTGACCATGCAGCCCGGCATACAGCCGGCGGCCTATGCGCAGATCCCCCTGACGCCCGAGATGACAGCGATCCAATCCGTCGTGCCGACGCCGCGCCCGGGAACGCCGTCACAGCCGGCGACGCAGCTTGCCTTTGCCGCCACCCCGCAGAACAGCGCGCTTGCAGCACTTGCCGCAGTCGACACCACGCCGCGTTCCATGGATTACGGCTTCGACGAGTCAGGACCGATCGATCCGCCGACGGCTCCCCCGATGTTCAGCGACGACGACAGGGACGATGCGCCGACCGTCGAGAAGAGCTTCGTCACCAAGCTCATCCAGAAATATTCGAAGATCTACGAAATTCCCGAGACGCTGCTCCACCGCATCGTCCATCGCGAGAGCCGCTACAATCCGAAGGCTTACAACAAGCGCGGCTATTTCGGCCTCATGCAAATCAAATACAACACCGCCAAATCTATGGGCTATGACGGTGCGCCGGGCGGCCTCTTCGACGCCGAGACCAACATCAAATATGCCGCAAAATATCTGCGCGGCGCCTGGCTCGTCTCCGACAACAAGGAAGACGATGCTGTCCGCCTCTATGCGCGGGGCTATTACTACGACGCCAAGCGCAAGGGCATGAATGATGTCGCCCAGGGTAATTACTGAAACCGGGCAGCTAACAAAACAAACCAATTGAAACAGCGGTCGTAGCCTACGGCTGCGGTTGAGCCTGCCGGTGTGATTCGGCTTGCTGTTGCGGCGCTCGCGCTTGCGGCAACGCCGCCAGGACTGCCTTCAGAAGCGTCTGCGGTTGATAGCCGAGCCAGCCTGGTGTCAGGCCGAGCCGGACGACGATCAGATTGGCGGAAGGCACGATCGCCATACTCTGCCCGTCATGCCCCGTGAGCCAGAACGTATCCTCGGGCAGCCCGAACGCGGCGCTTGAGCCACCGGGCGCAAGCCAGGCCTGACCTTGCGTATACCGGCCGTTCGACGCCGCCGTCGGCGTGCGCATGGCGCCGACGAAGCCCTCCGGCAACAGCCGCTGGCCGTTCCACACGCCATCCTGCAACAGGAACTGCCCGAAGCGGGCCCAATCATGCGCCGTCGCGTACAGATAGGAGCTTCCGACAAAGGTGCCGCGCGCGTCGAGTTCGAAGATGGCACTCGTCATGCCGAGTGGGGAGAAGAGCGCGTCGTGCGGATAGGAGAAGGCTGCCGGCGCGCTGCCTACCCTGTCCATCCAGATGCGCGACAAGAGCACCGCCGTGCCGCTCGAATAGCGGAAGCGCTGCCCCGGTGCAGCCTCCATCGGCGCATTGGCCGGCAGCGACACCATGTCGGGATCGAGATAGAGCATGCGCGTCACATCCGCGACATCGCCATAATTCTCATTGAAGGCAAGGCCGCTCTCCATGCCGAGCAGGTCGGAAACCTTGATATTGGCGCGCGCATCGTCCTTCCACTGCGCCAGAAGATGATCGTCGTCGAAGGAGATCTTGCCGTCGAGCATCAGCCGTCCCAGGATCGCCGCATTAACCGTCTTCGTCATCGACCAGCCGATCAGCGGCGTCTTCGCCGAGAATCCGGCGCCATAGGCTTCGGCCACGATGCGGCCGTCACGCACCACCACGATCGCCCGCATCGCCGGGCCGGAAAGTCCGGCATCGCCCAGCAGCGCGGCGATCTTCTCGTCGGGATCACCTACGCCCTCGCCCTGCGGCCATAAGGCATCATTCGTCTCCGCTTTGACGGCCGCATCGAAGGGCACGGCATTCGCCGCCGCCTCGAAGTCGCCGTCCGGCACGCTCGTACAACCGAGACCGCTGCGATAGAAGGCGTAACTCGGCGCGAACAGCCCCATGAAGCGCGCCGTCACACGGCTGTTTTCGCGATCGACGCTTACACTCATCAGCCGAAGCAACGGATTTCCGGGCGCCTGGACATCGTCATGGAGCACATCATCCGCCTCCCGGCCGGCAATGAAGACATTGGAGCAGACGATCTTGGCGGCATAGCCGCCGCCGACGCGCAGAAGCTCCGGCGGCCGGACGAGCAGCCAGGCGGCGCCGGCAACGACGATGAGAACGACAAGGAGAGCAAGCGCCTTCAGGACACGCAGGACAAATCGCATGGCATTCCTCCGAATGCTTGGAGAGAAGCAGGAATTCCGCCTGCCGGAAAGGGCCGGCGCGAAGAATATTCCGTCACCCAATCACTTTCCGAGGAGGGCGATGTTCCCGAACGGCGCAGGCCCACAGCCCACGTCATCAAACTGTAGCAGTGGCGCGCTACACGCCCTGAACGCTAAAAAGGTGACAGACTCATGTCAGAATTTGCACCGGATGCCGGCTTCCGCAAGAACCGGAAACTCAAGGACGCCCTTCTCCGCCACAAGGCTTTTTCGAAGGAGGGCTTCTCCGAGCGGCTCTTCGGTCTTCTCTTCTCCGGCCTCGTCTATCCGCAGATCTGGGAGGATCCGGATCTCGACATGCGGGCGATGGAGTTGAAGCCCAATCACCGCATCGTCACCATCGGTTCGGGCGGCTGCAACATGCTCGCCTATCTCTCCAAGGCGCCGGCTTCGATCGACGTCGTCGACCTCAACCCGCACCATATCGCGCTGAACCGCCTGAAGCTTGCCGCCTTCAAGCACCTTCCCTGTCACGCCGATCTCATCCGCTTCCTGGCGATGCCGAACGAGAAATCGAACAGCCGCGCTTATGATCAGCATCTCGCTGCCAAACTCGACGAGGCGACGCGCAGTTACTGGAACGGCCGCAAATTCGGCCGCCGCCGCGTCACCGTCTTCGACCGCAACATCTATGAAACCGGCCTGCTCGGCCGCTTCATCGGTGCTGCCCACCTCCTTGCCCGTCTGCACGGCGTCAAGCTGCGCGAAATGACCAAAACCCGTTCGATCCGCGAGCAGCGCCAGTTCTTCGACGAGCAGATCGCACCCCTGTTCGAAAAGCCGGTCGTACGCTGGATCACCGGCCGCAAAAGTTCGCTCTTCGGCCTCGGCATTCCGCCGCAGCAATATGATGAGCTCGCAAGTCTTGCTGACGATCATTCGATCGCGCCGGTGCTGAAGCATCGCCTGGAAAAGCTCGCTTGTCATTTCCCGATGCGCGACAACTATTTCGCCTGGCAGGCCTTCGGTCGCCGCTACGGCACCGAAGAAGAAGGCCCGCTGCCAACCTATCTGAAGCCGGAGCACTACGAGGTGATCCGCGCCAATATCGACCGCGTCAACGTCCACCACGCAAGCTTCACCGAACTTCTGGCCCGCGAGCCGGCGGCTTCCCGCGACCGTTATATCCTGCTCGACGCGCAGGATTGGATGACCGACGGACAGCTGAACGACGTCTGGCGGGAGATCACCCGCACGGCGCGCGAAGGCGCTCGCGTAATCTTCCGTACCGCCGCCGAAAGAAGCATCATCGAAGGCCGTCTGTCACCTTCGATCCGCGACCAATGGGATTATTTCGAAGAGAAGTCGCGAGAGCTGACCGCGCTCGATCGCTCGGCGATCTACGGCGGCTTCCACATTTACGGGAAGAAGGCGTGAGCAAGATCGGAGCCGAGACGGCAGGAAAGAGCGCTCAACATGCCAGCCTGATGGATGGCATGTACCGCTACCAGCGCCATATCTACGACCTGACCCGCAAATATTACCTCCTCGGCCGCGACAGCACGATTCGCAATCTCGACGTGCCAGACAGCGGCACCCTGCTCGAAGTCGGCTGCGGTACCGGCCGCAACATGGCTTTGGCTCACAGGCATTTCCCGAGCGCCAAGCTGTTCGGCCTCGACATTTCCCAGGAAATGCTGATCTCGGCTCGCAAGACCTTCGCCACCAAGGCGGCGATTCCGGATTTCCGCGTCGCCGATGCCACGGCGTTTACCCCGCGCGAATTCGGCGTCAGCGGCTTCGACCGTATCCTGATCTCCTATGCCCTGTCGATGATCCCTGACTGGGAACGCGCCGTCGATGCGTCGATCGCCGCACTCAATCCCGGTGGCCAGCTGCATATCGTCGATTTCGGCCAGCAGGAAGGCCTGCCGCCTTGGTTCCGCCACATGCTGCAGGCCTGGCTTGCGAAATTCCATGTCACTCCGCGCGCCGATTTGCAGGAGGTCCTGGAAGCGCAAGCCGAGGAACACAATGCGCGATTGTCCTTTGAAACAGTCGGCGGCGGTTACGCCTGGCGGGCGGCCATTATCAGCAGGCGCTCATAATTCGCTTGAAACTAACCGATTTTTTACGTTGATATGATGAAAAGAGGGTTATTCCTCTGCTGGGCTCGTCATTTTCGAAGGTCAGGCTGTGGGGCAAAGAGATCATTCGGTTCACGACGGGATACCCATGCGCCGGCTTTTGTTTTGCGTTCTGCCCCTGGCCATCCTGCTGGCGGGCTGCTCCTCCTCCGGTCATGACTATCTCGAAACCGCATCGATAAAGCCAAAGACGCGCTTCCAGGACACCGATCCTCAGGATTTCGGCTCGAAGCATCCGCAGCAGAACGCGATCCACGGCATCGACATTTCCAAATGGCAGGGTGACATCGACTGGGCGACGGTGAGGAATTCCGGCGTCGGCTTCGCCTTCATCAAGGCGACGGAAGGCAAGGACAGTGTCGATCCGCGCTTCGACGAATATTGGCGCGAGGCGCGCGCCGCCGGCATCCCGCACGCCCCCTACCATTTCTATTATTTCTGCTCCTCGGCCGATGAGCAGGCCGACTGGTTCATCCGCAACGTGCCCAAGGAGGCCATGCGCCTGCCGCCGGTGCTCGACGTCGAGTGGAACGCCGAATCGAAGACCTGCCGCTATCGTCCCGACCCGGTAACGGTGCGCTCCGAAATGCAGCGCTTCATGGACCGGCTGGAGGCCTATTACGGCAAGCGCCCGATCATCTATACTTCGGTGGATTTCCACCGCGACAATCTCGCGGGCTATTTCCAGGATTATCATTTCTGGGTCCGCTCGGTGGCGAAACATCCCGAAGTGACCTATTCCGACCGCCGCTGGGCCTTCTGGCAATATACCTCGACCGGCGTTATTCCCGGCATCAAGGGGCCGACCGACATCAACGTCTTTGCCGGCAGCGCAAAGAACTGGAACAATTGGGTCGCGGCCGTTTCCAAGGATAGAAATTCTTAGTAACGTCTTTCAATCTTTCTTGCTTCCGTCACATTCCTCTGTGAAAGCGACGGATATCCATTTGCTATAAGGACCACCTTCATGCACCGCTCGCTCGCAAGCCGCTCTGCACTCGCCCTCCTGTTTGGCCTTGCTTTTGCAGGCGGCGCGGCCGCCCAGCAGGCGCCCACGGCCTCGGCTCCGGCAGCTCCCTGCCGCGGCGATCTGTCGGCCTTCCTCCAGGGCGTCAAGGCTGATGCGGTCGCCGCAGGCGCCAGCGCCGCGGCCGCCGACGAGGCGCTGGCCGGCGCCGAAATCGATCCCAAGGTCCTGAGCCGGGACCGCGCCCAAGGCGTCTTCAAGCAGACCTTCCTCGAATTCTCGCAGCGCACCGTCAGCCAGGCCCGCCTCGACATCGGCCGCCAGAAGATGAAGCAATATGCCGACGTCTTTGCCCGGGCCGAGCAGGAATTCGGCGTTCCCCCAGGCGTGATCACTGCATTCTGGGCGATGGAAACCGATTTCGGTGCCGTCCAGGGCGATTTCAACACCCGCAATGCCCTGGTGACGCTGTCGCACGACTGCCGCCGCCCGGAGCTCTTCCGCCCGCAGCTGATCGCCTTGATCGAGATGGTCGAGCACGGCGACCTCGACCCCGCCACCAACACCGGCGCCTGGGCCGGCGAGATAGGCCAGGTTCAGATGCTGCCGCGCGACATCATCGCCTATGGCATGGATGGCGACGGCGACGGCCATGTCCGCCTGAAGCAGAGCGGCCCGGACGCCATCCTGACGGCAGCGAAATTCATCCAGCATCTCGGCTTCGAGCGCGGTCAGCCCTGGCTGCAGGAAGTCACCCTCCCCGACAACCTGCCTTGGGAGAAATCCGGCCTTGGCGGCGCAATGAAGGCGAGCGAGTGGTTCGCGCTCGGCGTCAAGCCGCGCGACGGAAACACGGCCTTCGGTGAATTGGAGGGTGATCTGGTCCTGCCGCAGGGCCGCATGGGACCGGCCTTCATCGCCTATCCCAATTTCAAGATCTATCTCGAATGGAACAAATCGTTCATCTACACGACGTCGGCCGCCTATTTCGCCACCCGCCTTTCCGGCGCCCCGACCTATCTCAAGGGCACACCGGAACAGGGTCTTGCCAACGACCAGATGAAGACGCTGCAGACCAAGCTGCAGTCACTCGGCCACGATGTCGGCGAGATCGACGGTATTCTCGGTTCCGGCACGCGTATCGCAATCCAGAAGGAACAGCAGCGCTTGGGCATACCGGCCGACGGCTGGGCGACGCCTGCCCTTCTCAACGCTCTCTGATCGCCTCTGGCACTCCCGCCGCTCGTTTCGCAAGAAACGGGTGGCGCCGCTCACCGTCCGCGTTAAAGCATAATGCTGAGGAGCGACGCCGGGTCTAGACGATGCGGCTTTGGATGGAGGAAGATGGCATGGACAGCAAAATGAGTGCCTGGATCTGGAGCCTGCTGCTCCTGCTTGGTCTTATCTGGGGCGGCTCCTTTTTCTTCGCGCGCATCGCCGTCCAGCATATCCCGCCGCTGACGCTCGTCTTCCTCCGTCTGCTGCTGGCCGGGCTGGCGCTGCACGTCTATATCGCCGGCCGTTTCGATATCTATTCGACCCTGAAAGCCCGCTGGCGCGAATTCCTGATCCTAGGGCTGATCAACAATGCCCTGCCGCATGCGCTGATCTTCTTCGGTCAGACCCGCATCGGCGCCGGCCTTGCGGCGATCTTGAACGCAACGACGCCGATCTGGACCGTGCTGATCGCCAATTATCTCACCTCCGACGAAAAGCTGTCCTCGGCCAAGATCGCCGGCTGCCTCGTCGGCCTCGCCGGAACGATTGTGCTGGTCAGCCCTGGCCTGTCGGCCAGCGGCCAAGCCCCCCTCTGGGCGCTGCTGCTCCCTGTGCTTGCCGCCATCTCCTACGGGTTCGCAGCCACCTACGGCAAGCGATTCAAGGACGTTCCGGCACCGGTCACCGCAGCCGGCCAGTTGACCGCGTCCTCGCTGATCACTTTGCCGCTGTCGCTGCTGGCCGATCGCCCCTGGACGCTCTCCTTGCCGCCGCTCGATATCCTGCTCGCCGTCCTGGCGTTGGCGCTGGTGTCGACCGCTTTCGCCTACATTCTCTATTTCCGAATCATGGCGGCGGCGGGCGCCACCAACGCCTCGCTTGTCACCCTGCTAGTGCCGCCAAGCGCCATCCTGCTCGGCGTGCTTTTCCTCGGAGAACGGCTGGCGGTTGGCGAATTCGCGGGCATGGCGCTGATCGGTTTCGGCCTTGTCATCCTCGATGGCCGCGCCTACCGTCTGGTGGTGAAAGCTGCCTGAAGGATGGTTGCATATTCCCTATGTTTTCAACCGGTTGCCGAGCCGCCATGATTCGGGCGCATAGGTAAATCCTCAATCGCCTGATTTAACGCGGCGTTAAAATCTGTGAACAAAAATAAGCACGAAATTATCCTGTGATATCAATAATTTGTGAAAACGCTATTCGCCTTATCCGCCGACCGCTTCGGCAGCGCAGCATAAAATCCGCTTTTCAACCGACATATTTCAGACATAATATCGGCCGGTTAACGCGAGGAGACAGACATGGGACTCACGCAATCCTTGAATGTTCTGTTGGTCAGTGCAGCGTTTGCTTTCGTCCTGTCCATGCTCTTTATTTGAACTGACGGGCTGGTAGCGCTGATAGTGCCTAAACTCCCCTGATCAATCCGCCAACGAAAAAGCGCATGTCCCGCCCGACATGCGCTTTTTCACTTTTGAACGTCTGAAAGGATCAGGCGGCGGCGCCCGCGCTCTTTGCCGCCCGGCGGGAGTAGCCGAGATTGTCGAGCACCGCGGAAACCAGCGGCGCGCGGTTCATCGTATAGAGATGGAAATCACCGATGCCGCGCCGGACGAGATCCTCGATCTGCTCGGCAGCAACTTCGGCCGCGACCTTTGCCCGATCCTCGGGCTTGTCGTCGAAGCCCGCGAAACGCTCATCGAGGAAGGCCGGGATGACCGCGCCACAGGCACCGGCGAAACGCTTCAGTTGCGTCAGGTTCTGGATCGGCATGATGCCGGGCACGATCGGGATCGAGATGCCGGCGGCGCGCACCCGCTCCAGGTAGCGCTCGAAATTGTCGTTGTCGAAGAAGAACTGCGTCAACGCCCGGTCAGCGCCGTTATCGGCCTTGCGCTTTAGCATCTCGATATCGGCGGCCGTATTACGGCTTTCCGGGTGTTTTTCAGGATAGGCGGAGACCGAAATCTCGAAATCACCGACCGACTTGAGACCGGCCACCAGTTCCGCGGCATTGGCGTAACCGCCGGGATGCGGCTGATAGGGCGCACCGACGCCGCCAGGCGCATCGCCGCGCAACGCCACGAAATGCTTTACGCCGACCTTGCGAAACGTATCGATCATCTGATGCGTTTCCTCCTTCGTCGCACCGACGCAGGTCAGGTGCGAAGCGGTGGCAAGCGGCGTCTGCGACAGGAAGCGCGTCACCGCCGACAGCGTCGGCGCCTTTGTGGTGCCGCCGGCGCCATAGGTCACCGACACGAAATCCGGATCCCAGTCCTGCAGCTTAGCGACGGCATCCCAGAGCTGCGCCTCCATTTCTTCCGATTTCGGTGGAAAGAACTCGAAGGAGATCCCGAAGTTGCGCCCGCGTCCTTCGCTTTTCAAAGCCATGTTCATACTCTCCCGGCAAATGTAGCTTCGGCGCCTTCGCTGGTCTGCGAAGCCATGAGGCGCCTCGGATCGCGCGCGAGCCAGACGGTGACCGTCAACCCCTGCCCGCCCTGCTGACCCGGATGAAGATCGACGACCTGCTCGACGTCGAGCCCGGCTTTGCGCAGCCAGTCGGACATCGCCTGGTGCGAAAAGCCGAGACGGACATGGGCATGTTCGTCGCGGAGATATTCGAGCGTGTGCGGTGCGAGATCGATGACCACGAGCCGCCCGCCCGGCCGCAGCATGCGCGCCGCTTCCGCGATCGCAATCTCCGGCTGGTCGAAGAAATGCAGCACCTGATGGATCGTCACCAGGTCGAAATCCTGCCCCTCGAACGGAAGGTTGAGGATATCGGCGTGGCGCACCGTCGCCTTGGTGATACGCGATTTGTCGAGATTGGCGCGCGCCACGCTCAGCATGTCGCGGCTGGCGTCGACACCGACAGCGCGGCGGTAGAGCCCGGACAGGAGTTCGAGGATGCGGCCGGTGCCGGTGCCGAGATCCAGCAGCGAATCGATCGGCTGGTTGCCGAGCAGCCGAATGACGGCGGCGTCGACCTCCTCATCGGCCGCGTGCAGGCGACGAAGCTCGTCCCATTCGGCGGCGTTGCGGCTGAAATAGGCCTGCGCCCGCTCGGCTCGCTGGCGCTTGACCTGCGAAAGCCGCTCGCCGTCGCGAAGGATGGTCGGGTCATTCTCGGAGACATGTTTCAGCAGCGCCCGCACGAGCATGGCCGCCTTGCCGTCCTGCTTGAGACGGAAATAGGCCCAGGCGCCTTCTTGGTAGCGTTCGATCAGTTCGGCCTCGCCGAGCAGCTTCAGGTGGCGGGAGATTCGCGGCTGCGATTGGCCGAGGATTTCGGTAAGATCCGTGACCGTCAGGTCGCCGCCGTCGAGAAGGGCCAGAAGACGCAGACGCGTGGGTTCGCCGGCCGCCTTCAAGACGTCCACCAACCCATCCAGTCCCAGCTTCAAAGGTTCGCTCATCATTGGCCCAATCAAGATATAAAGATATCTTTATGTGATTTGAAAAGCGGTGGCAAGCGGCAATTCGCACTGTTCGCGAAATTGCCTGCGCAAATTGCGACAAGGTCCGAGATGAAAAAGCCCCGGTCGAACCAGGGCCTTTGCAAGCAGAAATAAAGCAGGATCAGCGCGTCAGGCGCTTGTGAGCCTGACTGCCAGGATTGAGGGCGTCGGGGCCGAGGCGGCGGATCTTGTCCTGCTCGTAATCCTCGAAATTGCCTTCGAACCATTCGACATGGCCCTCGCCTTCGAAAGCCAGGATGTGCGTCGCCAGACGGTCGAGGAACATGCGGTCGTGGCTGATGATGATGGCGCAGCCGGCGAAATTCTCGAGCGCGTTTTCGAGAGCGCCGAGCGTTTCCGTATCGAGGTCGTTGGTGGGTTCGTCGAGCAGCAGAACATTGCCCCCGGCCTTCAGCATCTTGGCGAGGTGCACGCGGTTGCGCTGACCGCCCGAGAGATTGCCGACCTTCTGCTGCTGATCACCACCCTTGAAGTTGAAGGCGCCGCAGTAGGCACGCGAGTTCATGTCGAACTTGCCGAGCTTGATGATTTCGGCGCCACCGGAGATTTCCTCCCAGACCGTCTTGTCGGCGGCCAGCGCGTCGCGGCTCTGGTCGACATAACCGAGATGCACGGTCTCGCCGATACGGATCGAGCCGCTATCCGGCTTTTCCTGGCCAGTGATCATCTTGAACAGGGTCGTCTTGCCGGCGCCGTTCGGGCCGATGATGCCGACGATGCCGCCCGGCGGCAGCTTGATCGACAGGTCGTTGATCAGCGTGCGACCCTCGAAGCCCTTGGTGATGCCTTCCAACTCGATGACCACCTGGCCGAGCCGTTCGCTGACCGGGATGATGATCTGCGCGTCGCCGGGACGCTGCTTCTCGGCCGCCTCCACCAACTGCTCGTAGGATTTGATACGCGCCTTCGACTTGGCCTGGCGAGCCTTCGGGCTGGAAGCAATCCATTCCTGCTCGCGGCTGATCGCCTTCTGGCGCGATGCCTCTTCGCGGTTTTCCTGCAGCATGCGCTTGGCCTTGGCCTGCAAATAGGCGGAGTAGTTGCCTTCGTAAGGGATGCCGCGGCCGCGATCGAGTTCGAGGATCCAGCCGGTGACGTTATCCAGGAAGTAGCGGTCGTGGGTGATCATCATCACGGCGCCGGGATAGTCGCGCAGATGCTTTTCGAGCCAGGCGATGGTTTCGGCGTCCAGATGGTTAGTCGGCTCGTCGAGCAGCAACAGATCCGGCTGCGAGAGCAGCAGGCGGCAGAGTGCGATGCGGCGGCGCTCACCACCGGACAGGCTGGTGACCTCGGCATCGCGCGGCGGGCAGCGCAGGGCTTCCATCGCCATCTCGACTTGGCTTTCCAGATCCCAGAGGTTCTGGCTGTCGATGATGTCCTGGAGCTTCGCCCCCTCTTCCGCTGTCTCGTCCGAGTAATTCATCATCAATTCGTTGTAACGATCGACGATCGCCGTCTTCGCGGCAACACCTTCCATGACGTTCTCGAAAACCGTCTTGGTGGGGTCGAGTTTCGGCTCCTGCTCGAGATAGCCGACTGTGGCACCCTCGGCGAGCCAGGCTTCGCCGGTATACTCCTTGTCCTGGCCGGCGATGATGCGCAGCACAGTGGATTTACCGGCGCCGTTCGGTCCGAGGATGCCGATCTTGGCATCCGGGTAGAAGGAAAGGTGGATGTTCTCCAGGATCTTCTTGTTGCCATAGGCCTTGTTGAGGCCGGACATATGATAGATGAATTGACGTGCCATGCTGCGCTGCTCCGGGCGGGAAACTTCGTTTCGTGCCGCTATGTAGGCGAAACAGCGCCTGTGAGCAACGCCGAAACCCGTTTACGCCGGATTCCGGTCAGAAGCCCGCCGCATCGACAACGCCCTCGTCACAGCCGAACGAGGTTTTTCCCGCCCCCTGGATCAGATCGGCAAGGCTTGCGCTTTTGGCCGATGCCGCTCCCGCATCCGCAGACAGTCCGATCGTCAACTCGCTGATCACCCTGACACTGCCGGCTCGCCGGCAGCTCATCTTGACGCGCTCGCCCGCACCCGGCCCGAAGCTTTTGTCGAAAGCAGCCTTGATCGCCTCCGCCTTGACCGTCTTGCCGATATTGGCGGCGAAGAGATCGCGCACGGCCGATGTATTGAGCGCATCCACCAGATGGACGCCGACGCCGAAATAATCCTCCACGCTCATTTTCGTGCAGGTGCCATGCTTTATCCATTCGTGCCGTTCGAGGCCGGACTGCGTGCCGGGCATCGCCTTTGCAAGCGACGCCTTCGTCTCGGCCGAAAGCGCGACATCAGGCAAAGTATCCCATTTGCCGTCCTTGTCGGCAGCCTTCTGATCGTCGCTGACGCCGCAATAATCCTGCCGCATCGGCCACAGGCCATGCAGGGAGAAATTCGTCGCGTCATGGCGCTCGCCGGTCTGGCTGGCGCATTCGGGCTTCTTCTGGTTCGTCTGGCAGAAGGCGGGCTGCCAGCTCGCAGCAAGAATGAAACGGGTACGGCCCTCGGCCTCCTGCGCCACGGCAGCGCCGGCAAGGATCATCGACGCGACGAATGTAAAGGTACGCAACTGCATGCTGCTCATTTCAACCCCCAAAAGAAGAACAATGCAGGAACAGATAAGCACAAAGCATAAACGGCAGCAACCCTGAATCGCAACTATCCTGGAATTTGTTCTCGACTGCGTCGTCGGAAACAGTCGGCTGTTCCGGGAAGCTCCCTGTTCTTGAGTTACGCACGGACGCTGTCGCACTTATGGTTGCAGAATATTCTGCCCAAATCGATTCCGCTTTAAGGAATTATGCAGTAGCGATCTGCTCTGCTGCGGCAGGGAGGATCCGGATGTTTTCTGATACGCAAAGGCTCGCCGTAGGGGAAGCGTCTCTGGCCTATCACCATGCCGAAGCCGCCGCTCCGGCACGCGGCATCCTGTTGATATCGCACGGCCTGGCGGAGCACTCGAAGCGCTATGGCCGCTTTGCCGAGGCGATGGCGGGGCGCGGCTATCACGTCTATGCCCATGATCACCGTGGCCACGGCGAGACGACCGCGCCCGACGCGCCGATTGGCCGCTTCGCCCGCTGGAATGGCGTCGATCGGGTGATCGGCGACGTCATTGCCATGCGCGCCCATGCGGCCTCGCGCAATCCCGGCCTGAAGGTGATCCTATTTGGCCACTCGATGGGCGGCCTCATCGCGCTCAATGCCGCTGTCACCGCTCCCTCCGACTTCGATGCTGTCGCCGTCTGGAATTCGAATTTCGCAGTCGGCCTTGCCGGCCGAGCCGCCCAGGCGATCCTCCTTGCGGAACGTATGCTGAAGGGCTCCGACGTCCCGAGCGGCCTCTTGCCGAAGCTCACCTTCGGAGCTTGGGGAAAATCGATCCCGGACCGCCGCACCGAGTTCGACTGGCTGTCGCGCCACGCCGATGAAGTCGACAAATATATCGCCGATCCGCTCTGCGGCTTTGACGCATCAGTCTCGCTCTGGCTCGATCTCTTCGAGCTGACTTTTCGCGCGCCGCAGAAACTCCATCTGGATCGGCTGCCGCGTGATATGCCAATCCATCTCGTCGGCGGCGCCAATGATCCCGCGACGGAGAGTGGAAAAGCCGTGCGCTGGCTGTCAAACAATTTGAAAGCCAGAGGCTTCTCTCGTATCAGTACAGTGATATATCAGGGTATGCGGCATGAGACGCTGAACGAAATTGGCGCCGACGCGGCGATCGCAGCCTTCGCGGACTGGTGCGAAGAGGCACTCGCGACATCCAAAGCCAGAAAGAATCCGTCATGAGTAGCCCCTCCGCCCGCGCCGCTTCGTCCGCCTCCGAAGTGACGATAGGGCTGGCGCTGATGTTTCTGTCGGTGATGGTCTCGCCGCTCATCGATATCTTCGCCAAGCTTGCCGTCGTAACCGTCCCATCAGCCGAGATCACTGCCGGCCGCTTCGTCGTGCAGGCGCTCTGCATGCTGCCGATCGTGCTATGGCGGCGCAGCTTTGCCGATTTCTCTTGGCGTCAGAGCCTGTTCCACGCCATCCGCGGCTTCATCATCACCGTCTCGATGATCTCTTTCGTCACCACGTTGAAATACATGGCGGTCGCCGACGCGATCGCGATCTTCTTCATCGAGCCGATCATCGTGACCATCTTCGGCGGCATTTTCCTCAAGGAGACGATCGGCTGGCGGCGTTACACCGCCTGCGGCGTCGGCTTCTTCGGGGCGATGCTGATCATTCAGCCGAGTTTCGAAGAGGTCGGCTACATCGCGCTCCTGCCCATCCTGACGGCGCTCTGCGTCGCGACCTTCGTGTTGATGACCCGCGTCCTCTCACACAGCGAGGACCCTTGGTCGATGCAGTTTCAGATGGGCATGTGGGGCTTGCTCTTCTGCACCCTCCTGCTTTTTATCGGTGAAGGAAGCGGCTCCGATCTCTTCGATCCCGTCATGCCCGCAGGCAGCGCCTGGTTCTATGTCGCCGGCGTCGGGGCTATGGCCGCCACAGCCGGAATCCTCGGCGTCTACGCCTATCGGGCAGCACCGGCGTCGACGCTGGCACCGCTGCAATATTTCGAGATCGTCTCAGCTACGATCTTCGCCTGGCTTGTTTTCGGTGACTTTCCGGATGCCATCAAATGGCTCGGCATCACGATCATCATGGCGTCGGGCTTCTACATCCTCTGGCGAGAGCGCCGCTTTGCTTCAAAGCCCGTATCCGATACATCTGAGGTGACGCTGGCGCCGTAGACACTGGACGGGAGGACCATGACCGAGACCGCGACGAAAAAGCCGCCGCTTACCGGCATCCGGGTGATCGAGCTTGCCCGCGTGCTGGCCGGCCCTTGGGCGGGCCAGATGCTCGCCGATCTCGGCGCCGACGTCATCAAAGTTGAAAATCCCGATGGCGGCGACGATACTCGCCAATGGGGGCCGCCCTTCGTCGAAGGTGCGGACGGCGAAAATCTCTCGGCCGCCTATTACCACGCCACCAATCGCGGCAAACGCTCCATCACCGCCGACCTCAAGAGCCCTGAGGGCCAGCAGCTCGTCCGTCGTCTCATAGCCACTGCCGACGTGGTAATCGAGAATTTCAAGGTCGACGGCCTCGTCAAATACGGGCTCGATTACGACAGCGTTCGCGAGGTGAACCCGAGGCTCGTTTATTGCTCGATCACAGGCTTCGGCCAGACCGGCCCCTATGCCGGCTTCGCCGGCTACGATTACATCGTTCAGGGCATGTCCGGCTTCATGTCGATCACCGGCGAGCCGGACGGCCAGCCGATGAAGGCGGGCGTGGCGATCGCCGACATCTTTACCGGCATCTATGCCGTCTCGGCGATCGAGGCCGCCCTGATCCATGCCTTGAAAACCGGCGAAGGCCAGTTGATAGACATGGCCCTGCTCGACGTGCAATCGGCCGTGCTCGCCAATCAGAACATGAATTACCTCGTCTCCGGCGCCGCACCGACCCGCCTCGGCAACGCCCATCCGAACATCTCGCCCTATGAAGTCGTGCCGACGGCCGACGGTTATCTCATCCTGGCCGTCGGCAACGACGGCCAGTTCCGCCGCCTCTCTACCATCCTCGGCCTGGAGACGATCGCGGATGACGAGCGTTTCTCCACCAACAAAGCCCGCGTCGCCAACCGCGGCGAGGTGCGCCGCCTGATCTCCACCGAGACGCTGAAATGGCAGAAAGCGGATCTCCTGAAGGCCTGCGAGCAGAACGCGGTCCCATCAGGCGCGATCAACACGATCGAGGAAATGTTCGCCGACCCGCAGGTGAAAGCTCGCGGTCTGCGCATCGACCTTGCCGATTCCGCTGGCACCGTCATCCCCGGGGTCAGGACGCCAGTCGTGCTGTCGGAAACACCTTTGCGCTACGCCAGGCCCAGCCCGCGGCTCGGCGAGCATAGAGAGGAAATTCTGGCGGAACTGGCCGAGCTTGAGAGGAAGGCATCGTCATGAAGAAGGTATCATCATGAAAAAGACGGGCGGGGAGTTGATTGTCGAGGCGCTGAAGGCAAATGGCGTCAAACGTCTCTCCTGCGTGCCTGGCGAGAGTTTCCTCGCCGTTCTCGACGCATTGCGCGACAGCGATATCGACGTCCTCGTCTGTCGGCAGGAAGGCGGGGCGGCGATGATGGCCGATTGCTGGGGCCGGCTCACCGGCGAGCCGGGCATCTGCATGGTGACCCGCGGCCCCGGCGCCACCAACGCCTCCGCCGGCCTGCACATCGCCAAACAGGATTCGATCCCGATGATCCTCTTCATCGGCCAGGTGCAGCGAGAGGCGCGTGAACGCGAAGCCTTTCAGGAGGTCGAATTCCGCCGCGCCTTCACCGAATTCGCCAAATGGGTGGGCGAGATCGACGACGGCGCCCGCATTCCCGAATTCGTCACCCGCGCCTTTGCGGTCGCAACCTCCGGCCGCCCCGGCCCCGTGGTGCTCATCCTGCCGGAAGACATGCTGCGCGACGAGGTTGAGGCACCCCGCGCCAGGCGTTATGCCAGCGTCGAGGCCCATCCCGGCCGCAGCCAGATCGACGATTTTTATCTGCGCCTGCTCAAAGCCGAACGGCCGATGGTAATCCTCGGCGGCACGCGATGGGATGCCGATGCCGTCGCCGATTTCGCAACCTTCGCAGAACGTTTTCAGCTGCCGGTAGGCTGTTCATTCCGCCGACAGATGCTGTTCGATCATCTTCACCCCTGTTATGCCGGCGATGTCGGCATCGGCATCAATCCGGGGCTCGCCAAGGAGATCAAGGAGAGCAACCTCTTGATCCTGCTCGGCGGCCGCATGTCTGAAATGCCGTCCTCCGGCTATACGCTGCTCGACATCCCCTACCCGGCCCAGTCGCTCGTTCATATTTATCCGGACCCGTCGGAGCTCGGCCGCGTCTATCGTCCCGATCTTGCCATCTGCGCCAGCCCCGCCGATTTTGTCGAAGCACTCGCCGATCTCGAAGCCCCAGCCGAGCCGCGCTGGGCGGAGCGGACCGCGCATATGCATCAGGCCTATCTCGCCTGGTCGAAGCCGCCGGCCACGGGTCCTGGCGCCGTCCATATGGGACCGATCATGGAGTGGCTGGAAGACAATATCGGGCCGGAAACGATCTTCACCAATGGCGCAGGCAACTACGCCACCTGGCTGCACCGGTTCCACCGGTTCCGCCGCTTCAACACCCAGGCCGCTCCCACCTCCGGCTCGATGGGTTACGGCCTGCCGGCGGCAGTGGCTGCCAAGCGGCTCTTTCCCGAGCGCGAGGTCATCTGTTTTGCCGGCGACGGCTGCTTCCTGATGCACGGTCAGGAATTCGCAACCGCCATCCGCTACGATCTGCCGATCATCGCAATCGTTATCAACAACGGCATGTACGGCACGATCCGCATGCACCAGGAGCGTGAATATCCCGGTCGCGTCAGCAGCACCGATCTGACCAACCCCGACTTCGCAGCCCTTGCCCGCGCCTATGGCGGCCACGGCGAGACGGTGGAAAGCACAGAGGAATTCGCTCCCGCCTTCGAGCGCGCACGCGCAAGCGGCAAACCGGCGATCATCGAAGTGAAGCTCGATCCGGAAGCGATCACACCGACCAGAACGCTTTCGGAAATCGCGCAAACAAAAAGCCGGTAAGGTTGCCCCACCGGCTTTACAGAGACGGAACTGCGGCGACCTTAGTCGAGCGCAGCCGTGACGATGAACTCGACCTTGTATTTCGGCGCGGCGAGCTTGGCTTCGCTGGTGGCGCGTGCCGGGGGATTGGCCGGATCGATCCAGGCTTCCCAGGCTGCGTTCATCTCGCCGAAATAAGCAATGTCGGAAAGATAGACGAGGGTCTGCAGGATCTTCGACTTGCTGCTGCCGGCGGCCGCCAGCAGACGGTCGACTTCGGCGAGCGCCGACTTGCATTGATCGGTGACGCTTTCGCCCTCGCCCACCTGGCCTGCGAGGTAGACCGTGTTGCCGTGAATGACGGCGCCGCTCATACGTGCGCCGACGTCGATACGCTTAATGCTCATTATCGTCTCCTGGGTGATTGGAAGTGGCGGCGCTGCGGAGCAGCGCCTGAAAATCAGCGTCCCACACAACGCTCAACTGCGGATATGGTGGGTTTTCTGGTAGATCGCCGTCGAGCGCGCGCCCGAGCGGCAGTAGCCGAGCATTGGCCGCGGGAATTCATCGAGCGCGTCAACCATTCCCTGCACCGCCTCTTCGGTCACGCCCATCGGTCCAACCGGGACGTGGGCGATATCGAGTCCGAGCTCTTTGGCACGCGCCTCGATGACGGAGAATGATGTCTGGTCGGGGCTTTCATGGTCGGGGCGATGGCAGACGATCGATTTGAAGCCGAGCGCCTTGATCTCGTCGAGGTCCTCAAGCGTGATCTGCCCCGAAACCGAATATTCATCGTCGATCTGGCGAATATCCATCGTCTTGTCTCCTCAAAGATCGTGGGCTGATGGTCTACGACGGGAGGCCCGCAAGCGTCAACAACACTTCACTCACAGGAACGCAAAGGTCAGCGCATAGCTGCGGCTTTCGCCTGGGGCGAGCATGTTGAATTCACCGGCCGCCTGAAGCTCGTCGCGCGATACCCAGCGATGCGACACCGGCTCGATTCCGATAATATGAGCGGGCGCCTTCTGGTTTCGCCAGACCTGCAGATAAGGCAGCGTATCGGCGCGGAAGCGCACGCTGAGCGTCCTGCCGCCGATTGCGGCGATCGGCCCGAGCCGGACTTCCGCCAAGCCCTCCACCGTCGCCGGCACACAGAAGATGCCGCCCGGCTCCTCGCCGAATGTCCAGGGGAAGCCGCCATTCTCCAGCATCCGGCCTTCGAGCCGCGTGCCGTCGTCCAGCCATTTGCCGCCGACATTCATATGGTACATCAGGAAGGTCGGCACCACCTGATCGCTGGTATTGATAACCCGGTCTTCGAGCCGCACCTCGCCGTTCACGCCGTCGATCCGCCACAGCCGCTCGATGCGCTGCGGCAATCCCTCGACGGTGATGATGTCGATATCGGCGCGGCATTCGGCATTGCCATTCTCGTATTTCGTCCACAGGATCTTGGCGGCGTGGCTGGAGGCCGATCCGTGCAGCGGATAGACCTTGCCGTCGGCACGGCCGGCGATCGGCTGGCGATGGCGGATATGATCCGGCCCGCAGGTGAAGAGAAAACCTTCGAGCGAGTGGTCGATTCGCGGATCCCCATCGTCGGGAATGGCGCGCTTTGGCGCGATATCGACGCCGTCGACGATGCATCCGCCGATATCCAGCACCGATGTTTCATCGAGCATCAGGCGCGGCCCGTTTGCAGCGGCAAATTCGATCATCTCGGGTCTCCTCAAGGATTTATCGGCCGCCGTAGCGTTAGGTTTCGCACTGGCCTTCGTCAATCGGCGCCGTTCTCCTCTTGCGCTTTTGCCGCAACCGTGGATTTTGCGGAACGGACAGAGAGACGCAAACGTTTATGAGTAAAAGGAAATCTTAGGGATTTTCATATTTTGTTCAGCACGCTTTCATAAATTCCACACTAGCGTCAAAATTCGCGGGTGTGTGTCGGCCAGTCACTGTTCGAGGTGTGAGACGTGAATCGCTTTTTGAAGTCGGCATTTTCGCTTGCGGCCCTGCTGGCAGCCGTTGCGGCTGCAGCACCGCAGGCTGGCGCGCAGCAGTTTCGTGACCGCCGCCAGAGCGACGTCGTGCTGGTCACGCCAAACGGCGAAATCCTCGATTATGTCCCCCGCGGCTTTGCCTATGCCCGCGACCGCAGCGGCAACCGCGTGCTGATCGACGCCTACGGCAACGTCGTCGCCACCGAAATGCGCGCCCGCGGTTATTACCCGCCGCCGCCCGCCTCACGCGATGTCTATGCCGACCAAGGCGGCAACGACCCTTATTACGCCGACGACAACCCCTATGGCGACACGCGTTATTCTGAGCGGGGCGCCGTCACCGGCGGCATTCCGCGCGACGCAGCGATCGAGCGCCTGCCGCTCGGGGAGGAGCCCTATCCGGACGATAACAGCATCGGCAATCCGCAGTCGGGCGACGATTACGCCTCGATCGATCCCGATCAGCAGATCCCGCCCGCCGATGCGCCGAAGGCAGCACCCGACGAGCCCGTGATCACGCTGAAAAACAAATCGAAGTCCGAGATCGTCGCGCTGCAGGTCTTCCTCGACCGCGCCGGCATCTCTCCCGGCGTCATCGACGGGCACATGGGTTCGAACGTCACCAAGGGCATTTATGCCTATAATCAGATGACGGGGTCAAATCTCGATCCCAATGACACCGATGCCATTCTGGAAGAGCTGCGCATGAACGGCGGCCTGCCCGTCGTCAGCTATACGATCACGCCGGCCGATGCCGCCGGCCCCTTCGTCGCGGAGATCCCGGAAGATTATTCGCATAAGGCGCTGCTGCCGTCGCTCGCCTATACCTCGACCACTGAAATGCTGGCCGAGCGTTTCCATATGGACGAGGCCTTCCTTAAGGAGATGAACCCCGGCGCCGATTTCAGCGTTCCCGGCACGGTGATCAAGGTCGTCAATCCAGGCGAGATGAAGACCGGCGAGGTCGCCCGCATCATCGCCGACAAGGGGCGCAAACAGGTTTTCGCCTATGACGGCGCCGGCAATCTCATCGCCGCCTACCCCGCATCGATCGGCTCAACCGACACCCCCTCCCCGTCCGGCACGGTGACGGTCGAGCGCGTCGCGTTCGATCCCGGTTATACCTACAACCCGAAGATCAACTTTCAGCAGGGCGCCAACGACAAGATCCTCAACATCCCCCCAGGCCCGAACGGCCCGGTCGGCACCGTCTGGATGGCGCTTTCCAAGCCGACCTACGGCATCCACGGCACGCCAGAGCCCTCCAAGATCGGGCGCACCCAGAGCCACGGTTGCATTCGCCTGACCAACTGGGATGCAACCGAGCTCGCGAAAATGGTCAAGCCCGGTGTGACGGTCGAGTTCGTCGACTGAGCCAAAGCCAAACTGGTCACAAACGATAAGGCCGCCGGATCGCTCCGACAGCCTTTCTGTTTCAATGCTTGGGTATTCAGGCCGCTGTCGCCATGCGAGCCGAGGCGGTCAACCGAACAGGCACCTTGCGCATGATTTCCTCGGCGAAACAGGTGGCGTTCTCACGCGCCTTGTCGAGATTGCTGACGCGCGTGGGGTCCATGGTCTGCAGCGTGCCGCCACAGTCGAAGATGTCGCGGAAGGCCGAACGTTCGATGATCGCCGTGTCCAGCACCGGCACGTGCCGCTCGCTGAGCAGCGACTTGACGAGCTGCAGCGCCCGCGTCGTCACCATCGAGTTGACCCGGGTCAGCACCACCGAATGACCGATCTTGATGCCCGCCTTCTCGTCCAGATACTGCAGCAGTTCGAGCACCTGCGCGCCGCCGCGCGCATCCATGGCACAGCCTTGGATCGGGATCAGCACGTGATCGGAAAGGCCGACGGCGGTGGCAAGCAGCGGATTGCGGGCGCCCGGCAGATCCACAATGAAATAGTCGGTATTATGCTTGTTCTCGCTGATATGCTGCGGCAGCGAGGCGGTCGTCACGAAATCGATCACCGAAATATTGGGCACGTGCCCCGATATCTCGTGCCAGCGTGAAATCCAATGCTGCGGATCGGCATCCAGAATGGTCACGCGATAGCCCTGACGGGCAAGCTCGGTCGCGAGCAGCAGAACAGCGGTCGTCTTGCCGGCGCCGCCCTTGGTATTTGCGAATGTAATGACTGGCATGTTCGGTCCTCGGAGGAAATGGCGCGAGTCGGCATCGCTCTTTTGCGCACTGTCGGAGCATCGTGCGGTTAACCCATCCTTTACAATCATGGTTAACAAATTGCGAACGCGCGCGGCGAAATTGCAGCCTGTATTTTTCACATCCCTAAAATTCAGGATGTTTCCGAGACGAAAAGGCCCGGAAAGCAAGAGCTTTCCGGGCCGGTCTGCAGGTCCGCCGCGATCTTGTCAGAAGCAATCCTTGAAAAGCGCCTTGGTATTTTCGAGCGTCATCGCCACCGGATTGCCGCCGGCGCTCGGATCCTCGATCGCCATGGCCGACAATTCGTCGATGCGGTCGGGCGCGATTCCCATCGCCGTCAGCGTCTCCGGCACGCCGAGCTCGGAACGAAGCGTCAGCACATAGTCGTAGAAGCCGTCAAAGCCGCCCGATATGCCGAGATAGGCGGCTGCGCGGCCGATCTTCTCCTCGATCGCGGCGCGGTTGAAGCGCAGCACCGCCGGCATCACGACGGCATTGGTCATGCCGTGATGAGTGTTGTAGACGGCGCCGATTGGGTGCGACAGCGCATGGATGGCGCCGAGCCCCTTCTGGAAGGCGACGGCACCCATGGCGGCGGCCGACATCATGTTGGCGCGGGCTTCGAGGTCGGTGCCTTCCCGATAGGCGCGCGGCAGGAATTCCTTGACGAGACGCATGCCTTCGAGGGCGATTCCGGCAGACATCGGGTGATAGAAAGGCGAGGAATAGGCCTCCAGGCAATGCGCGAAAGCGTCCATGCCGGTGCCGGCAGTAATGATCTTCGGCATGCCGACGGTCAGTTCCGGATCGGAAATGACCACACCCGGCAGGAACTTCGGATGGAAGATGATCTTCTTCACATGCGTGACGGAATTGGTGATGACGCTGGCGCGCCCGACCTCCGAACCGGTGCCCGCCGTCGTCGGCACCGCGACGATCGGGGCGATGCCTTCGAGGCTCGCACGCGTCCACCAGTCGCCGATATCCTCGAAATCCCAGACCGGCCGCGTCTGGCCGGCCATGAACGCAACGCACTTGCCGAGATCGAGACCTGAGCCGCCGCCGAAGGCGACGACGCCGTCATGGCCGCCATCCTTGAAAGCCTTGACGCCTGCATCGAGGTTCTTCTCGTTCGGGTTCGGGTCGACGTCAGCGAAGATCGCCCGGCCGAGGCCGGCATCTTCGAGGATATCAAGCGCGGTTTTGGTGATCGCCATCGAGGCCAGGCCGCGGTCAGTGACGAGCAGCGGCTTTTTGATGCCGAGGCTCTTGCAGGCGTCGGCCAGTTCCTTGATGCGGCCCCGGCCGAGCTTGACCGATGTCGGATAGCTCCAGTTTGCGGTGATGTTGCTGCTGCTCATGCTGTGACTTTCTTCAGGTGGAAGGATTTCGGACGCGTCAGATTCTGGAAGCCGATGATCGACAGCGAGCCGCCGCGGCCGGTCTCCTTGACGCCGGTCCAGCAGAGCGCCGGATCAAGATAATCCGCGCGGTTCATGAAGACGGTGCCGGTTTCGATCTCGCGGCCGAGACGTGCTGCCCGCTCGGCATCTTTGGTCCAGAGCGAGGCCGTCAGCCCATACTGGCTGTCGTTCATCAAAGCGAGCGCTTCCTCGTCGCTCTTCACCTTCATGATGCCGACCGCCGGGCCGAAGGTCTCCTCGCGCATGAAGGCCATGGAATGGTCGACATCGACGAGGACCTGCGGTGCGAGATAGGCGCCGCCGTCGTCCTGGGGAAAAAGCTTGGGGTCGACAAGCGCCTTGGCGCCCCTGGAAACCGCCTCGGCGATCTGCTCGCGCACCACCTTGGCGAAACGCTTGTTCGCCATCGGCCCGAGCGACGTCTCGGGATCGAGCGGATTGCCGAGCTTGTAGTTCGACACCCAGGCGACCGATTTCTCGACGAAGGCGTCATAGAGCGATTCATGCACATAGATGCGCTCGATGCCGCAGCAGCACTGGCCGGAATTGTAGGTCGCGCCGTCCATCAGGGTGTCGACGGCCGCATCGAGATCGGCGTCTTCCATGACGTAACCCGGGTCCTTGCCGCCGAGTTCGAGGCCGAGGCCGGTAAAGGTGCCGGCAGCGGCCCGCTCCATCGAGCGGCCGCCTTCGACCGATCCGGTAAAGTTGACGAAGTTGAAGCTGCTGGCGGCAATCAGCGCCGACGTCGTTTCATGGTCGAGGAAGACATTCTGGAACACGTCTTCGGGAACGCCGGCTTCGATGAAGGCCTGCACCAGCCGCTCGCCGACGAGCAATGTCTGCGAGGCATGTTTCAGCACCACCGTATTGCCGGCCATCAGCGCCGGAGCGATCGTGTTGATCGCCGTCATATAGGGATAGTTCCAAGGTGCGACGACGAAGACGACGCCGTGCGGCTCGCGCTCGATACGGCGCTCGAAACGATCGCTCTCTTCGACGACGAGCGGGGCCAGCGCATCCGCCGCAATCGATGCGACATAGTTGGAGCGCTCGTTAAAGCCCTTATATTCGCCGCCATACTTGATCGGCCGGCCCATCTGCCAGGCAAGCTCCGGCACGACGACGTCGGACATCTCGTTCAGCAGGGCAGCGCCCTTCAGGACAAGCTGAACGCGTTCTTCAAGCGGCCGTTTCGCCCAGGCCTTCTGCGCCTTGCGGGCGCGCGCCACCACGTCCTTGGCGGCGTCGAGCGAAAGTGCTGCGCGCTCCGCGTAAACCGATCCGTCGACCGGTGAAATGCATTGGATCATTGCCATGATCGATTTCCTGTCCTCGTATTCGTCAAAATTGAGTGAGGGTGATAGCCCCCTCATCCGGCTGCCGCCACCTTCTCCCCGCTTGCGGGGCGAAGGGGGATTGTCGCGGCCTCTCCGTCCCCAGTCACCTCTCGCATGGCAAGTCCCCTCTCCCCGTTTTTTACGGAGAGAGGGTGAGGGTGAGGGGCAAACCCGCGAAATCCGTATTAAGCTCTTTCAAAACCCCGCGCCACTTCCCAATCGGTGATGCGGCGGTCGTATTCTTCCTGCTCCCATTCGGCAGCACGAGTGTAATGGTCGATGACGTCGTCGCCGAAGGCTTTGCGCAGCATCGCCGATTCCGTCATTTCAGTTGTTGCCGCGCGCAGCGTGCGCGGTATTTCGCGAATATCCTTGCCGCCATAGGCGTCGCCGACGAAGGGGGCTTCGAGCTCCAGCTTGTTCTCGATCCCGTCGATGCCGGCGGCGAGCAGCGCTGCGAAGGCGAGATAGGGATTGAGATCGGAGCCGCCGACGCGGCATTCGATGCGGATCCCCTTCGTCTCCTCGCCGCAGAGGCGGTAACCGGCAGTTCGGTTGTCCTTGCTCCAGATCGCCTTGGTCGGCGCAAAGGTGCCGGCCATGAAGCGCTTGTAGGAATTGATATAGGGCGCCAGGAAATAGGTGATCTCGCTCGCATGGGCGAGAAGTCCGGCAACGTAATTGTGCATTAGCGGAGACATGCCGTATTTGCCGGTATGATCGAAGAACAGCGGCTTTTCCTCCAGGCTCCACAGCGACTGGTGGATATGCGAGGAACTGCCGGCAGCATTGTAGTTCCACTTGGCAAGGAAGGTGATGGCCTTGCCTTTCGACCAGGCAATCTCCTTGCAGCCGTTCTTGATGATCGCGTGCCTGTCGGCCATGGCGAGCGCATCGGCATAGCGCACGTTGATCTCCTCCTGGCCGGCGGAAGCCTCGCCCTTGGAGTTCTCGACCGGAATGCCGGCGCCCTGCAGGCCAGTGCGGATCGCCCGCATCACCTCTTCCTCCTTGGTGGTCTGGAAGATGTGGTAGTCCTCGTTATAGGCACTGGCGAGCTTGAGGTTGCGGTAGCCCGAAGCATGCGCGGCCTCATAGCTCTGGTCGAACAGGAAGAATTCGAGCTCCGAGGCCATATAGGCCTTCATGCCCATATCTTCGAGGCGCTTTACCTGCTTCTTCAGGATCGCGCGTGGCGAATGGGCGACCTCTTCATGGGTGTGATGGTCGAGCACGTCGCAGAGCACCAGGGCGGTACCCGCGAGCCAGGGAATGCGGCGCAGCGTCGAAAGATCCGGCTTCATCGTATAGTCGCCGTATCCCTTCTCCCAGCTCGTCGCCTTGTAGCCGGAGACGGTTTCCATCTCTATGTCGGTCGCCTGCAGGTAGTTGCAGCTGTGCGTTTCTTTCCAGGCGCTCTCGACGAAATATTCCCCCTGGAAACGCTTTCCCATCAGCCGGCCCTGCATATCCACCTGGCAGGCGAGAACCGTATCGATGCGCCCTTCGGCAACATCCTTCCTAAGATCGTCGATTGTGTAGCTGCTGCTCATGATTGATCCGCCTGAACTGGAATTGAAGAAATCGGGGCAACGAAATCGCATGCGCTCGGCCTGGTACACGGCCCGATGCCTTTTCGTTGATCCGTTGATGGGGCCGCAGGATGCGGCCCCGCCACTTGAGAGGGAAGCGTCGATGCTTAACGTTCGCCGCTTTCGCCGACGGCCGCCTCGGCCGCCGCGATCTCGGCCTGGCGCTTCGCCACGTCGGCGCCGATCGGCGGCCCCTTGAAGCGACGGCTCTCGAAGCCGAACCAGACGATGCCGGTGACCACGAGGAAGCCGACGGTGATGTAGAGCGCCCATTCGTTCGGTGGCTGGATGCCTAGAATGAAGATCAGCATCATCGCTATGATCGACAGCACCGCGAACAGCTTGAAGACGCCCTCTCCGAGGTTCCACGGGCCCATTTTGTCCCACTTCGACGTGCCCCAGGCGAAGAGGCCGAGCGTAATCGGGATCGCGAAGGAGAAGAATAGGAAGATGACCGTGCACGAGACGACGATCGTGTAAACCGGGGTATCCCCGATCGTAACGAGCGACGAGCCCCAGACGAACAGCATCGACAGGATCGAGCCCGTCCAGATCGCGGCAACCGGGGTACGATACTGCGGGCTGACCTTCGACAGCGCCTTGGAGGCCGGCAGCCCACCGTCACGCGAGAAGGCGAAGATCATGCGGGAGACCGAGGTGACGGTCGCAAGGCCGCACAGCCATTGGCTGACGAAGATCGCAAGATAAAGGAGGTCCTTGACGACCGGGTTCACCTGGCTGTCCATCGCCCAGAAGAACACGTTCCAGCCCTGTTTTGCCGCATCGTCCATGTTCGGCAACATGAGAACGAAGGCGCACAGCATGATGTAGCCGAAGAGTGCCGACCACAGCACCGACGATACCATGCCGCGAGGAACCGACTCGGCGGCCTTGACGGTCTCTTCCGACGTATGCGCAGAGGCGTCATAGCCGGTGATGGTGTAGATCGGCAGCAGCAGACCGAGAAGGAAGACCCAGGCGCCCGAGGTGGACGGCCAGACGTTGCCACCGACTTCGCCGGAATAATTGGCGAAGGTGAAGAGCCGGCCGAATTCATAGGAGGGCGCCGCGAGAAGGCATACGACCGCCAGCGCGATCGAAGTCGCGAAGATCAGGTAGCCCGAAAAGTCGGTCAGCTTCGCAGTCAATCCGATGCCCATGTGGTTCACCAGGGCCTGAGCGCCGGTGATGATCACCAGGAACAGGATGCGCACCGTCGTGGAATCCGTCAGGCCGAGGTAAGTTGTGCCGAAGGAGCCCATGAAGAAATAATAGGTGCCGACATTGATGGCGCCGAGCACGGTGACGAGACCAAGCAGGTTGAACCAGGCGGTCAGCCAGCCGGTGAAGCGGTTGCCGAGAATCGAGCCCCAGTGATAGAGGCCGCCAGCCGTCGGATAGGCGGAGCTGATCTGCGCCATGGCGACGGCGAAGACGAGCGAGATGAAGCAACCGACCGGCCAGCCGATGCCGATCGCCGCTCCGCCGGCGCCCGAAGTCGCCTGAGCCAGCGAATTGATGCCGCCGGAAAGAATGCAGATGATGGAGAATGATACGGCGAAATTCGAGAATGAGCTCATTCGCCGTTCGAGTTCCTGGGCATAGCCCATCGAATGCAGGATGTGCACATCCTGCTTCTTATCAAGCTCGGTATAATCCGACATGACTTCCCCCTGTTCACGATCGGCCGCGGAATTGCGGCCGATTCAGTGCCAATTGCCCGCGGCATTTTCGCCATGCGGACGTCCGCAGATAAACTGCTCCCTCGGGTCTTCTCTTTTTATTCAGGCTTCCAGGCTTTGCTGGAGAAGTCCTGTCAGATAGTCGGCCATGACCCCTTGGCCGCCATCGTCTGCGATGAGGTCGTTGCGGACCTCGATCATTACATTGCGCAAGCCGTTCGAAAGCCCGTGCAGGATCAGCGTGTGGGTCACGCCGTCCGCAGGCCCGTAAGGCTGGTTGCGTTCAGTCCTGTAAAGCGGCGCGCCGGCCGCAGCCTCCAGCATGCGGTCGGCGAGCCGGCTGTCCTCATCGTGCAATATGCCGAGTTCGACGGCGCGTTGCCGTCCATGATAGACCGGCGTGAAGCTGTGCATCGTCACGATGACGGTATCCTGCCCCCTCGCCCGACGATCGCGGATCAGTCCGCGGATGGCATCATGGAAAGGCACGTAAAGCGCATCGGTGCGCGCCAGACGCTCCTCGGCGCTCAAATCCTTGTTGCCGGGAATGGCATAGATCTCGCTGGTTTCCGGCATGGCGCCCAATGAACTTGGCGGCCGGTTGCAGTCGTAGATCAGCCGGGAGAAGCGCTGGAAGACGAGAGTCGCGTCGAGTGCCTGCGACACGCCGCGGGCAACCGCGAGCGCACCCGGATCCCAGGCGATATGGCTCGACAGCGCTTCGTTGGGCAGGCCGAGATCGCCGAACCGGGCAGGAAGCGTCTTCGAAGCGTGTTCGCAGACGAGCAACACTGGGCTCCGGCCGTCGTTGCGTTCGATCCCGACGCAATCGCCATCCGCTTCGCTGAGGATTTTTGGCCGGGCCAGCACCAACGGCGCCACTCCTATCCCTTAATAAAAGCTTTATAGAAAAGAATTCTTCAGCTTTTGGCGACTGTCAAGCAGTCGCTGAAAATTTCTTTTCATGACAGTGGTTGACATGGATTGTGACAGCGTTGTTAACTTTGGTCGGAGGAGTGGCGCCAGACCACCCCTGGGGAGCAAGATCAAGTGACCACTGCGTCGAAGACGGTTTCGGACGTCATACATTCGCATCTCGGCGTGTTGACACGTGCCGAGAAACAATTGGCGGAAAGCCTTCTCGACAATTATCCGGTTTCCGGCCTCGGCAGCATCACCACGATCGCAGAGAACGCCGGCGTTTCAACACCGACCGTCGTACGGATGGTGCAGAAGCTCGGTTTCAAGGGCTATCCCGATTTTCAGGCGCGCCTGCATCAGGAGGTCGAGGCGACGATTTCCAATCCCATCACCAAGCACGATCGCTGGGCGCAAAACGCGCCGGGCACTCATATCCTCAACCGTTTCGCCGATGCCATCATGGGCAATCTGCGCCAGACACTGACCGATCTCGATACGGCGACCTTCGACAGCGTCGCCTCGCTGCTGTCGGATCGCAAGCGCGGCCTCTATTTCGTCGGCGGCCGCATCACCGGCGCGCTGGCCGAGTATTTCTTCACCCATATGCAGGTCATCCGGCCGGCCACGACACTGCTGTCGTCCAATTCCAGCAGCTGGCCGCAATATGCCCTCAACATGAACGCCGGCGACATCCTGATCATCTTCGATATCCGCCGCTATGAGCAGGAAATGGTCAGCCTTGCCACCGCCGCCCGCAAGCGCGGTGCCGAAATCGTCGTCTTCACCGACCAATGGGCCTCGCCCGCTGCCAAACTCGCGCGGCACGCTTTCCGCGTCCGCATCGAGGCGCCATCGGCCTGGGATTCGTCGGTCGTCACTCTTTTCATCGTCGAGGCTCTGATCGAGGCCGTCCAGAATTCCACCTGGGACGAGACGAAGGAGCGCATGAAGACGCTGGAAGGGCTGTTCGAGCAGAGCAGGCTTTTCCGCAAACCGGGTTAAGAGGGCAAGGCTAAAAGAGAGGGAAAAACAAACGCGGACTTGGCGGAAGTGAACGATGCCGTCGCAAATGAAACATCAGTCACAAGCGCCTGCTATTCCGGCAAAACGAACGTCATCCAACCGTCACACAAGCTTCATGTAAGCTGATTAACAGCATCGCCAGACACTGAAAACCCGAAGGAGAACAACAGTGATCTCTAACATTTCTCGACTCCTGTCGCTTTCTACTGCGATGATCGTGGCTTCGACCGCGATTGCCGCCGCAGAACCGAGCGCAGAACTGATCGCCGCCGCCAAAAAGGAAGGCACGCTGACCACGATCGCTCTCCCGCACGACTGGTGCGGCTACGGCGAGGTCATTGCGGGCTTCAAGGCCAAGTACGGCCTCGAGGTCAACGAGCTGAACCCGGATGCCGGCTCGGGTGACGAAATCGAAGCGATCAAGGCCAACAAGGGCAACACCGGTCCGCAGGCCCCCGACGTCATCGACGTCGGCCTCTCCTTCGGCCCGTCCGCCAAGAAGGACGGTCTGATCCAGCCTTACAAGGTCTCCACCTGGGATTCGATCCCGGATACAGCAAAGGATCCGGAAGGCTACTGGTACGGCGACTACTACGGCGTTCTCTCGTTCCTCGTGAACAAGGACCTCGTCAAGGAATCGCCGGCCGACTGGGCCGACCTGAAGAAGAGCGACTACGCGAACAGTGTCGCGCTGGCAGGTGACCCGCGCACCGCCAACCAGGCTGTCCAGGGCGTCTATGCTGCTGGTCTTTCGGCATCTGGCGGCGACGCCGCAAAGGCAGGCGAAGAAGGCCTGAAATTCTTCGCCGAACTCAACAAGAACGGCAACTTCGTCCCCGTCGTCGGCAAGGCCGCTCCCTTCGCACAGGGATCCACGCCGATCATCGTCGCCTGGGACTACAACGCGCTCTCTTGGGGTGAAAGCCTGAAGGGCAATCCTCCGTTCGAAGTCGTCGTTCCGAAGACGGGTGTCGTCGCCGGCGTTTATGTCCAGGCAATCTCCGCCTTCGCTCCGCACCCGAATGCTGCCAAGCTCTGGATGGAATATCTCTATTCCGACGAAGGTCAGCTCGGCTGGCTGAAGGGCTATTGCCACCCGATCCGCTTCAACGATCTTGCCAAGAACAACAAGATCCCGAAGGAACTGCTCGATAAGCTGCCGCCGGCAGCAGCCTATGAAAAGGCCGTCTTCCCGACGCTCGAAGAGCAAGCGGCAGGCAAGGAAACCATCACCAAGAACTGGGATTCCGTCGTCGGCGCCAACGTTAAGTAAACTCCGATCCGGCCTCCCCGCCCCAAGGGCGGGGAGGTCTTCTCACTCCGATGCCCAGGATGAGCTTTTCATGAGTACCGTTTCAACGCCGATGGTGAGCAGCGCCCCCTTGATCAAGAAAGACCGCGTGATCGACTGGCTGGGCATTGCGCCCTTCATCATTTTTTCTCTGCTGTTCCTGATCATCCCCACGCTCTATCTTGTGGCGGGCGCATTCCTGACGCCCGACGGCGATTTCACGCTGAAGAATATCGGCGATCTTTTTACTCCATCGATCATGAGCGCCTACTGGATCAGTATCAAGGTCTCGGTGGCATCCGCCCTTGGCGGCGCGCTGATCGGATTTTTTCTCGCCTGGGCCGTCGTGCTCGGTGGTCTGCCCGCCTCGGTGCGCTCGACGCTTTTGACCTTTTCCGGCGTAGCCTCGAATTTCGCCGGCGTGCCGCTTGCCTTCGCCTTCCTGGCGACGCTCGGCCGCACCGGCCTCGTGACGGTATTCCTGCGGGAATGGTTCGGCTTCAATCTCTATGGTACCGGCTTCAACCTTCTGTCCTTCTTCGGCCTAACCATCACCTATATGTATTTTCAGATCCCGCTGATGGTGCTGATCCTGACGCCGGCGCTCGACGGCATGAAGAAGGAATGGCGCGAGGCCTCCGAGATTCTCGGCGCCACCAACCGCCAATATTGGATGATGGTCGCCCTGCCGATCCTGTGGCCGAGCCTGCTCGGCACCACGCTGCTTCTCTTCGCCAACGCCTTCGGCGCCATTGCCACCGCCTTCGCGCTGACTGGCAGCTCGCTCAACATCGTGCCGATCCTGCTCTACGCGCAGATCCGGGGCGACGTTCTGCACAATGCCAATCTTGGTTACGCCATTGCGCTCGGCATGATCGTCATCACAGGCGTCTCCAACGTCCTTTACCTCATGCTGCGCATGCGCGCCGAGCGGTGGCAGAAATGAAAACACAACGTCTTGGAGCCTGGATCGCCATCATTCTCGGCGCATCCTATTTCATCATCCCGCTGATCGGCACGATCGAATTTTCGCTGCGCATGCGCCGCGGCGAATACAGCCTCGACGCCTATCAGTCGGTTTTCTCGGACACACAATTTCGCGAGACCTTCGGCTACTCCATGCTGATGGCGTTGCTCACCATCGTCTTCGGCATGCTGCTCGTGGTGCCGACGGCCTACTGGGTGCGGCTGCGCCTGCCGCAGATGCGTCCTGTTGTCGAGTTCATCACGCTGCTGCCGCTCGTCATTCCGGCGATCGTCATCGTCTTCGGCTATCTCAGAATGTACAATTCGTCATCCTACTTGCCGCTGACGGGTTCGACGACCGGGACCAACGCCCTGCTGGTCTTCTCCTATATCACGCTGTCCCTGCCCTACATGTACCGCGCCGTCGATACTGCCATGCGCGCCATCGATGTCCGTACGTTGACGGAAGCGGCCGAAAGCCTCGGCGCCCGCTGGACGACCATCATGTTCCGCTGCATCTTCCCGAACGTCATGAGCGGCGTACTCTCCGGCGCCTTCATCACATTGGCGATCGTCATGGGCGAGTTCACCTTCGCCGCATTGCTCAACCGTCCGGCCTTCGGCCCCTATTTGCAGCTCGTCGGCGCCAACAAGGCCTATGAACCTTCGGCGCTCGCCGTCATCGCTTTCTCGATCACCTGGCTCAGCATGGGCCTGCTCAATCTCGTTTCCCGCTTCGGCAAAGCCCGCCCGGCAAAGGCTTAAGGTAACCGGCTCATGTCTTTTCTCACTCTGAATAACATCCAGAAATCCTTCGGCCCGGTTCAGGTCGTCAAGAATTTCAACATGAACATCGAGAAGGGCGAATTCATCTCCTTCCTCGGCCCGTCAGGCTGCGGCAAGACCACCGTCCTGCGCATGATCGCCGGCTTCGAAACCCCGACCGGCGGCACGCTGACCATCAACGGCAAGGATCAGAGCGCGCTGAAGCCGAACCAGCGCAATATCGGCATGGTCTTCCAGGCCTATGCCCTGTTCCCCAACATGTCGGTGCACGACAACGTCGCCTTTGGCCTCAAGGTTGCCGGCGCGCCGAAGCCGGAGATCGACGCCCGCGTCAAGGAAATGCTCGGCCTGATCAAGCTTGATCATCTCGCCGACCGTTACCCCTATCAGCTGTCGGGCGGCCAGCAACAGCGCGTGGCACTTGCCCGCGCGCTCGCCGTTAAACCGCAGGTGCTGCTGCTCGACGAACCCCTCTCGGCGCTCGATGCCAAAATTCGCGTGTCACTGCGCGAGGAAATCCGCCAGATCCAGCAGCAGCTCGGCATTACCACCGTCTTCGTCACCCACGACCAGGAAGAGGCGCTGTCGATCTCCGATCGCATCGTCGTCATGAACGCCGGCAAGGCCGACCAGATCGGCTCGCCCTTCGAGATCTACAACAAGCCGGCCACACGCTTCGTCGCCTCCTTCGTCGGCACGCTGAACCTGATCGAAGCCGAGGTCGTGGACCCCGACGCCAATGTCATTCGGATCGGCGATCAGAAGATTACGCTGAAGCAGTCGGTCGCAGCTCACAAGGCCGGCGAAATCATCTCTCTGGCGCTGCGCCCGGAAGCAGGCTCGCTCTCCGACACCGCCAGAAGCGATACGGCGCTGACCGGCCAGGTCGTCTCGGCTCACTTCCTCGGTTCAGTCATTCGCACCCGCATGAATGTCGGCGGCAACGTCATTTCCTTCGACATGTTCAACAGCCCCGGCGTCACCCCGCCCCAGGCCGGAGAAACCGTGACGCTGCGCTTCATGGCTGCCGATTTGCTGATCATCCGCGACTGAGTTCACCAATATAGCTCACCCAAGAGGCGCCGCGAAACGGTGCCTTTTCATTGTTAGGAATGATCGAGTAGAGGTCGTGACCGCCTGAAACACCCGGCGCGGTGTGCCTCCACGCCAGGGGCAGGTTTGGCTTGAGCGCCAACCCCACTCTCCGTCATCCCAGGCCTTGAGCAGCCTTGAGCCTGGGATCCATGCCCGTAGCTGCTGATGGATGCGGTTTGGATGCTCGGCTCAAGGCCGAGCATGCCGGAGTGTGGGCTTGGCTGGTGGAACAATCGCGCGCAGACCCTCATGTCAGGAATGCCGTCTGCCAGTGAACCCACAATGCCGGCTATCGCCAAACAATTGACAATGCCGCTCTCACCGAATCGCCCGGTCGTCCGCGTCAAAGCGATGCACACGCGCTTGATCCGGCGTCGCATAGACGATCTCATCGGGCTCATACTGGTGCTCGCCGAAAAGGCGCGCCGTCAGCAGGCCGCACTGCTCGGATTCCAGATAGATAATCGTGTCGGCGCCGAGATGCTCGACATGCACGACCTTCGCACGCCACGTCCCCTGCTCGCGCGACAGCGTCATGTGTTCGGGACGCGCACCGATGGTCTTGGCGCTATGATCGCCCACCTTTTCGCCGGGGACGAAATTCATCTGCGGCGAGCCGATAAAGCCGGCGACGAAGACGTTGGCCGGGCGGTTGTAAAGCTCCATCGGCGAGCCGATCTGCTCGATCGAGCCGGCATTCAGCACGACGATCTTGTCGGCAAGCGTCATCGCCTCCACCTGGTCGTGGGTGACGTAGATCATCGTCGCCTTCAGGCCTCGGTGCAGCCGGGCGATTTCGAGCCGGGTCTGGACGCGCAGCGCCGCATCGAGGTTCGACAGCGGCTCGTCGAACAGGAAGAGTTCCGGTTCGCGCACGATGGCGCGGCCGATCGCAACGCGCTGGCGCTGGCCGCCGGATAGTTCGGCCGGCCGCCGCGCCAGATAAGGCGCAAGCGAGAGCATGCCGGACGCCTTGCCGACGCGCTTATCGATCTCGTCCTTGGCCGTTCCCGCCTGTTTGAGGCCGAGTCCCATATTGTCCTTGACCGTCAGGTGCGGATAGAGCGCATAGGACTGGAACACCATGGCGATGCCGCGGTTGGCCGGCGGCGTCAGCGTCTCGTCGCGGCCGTTGATGACGACGGCGCCCGAGGTCACGTCCTCGAGGCCGGCGATGCTGCGCAACAGCGTTGATTTTCCGCAGCCGGACGGCCCGACGAAGATGACGAATTCGCCGTCCTTGACTTCGAGATCGATGCCTTTCAGCACCTCATGCGTGCCATAGGTCTTGCGGATGGATTTGAGTTGAAGCGATCCCACTGTGTTTCCCTTACAATCTGACCGGCTGGCCGGTACGCACGCTCTCGTCGGCGGCAAGGCAGATGCGCAGCGACGCCACCGCATCCGCCATATGGCGATCGAGGTTCAGATCCTCGCGGATCGCCCTCAGCATGAAGGCCTGTTCCCGGTCGCAGAGCGCCTGATGACCAGGCTCGCCTGTCATCCTCATATCCTGGTCGGGCCTGATGAATTTGCCGTCCGGGCCGGTTTCAGCCGTGTGCAGACGGATCACCGAGGTCTTGGTGTGCGTGTCTATATCGTCGGACTTGGCATTCGGATCCATGACGATCGACACCGCGCCCTTCGGCGACATTACATCCTTCACGAAAAAGGCTGTCTCGGAGATCATCGGTCCCCAGCCGGCCTCATACCAGCCGACCGAACCGTCCTCGAAAAGCACCTGTAGGTGGCCGTAATTATACATGTCGGCGGCGATTTCATCGGAGAGACGCAGCCCCATGCCGCGCACCTCGACGGCTCTCGCATCGGTGATCTGGCACATGACGTCGACATAATGCACGCCGCAATCGACGATCGGCGGGGTCGTGCGCATCAGCGACTTGTGCGTCGCCCAGGTCGGACCGCTGGACTGCTGGTTGAGGTTCATGCGGAAGACGTAAGGCGGGCCGAGCTTGCGCGCCTCTGCTATCAGCTTCATCCAGGACGGATGATGGCGGAGGATATAGCCGATCACCAGCTTTCGCCCCGCCTTCTCCGCTGCCGCAACGACCCGCTCGGCATCGGCGACGGTGGTCGCCAGCGGCTTTTCCACGAAGACATGACAACCGGCCTCGAAGGCGGCGACGGCATAATCGGCATGGCTGTCGGAATAGGTGTTGATCGAGCAGAGATCCGGCTTCAGCTCCGCAAGCGCCGTCGCGAAGTCGGGATGAACAGTATAGCCCTGCAGCGCGGGCTCCAATTCCGGTGTCGAGCGATTGACGAGACCGACGATTTCGAAGCCGGGATTGTTGTGATAGGCGAGCGCGTGACTGCGGCCCATATTGCCGAGGCCCGCAACGACGACGCGGATCGGTTTCTCCTGGCTCATTTGACGGCTCCCGACGTGATGCCGCGGATCAGCTGCCGCGAGAAGATGACGTAAAGGATCAGGATCGGCAGGATGGCTAGCGACAGGGCCGCCAGCACCGCATTCCAGTTGGTGACGAACTGGCCGATGAAGATCTGCGAACCGAGCGTCACCGTCTTGGTGCTTTCGGCAGGCGCCAGGATCAGCGGGAACCAGAGGTCGTTCCAGATCGGAATCATGGTGAAGACGGCGACTGTCGCCATGGCCGGGCGCACCAGCGGCAGCACCAGGCGGAAGAAGATCGCATATTCGGAAAGCCCGTCGATGCGCCCGGCATTCTTCAGATCGTCCGAAACCGTGCGCATGAATTCCGACAGGATGAAGATCGCCAGCGGTATGCCCTGCGCGGTATAGACGAGGACGAGCGCCGTCAGCGTATTGACGAGACCGGCCGCCACCATGCCCTGCAGGATCGCCACCGTGCCGAGGCGGATCGGGATCATAATGCCAATCGCCATGTAGAGCCCGAGCAGCAGATTGCCGCGGAAGCGGTATTCAGACAGAGCGAAGGCGGCCATGGCGCCGAACAGCAGCACCAGCAGGATCGAAACAACAGTCACAACGAAGCTGTTCTGGAAATAGGTGGCGAAATCGCCTTGCCCCAGCACCGTCTGGTAGCCGACGAGACTGAAGGTCGACGGCGTCGGGATCATCAGCGGTTCGCGGAAGATCGAGTTGCGATCCTTGAACGAGTTGACGATGGTCAGGAACACCGGAAACAGCGCGACCAGCGTATAGGCGCCGAGCGCCAAGTGCACGAGGCCGGTGCGGATCGGAGATGTGCGTGCCTTGGACATGCGCGCTCCTCAGAACTGGTAGCGACGCATGCGCCGCTGGATGACGAAGAGATAAAGCGAGACGCCGGCGAGAATGATGAGGAACATCACGGTCGCGATCGTCGCACCCATCGAGCGGTCACCGAGCTGCAGCTGGAAACCGAAGAAGGTGCGGTAAAGCAGTGTGCCGAGAATGTCGGTCGACATGTCGGGTCCGGCAAGCGCGCCCTGCACCGTGTAGATCAGGTCAAAGGCGTTGAAATTGCCGACGAAGGTCAGGATCGAGATGATGCCGATCGCCGGCAGGATGAGCGGCAGCTTGATCTTCCAGAACTGGGCCCAGCCGGTGACGCCGTCACATTCGGCCGCCTCGATCACCTCTTCGGGAATGCTAAGCAGCGCTGCATAGATCAGCATCATCGGAATGCCGATGTACTGCCAATTGGAGATCAGCGACACGGCGATCAGCGCCGAACCCGGCTTGCCGAGCCACGGCGCGAACAGGAATTTCAAGCCGATGAGGTCGAGCATCCAGGGCGCCACACCCCAGATCGGCGACAGGATCAGCTTCCAGATGAAGCCGACGATGACGAAGGAGAGCAGCGTCGGCAGGAATATCGCCGTGCGGTAGAAGGCGACGCCTCGCAGCTTCGGTACCGAAAGAAGGGCTGCGAGCGCAATGCCGATCGGGTTCTGCACGCACATGTGGATGGCGAAGAAGATCACGTTGTTGACGAGGGCGTTCCAGAAATCATGCGCCCAACGCGGATCGCCGAACAGCACCTTGAAATTCGCAAGCCCGACGAAGGCCGGCTGCCCGTCGACAGTGTTATAGAGCGAGAGCCTCAGCGTTTCGATGAGCGGCAGCACCATGACGGCGGAGTAGACGATCACCGCAGGCAGCATGAAAATGAAGATGTGCCAGCGCACCGGGCGCTTGATCGGGACGATATCGGCCGCGTTGTCGGTTTCGCTCATGGCTTTTGCCTGTTCTTGTCGCCTCGCCGCAATCTTGCTGGCGCAGATGGAAAATGTTGCGCCTCACCCGAACTCTCTGCGCTTGGCAAGAGAGGAAACGCCCTGCTGGGGATGCGATAACGGGCTGGGAGGTCGCTGCGAGTCTCCTTCTCCCCGCAAGCGGGGAGAAGGTGGCCGGCAGGCCGGACGAGGGGCCGCAAACGCCACCCCTGATCACATTCACTTGGCCGGCTTGTACCAGCTGTCGAGGCCCTTCTGCAGCTTCTCGGCGGCGACCTGCGGCGTATCCGTGCCGTTGATCACATTGGCCGATTCGACCCAGGTCTCGTTCTCGAGGTTCGGCGTGCCGCGCGACAGGATCTGGTAGGTGGAGCGGACGGTCGACTTGTAGGGGCCGCGCCAGGAAACGAACTCCTGAGCGAGCGGATCGGACATCTTCACCGGGCTGGAGTTCAGGCTGAAGAAGCCCGGCAGCGCGTTCGCATAGATATCGGCGAATTCGGGCGAAGCGACCCAGCTGAGGAACTTCTTGGCTTCCTCAGGATGCGTGCTCTTCGCGTTCAGGGCGACGCCGATATCAGGATGATCGGAAATATAGCCCTGGTCGCCTGCCTTCGGAACCGGCGGCGGGAAAGCGCCCATCTTGAACTGCGCCTGCGTGTTGAAGAGCGCGATCTCCCACGAACCGGCCGGGTAGATGGCGGCGCGGCCCAGCGTGAAGAGGTTCTGGCTGTCCGAATAGGTCTGGGCTTCGAAACCATCGCCGAGATAAGGCTTCCACTTGGCAAGCTCTTCAAAGGGCTTGACCCATGCGGGATCGGTCAGTTTCTGCTTGCCTGCGATCAGGGCTAGGCGGCCCTCTTCACCCTTCCAGTAGTTCGGGCCGATGTTCTGGTAGCCCATGGTCGCGGCTTCCCAGAGATCCTTCGTGCCCATGGCGAGCGGAATATAGGTGCCATCGGCCTTGATCTTGTCGAGGGCTGCGTAGAACTCGTCCTGCGTCTTCGGCACGGAGATGCCGAGCTTGTCGAAGGCATCCTTGTTGTAGATGAAGCCGTGGATGACCGAAGCCATCGGCACGCAGAAGGTGGACTTGCCGTCGTCGGTCGTCCAGGCAGCCTTGGCGACCGGCGAGAAGTTCTCCATACCCGACAGGCTGGTGATGTCGACGAGCTGCTTCTTGTTGAAGAGTTCGAGCGAGGCGTCGAACGGACGGCAGGTAATAATATCGCCTGCGGAGCCGGCATCGAGCTTGGCGTTCAGCGAAGCGTTGTATTCGGTCGGCGCTGTCGGCGAGAAGACGATCTTGATGCCCGGGTTTTTCGCTTCGAACGCCGGAATGATCTTCTCCTGCCAGATCTGCAGGTCGTCGTTACGCCAGCTCTCGACGGTCAGCGTGACATCGGCGGCATGGACGAGACCTGCCGAGGTCAGCAGGCTTGAGGCAAGCAGCAGGCTTTTCAGAGCAGTGTTTTTCATTTCCCTCTCCTGTTTTTAGCGCCGAGGCGCCGTTTTCGATCTGAAACAAGCAATTGGCGCGCCTGAGGAAACGCCCAATGCCCCTTGGAGGGCCGCCAGCAACTGCCGGCCCCGAAAGCTCGATAGGCCGAAGGCGATCGCCTGCGGTCCGGCTGCGCACCCTGCAGATAATCTGCCGCGCGATGACTGAGGGGGAAAGCTATGGATCCTAAATTATCCGCCAGCCTACCAAGCCGGCGGATCATTCTCCGATCATCTTCGAAGCGGGTCCGGCTTGGCTTTGCTGCCGGGTTTCGTGGGCTTCGAAATGCTGTTCCCTTTTTCCGAATTAAGGCCAAAAAAATACCAATTGTCCAGATGAAAATTAACTTTTCGGCCTTCAAAAATTCATTAAAAAATTTTGCTGAACAAAATCAATGCGATAAAAAGATAAATTTTCGCCGCTGCCCCCACTTGGTAAATGGTATTTTTTTGGTATTGTAAGAAAATCCAAGGGGAACGGCGTATCGGAGGCCCGATGACGGAGCTTGCAATCGGCATAGACGGCGGCGGGACGAGCTGCCGGGCAGCGGTCGCGGATAGAAACGGCAACGTCCTTGGCCGCGGTAAGGCAGGCCCTGCCAATATCCTGTCCGACCTGGAAAACTCCCTGCTCAACATCGTCGAATCCGCCCGGCAGGCGCTCAGCGACGCTGGTCTCAACGCTGAAGCCCTATCCTCCGTTGTATCGGTCGTCGGCGTCGCGGGCGCCAACGTCTTGGACTACGGCAAACGAATCGAAAGAGCCCTGCCCTTTGCCCAAGGCTGTGTCGTCACCGATGCCTTGATCTCCCTACAGGGCGCGCTCGGCGATGCCGACGGCATCGTCGGCGCCTTCGGCACCGGTTCGGTCTATAATGCGCGAAGGGATGGCCGGCTGAAGGGCATCGGCGGCTGGGGCTTCGTTGTCGGCGACCAGGCAAGCGGCGCCCGCCTCGGCCGTGACCTCATGGAACGGTCGCTACTCGCCCGTGACGGGGTGCGGCCGGCATCGCCGATCACCGAAGCGGTCATCATCGAATACGGCAACGACCCGGAGCAGATCGTCAATTTCGCCCATACGGCCCGGCCAACGGATTTTGCCCGTTACGCGCCCATGGTCTTCAAACATGCGTCAGAAGGCGACGTCGTCGCGGTCGGTATCGTCAGGGACGCCGCAACGGCGATCGGCGAAAGCCTCGACGCGCTGCTCTGGCCGGAATGCCCGTCGATCTGCCTGCTCGGCGGTCTTGCGGAAGCTTACGAGCCCTGGCTTTCCGAACGCTACAAGCCGCTGCTCGCCAGGCCGAAGAACGATGCCCTGCAGGGCGCGGTGGAACTCGCGGTCAAGCTCCTCAACGATCAGCAGAGAGGTACGGCATGACCGACGATCTCGCCACCCTTCTGTCTTTGCAGCGCCTGCAGGCTGCGGGTACCGGACCCCTCTATGTCAAGCTGCGCCGCACGCTCGAAGAAGCCGTGCGCACCGGCACGCTCGGCCAGGGCGATGCGCTGCCGCCGGAACGCGACATTGCCGAATTTGCCGCCGTCAGCCGCGTCACCGTCCGCAAGGCGATCGACGAGCTCGTCGCCGATGGCCTGCTGGTGCGCCGCCACGGCTCGGGCACCTTCGTCGCCAAACCAGTCTCCAAGGTCGAGCAGCGCCTGTCGCAGCTCACCTCTTTCACCGAGGACATGGCGCGCCGCGGCATGTCCTCCCGCTCCGAATGGCTGCACAAGGGCGTGCATACCCCCTCGCCCGACGAAATGATGATCCTAGGCCTACCCGCCGGCATGAAGGTGTCGCGACTCTCGCGCCTGCGCATCGCCGACGACCAGCCATTGGCAATCGAAAACGCCAGCGTCTCCGGCGAATTCCTGCCGGACCCCTCCGCCGTCACCAATTCGCTCTATGCAGAACTGGAACGCCTCAACGTCCGCCCGGTACGCGCCGTACAGCGCATTTCGGCGACGAACATGAAGGAGACCGACGCCCAGCTTCTCGGCGTTCCTGTCGGTGCGGCCGGCCTGTCGATCGAGCGTATCTCCTACCTCGGCTCCGGCCGCGCCGTGGAATTCACCCGCTCGCTCTATCGCGGCGATGCCTATGACTTCGTGGCCGAGCTGACGATCGGCGTGAGCTGACGGCTTGAGGCTATCCAAATTATACGGATAATTCGGGCATCGAAGGCTGGAAACCTATCAAGCAGAAGCAAACTCAACCGATCCCTTTCCAGAGAGCGAGGGCGCCCTCGTCGATCGGCTCAAAGAAATCCGGCCCGTCTCCTAAGACTTGCCCTTTGAGCAGGCCAATTTTGAAGGAGGATCGTACAACCGGAACAAGCTTCACCACGGGCTTGCGCCCTTTGGTGATCACCACCTCCTCACCGGAAAGAGCGGCATCGATCAATTTCGACAGACTGGCCTGTGCGGCTCGGATGGTTACTTGGGCTTCCCTCACCTAGCTAAGGATGCCATTCCGTCGTCACTTCCGCTATCGAATTCAAACCGCCTGACCACGGGAAATTATCGCGCCACATCAAAAGCATGAAGCCGGAAAGTGAATCATTTTCCGGCTTCATCATCTGTTGATTCATTGCATTAAGAACGGCAACGAGCGCACCTCTACGCCGCGTCGTCGATCTCCTCGTCCGTCTTGCGCGGCACGTAGTTCAGCACCGGCCCAAGCCAACGCTCGACCTCGGAAATCTCCATGCCCTTGCGCTTGGCATAGTCCTCCACCTGGTCGCGCTCCACCTTGGCGACGCCGAAATAATATGAGTCGGGATGGCCGATATAGATGCCGGAGACCGATGAGCCGGGCCACATCGCATAGCTCTCCGTCAGCTTCACGCCGGCGGCTTTTTCTGCATCGAGCAGCCTGAAGAGCGTTGCCTTTTCCGTGTGGTCGGGCTGAGCGGGATAACCGGGCGCCGGGCGGATTCCGGCATAGGCTTCGCCGATGAGATCCTCGTTACTGAGCTGCTCATCCCTCGCATAGCCCCAATATTCGCGCCGCACCTGCTCGTGCATGCGCTCGGCGAAAGCTTCGGCGAAGCGGTCGGCCAACGCCTTGACGAGGATCGAGGAATAGTCGTCGTTCGACCGTTCGAAGCGTTCGGCGATAGCGATTTCCTCGATTCCGGCTGTCACCACGAAACCGCCGACATAATCCTGGACCCCGCTCGTGACAGGTGCGACGAAGTCCGAAAGCGCGACATTCGCCCGTCCGTCCCGCTTCGAAAGCTGCTGTCGCAAGGTGTAGAAGGTGGCAAGCTCCTTGCTGCGGCTTTCGTCGGTGAAGAGGCGGATATCGTCGCCGACGGCGCCGGCCGGCCAGAAGCCGATGACGGCTCGCGGGCGGAACCACTTCTCATCGATGATCTTCTTCAGCATGGCCTGGGCATCGGCCCAGAGCGCACGCGCCGCCTCGCCCTGCTTCTCGTCTTCGAGAATGGCGGGGAAACGGCCGCGCATTTCCCAAGTCTGGAAGAACGGCGTCCAGTCGATGTATCTGGCAAGCTCCGCCAGATCGTAATCCTCGAACACCCGCGTGCCGAAGAATTGCGGCTTCGTCGGCTGATAGGCCGACCAGTCGGTCTTGTGCGCGTTTTCGCGAGCCCGCGCCAAAGGCAGGCGCACCTTCTCCGCTTCGCTGCGGGCATGGGCAGCCGCCACCTTGGCATATTCGGCTCTTACACCGTCGACATAGCCCTGCCGGGTTTCAGGCGAGAGCAGCGCCGAGACGACGCCGACCGCGCGGCTCGCATCGGTGACATAGACCGCCTGGCCCTTGTTATAGCCCGGATGGATCTTCACGGCCGTATGCACGCGGCTGGTCGTGGCGCCGCCGATCAGCAGCGGGATCTCGAAGCCCTGCCGCTCCATCTCCGCCGCGACATGCACCATCTCGTCCAGCGACGGCGTGATCAGGCCGGAAAGACCGATGACATCGACCTTTTCGGCGATCGCCGTTTCGAGGATCTTCGTTGCCGGCACCATGACGCCGAGATCGACGATCTCATAGTTGTTGCAGGCGAGCACGACGCCGACGATGTTCTTGCCGATATCGTGCACGTCGCCCTTGACGGTCGCCATCAGGATCTTGCCGGCCGACTGTCGGTCGTCGCCGCCGTTGAGGCGCTTTTCCTCTTCCATGTAGGGAAGCAGGACGGCGACGGCCTGCTTCATGACCCGCGCCGACTTGACCACCTGCGGCAGGAACATCTTGCCCGAGCCGAACAGGTCGCCGACGACATTCATGCCGGCCATCAGCGGCCCTTCGATGACGTGCAGCGGACGGGCCGCCTGCCGGCGCGCTTCTTCGGTATCGGCCTCGATATATTCGGTGATGCCGTTGACAAGCGCATGTTCGAGACGCTTCTCCACGCTCCATTCGCGCCAGGAGAGATCCTGGACACGACCCTCCTTTGCCCCGGCGCCACGGAAACGCTCGGCCACTTCGAGCAGCCGCTCGGTGCTGTCGGGACGGCGGTTCAGCACCACGTCCTCGCAGGCTTCGCGCAGCTCGGGATCGATGTTATCATAGACCGCGAGCTGGCCGGCATTGACGATGCCCATGTCCATGCCCGCCTGGATGGCGTGGTAGAGGAACACGGCATGCATCGCCTCGCGCACCGGCTCGTTGCCGCGGAAGGAGAAGGACAGGTTGGAGACACCGCCCGAGATATGCACGAGCGGCATGCGCTCACGGATCGTCCGCGTCGCCTCGATGAAGTCGACGCCGTAATTATTGTGCTCTTCGATGCCGGTCGCGACCGCGAAGATGTTCGGGTCGAAAATAATGTCCTCGGGCGGGAACCCGATCTTCTCGGTCAGCAGCTTATAGGCGCGCTCGCAGATTTCCACCTTGCGCTCATAACTGTCGGCTTGTCCCGTTTCGTCGAAGGCCATGACGACGACGGCCGCGCCGTAATTGCGCAGGAGCCGCGCCTGGGCGAGGAAATTCTCCTCGCCTTCCTTCAGCGAGATCGAGTTGACGATCGGCTTGCCCTGCACGCGCTTCAGGCCGGATTCGATGATCGAGAACTTGGAAGAGTCGATCATCACGGGCACGCGGGCGATGTCGGGCTCGGCAGCGATCAGGTTGAGGAATTCGACCATCGCCTTTTCGGAATCGATCAGGCCTTCGTCCATGTTGATGTCGATCACCTGCGCGCCGTTTTCCACCTGGTCGCGGGCGACATCTAGGGCTGCCGTGTAATCGGCATTGGTGATCAGCTTGCGGAACCTCGCCGAGCCGGTGACGTTGGTGCGCTCGCCGACATTGACGAAGGGAATGTCCTTGGTCAGCTCGAAGGGCTCGAGGCCCGACAACGACATGAAAGGACGATGCTCCGGGATCGGCCGCGGCTTGTATTTGGCGACAGCCTCGGCGATCGCCCGGATATGCTCCGGCGTCGAGCCGCAGCAGCCGCCGACAATATTGACCAGGCCTTCACGCGCGAAACTGTCGATCTGCGCCGCCATCAACTCCGGCGTTTCGTCATACTGGCCGAACTCGTTCGGCAGGCCGGCATTCGGATAGGCGCAGATGAAAGTATCGGCAACGCCCGAAAGCTCCTGCAGATGCGGACGCATCGCGTTCGCCCCGAGGGCGCAGTTCAACCCGATCGTAAAAGGATTGGCGTGGCGCACCGAGTTCCAGAAGGCTGACGGCGTCTGGCCGGAGAGCGTGCGGCCGGAAAGGTCGGTGATCGTGCCGGAGATCATCACCGGCAGTCGCACGCCCTTGGCCTCGAAGCGTTCCTCGCAGGCGAAGATCGCCGCCTTGGCATTCAACGTGTCGAAGATCGTCTCGATCAGGATGATGTCGGCGCCGCCGTCGATCAGCCCGTCGATCTGCTCGCCATAGGCGTCGCGCAGATCGTCGAAGGTGACGGCACGGAAACCGGGATTGTTGACGTCGGGCGAGATCGATGCGGTGCGGTTGGTCGGACCGATGGCGCCGGCGACGAAGCGGCGGCGGCCGTCCTCGCGCTCGGCGCGGATTGCTGCCCGGCGCACGATCTCGGCACCCTCCTTATTGAGGTCGTAGACGGCACCTTCCATCTGGTAATCGGCCTGGGCGATGCGGGTCGAGGAGAAGGTGTTGGTCTCCAGAATATCGGCGCCGGCCTTGGCGTATTTGTAATGGATCTCTTCGATCGCATCCGGCTGGGTCAGGATCAGAAGATCGTTATTGCCCTTCTGATGGCAGGCGCAGCCGATGAAGCGGGTGCCGCGGAACTGGTCTTCGTCATAACCGAGGCCCTGGATCTGCGTACCCATGGCGCCGTCGAGAACAAGAATGCGCTCGCTCGCGGCTTTCTTCAAAGCGGCGAAAACTTCACTGCCGTCACGCTTGCCCGTTTCCGGACCAAAGAGAGTATCAAACACGGGAGGGCTCCTTGACGTCGTAAGACCAGACTTCCAGATCACATAAAGATATCTTTATGTCAATATATGGCTATCGATTTCGTGCTTTGCAAAGCTTCGGCGATGACAGGTTCGCCCGAGCTCTATATAGGCCTTTGCTAGTCTTGTGCACGAAATCGGAGGAGTATCATGGCACCCGCAACCGGCAACGCTGCGCTTGGAAACTGGACAAGCCGCGCCTATCACCGCAGCTGGCTGCTGGCGCAGGCAAATGGCCTCTTCGATTTCTTTCAGCACGATTCGATCAATCCCAAGGGTGGCTTCTACGATCTCGACGACACCGGCAGGCCGCTCGATGCCGAGGGCCAGGTGCGCGGCATCCATATTGCGGCGCGCGCGGTCCATTGTTTCTCGATCGGCGCCCTGCTCGGGCGTCCCGGCGCCTCCGACGTCGTCGATCACGGCATGGACTATCTCTGGAACCACCATCGTGACCGCAAGAACGGCGGCTACTTCTGGTCGCTCGACAATGACGGTCCGGTCGATTCCAACAAGCAGGGCTACGGCCACGCTTTCGTCCTGCTCGCCGCCTCCTCGGCAAAGACAATCGGGCATCCGCTGGCCGACGGTATGCTGGCCGATATCACCGAGATCCTGAACAAGAAGTTCTGGGAACCGCGCCACGGCGCGATCGCCGAGGAATTCACCGCCGACTGGCAGCCGCTCGACGGCGGCGCCTATCGCGGCCAGAATTCCAACATGCACCTGACCGAGGCGCTGATGGCGGCCTTTGAAGCCACCGGCGACAGGGATTACCTCGCCAAGGCCGAAAGCATCGCCGATCTCGTCATCCGCCGTGCGGCCGGTTCGGTCGACTGGCGCGTCGCCGAACATTTCGACGCCGAATGGAACCTCGACAAGGATTACTATCATCCAAACGAAATGTTCCGCCCGGCCGGCACGACGCCAGGCCACTGGTTAGAATGGGCGCGCCTCATCCTGCAGCTCTGCGCCCTCGGCGGCAAACGCATCGAATGGATGCCGGATGCGGCGAAAGCCCTTTTCGAACAATCCATGGCCCTCGGCTGGGACAATGACAAAGGCGGCTTCTTCTACACGCTCGACTGGGACGACAAACCGGCCAAGCGCAACAAGCTCTGGTGGCCGGCCTGCGAGGGTGCGGCTGCCGCGCATTTCCTCAATGAGCACCTGCCGAGCGACTATCACGAGGAATGCTACCGCAAGATCTGGAACGTGATCGAACGCGCCTTCATCGACCACAGGAACGGCGGCTGGCACGAGGAACTGACGGAGGATCTCGTTCCCTCGCACGCGCTCTTCCCCGGCAAGGGCGACATTTATCACGCCCTGCAGGCTTGCCTCATCCCGCTTTTCCCGGCAACGGGCAGCCTGACGAAGGGCATCGCCGAGGCTGGCGGCAGGCTCTGACGGCTGTTTGAGCGGCCGGCGCCAACCCTCCGGCGCTCGGATTGTTCCGGCAGATGCGGCGGCGTCACAGCGGAGAGAGCCGCAACGTATCGAGATCCTTCGCCAGCATCAGCGCCAGGGCCTCGACCACAAGATTGTGGTCGTCACGCTGCGGCAGACCGGAGACGGTGACGGCGCCGATGCAACCCGTGCCTTTGACATTGATCGGAAAACTGCCGCCATGCGGCGCATAATCGGCGCCATCAAGCCCGTTGTCCTCGACCGTCTTGCCATCCTTGCTGAGCTTCAGGCCGGAGGCATAGCTGCTGCGAAAATAACGCAGCACCATGTTGCGCTTGCGCCTGACCCAATTGACGTTGTCCGGCGTCACGCCCGGGAGCGCGGCATAGAAGACCGGCATCGAATGCAGCGTCACATCGATTGCGATGCCGAGGCCGCGCTCGCTGGCGAGCTCCTGCAGAAGCTTGCCGAGCTGCCAGGCAGTGGTGAGATCGAAGGCATCGAAGCTCAGCGCCTTTTCCTGCTCGGCGATCCGACTGAGATCGTTGTCGATTGTCATGATAGGCGCTCCTCTCCTGCAATGATCCGCTGCAGACCATTCTCATCAGGAGAGAAAAAGTAAAGCAAAACTTGGCCTAAGGAGAAGTCAGAGCTTCGGCGTCAGCATTTCGAAACGGTCGCGGATGGTGGCGCAGGTATCGCCGCCCAATCGAGCAATGGCATCGACCGCGGCCGGATCGACATGCAGCCGTTCCGGATCGACGACGCCGTCGCGGTAATGCGCATAGACGATCTCACCGAGGATAATCTGCCGTGAGCGGCCGAGCTCCAGCGTCACATGCCGCCGGCATTCGAAGGCGGCCGGCGCCTCGGCGATAAAGGGCGACGCCACCTTCGCGCCAGGTATCGCCGTCAACCCCGCCTGCTTCAACTCGTCGACACCACGCGGATATTTCGCGCCGCAGACATGCATGGCCTCGGCGATGGCGAAGGAGACGATGTTGACCGTGAAGACCTCGGTCAGGCGAATATTGTGGCCGGTGTCCTTGAACGACATGTCGGCATTGTTCTCGACGCCGATCGCCAGGATCGGCGGATCGGCCGACAGGCAGTTGAAGAAGCTGAAGGGCGCGGCGTTGATCCGGCCATGTTCGTCGACCGTCGTCACCAGCGCGATCGGCCGCGGGATGATCGTGCCGATCATCAGCTTGTAACGCTCGCGCTCGCTGAGCTCTTTGAAATCGAAAGAGACCGCCATGGTTCAGCCGATTTTCGGGGCCGGCGAGAAACCGCTCATCGCGCCCATAAAGGGTTTCGGCAGCGGCGAGGCGTAGGAGCCGCGCTTGCTGGTGGAAAGCCCGAGCGACACCAGCGCCTCGGCTTGCTTGACGGCGGCCGCGACACCGTCGACGACGGGCACGCCGTAAGTCTCCTGCAATTCCCTGGCCAGATCGGTCATGCCGGCGCAGCCGAGCACGATCGCTTCGGCCCCGTCTTCGACAAGCGCCCGCTCAATCTCGGCCCTCAGCTTGCCGATCGCGCCCGAGGCCGCGTTTTCCAACTCCAGCACCGGAATATCAGAGGCGCGCACCTTCGCCCGGTCGCCCATGCCGTAGCGGCGTACCAGATTGTCGATCAGCACCCGCGACCGCTCCAGCGTCGTCACCACGGTGAAACGCTGCGCCAGGAAGCCCGCCGTGACCACGGCGGATTCGCAGAGACCGAGAATCGGTACATCGGCACAACTCCGCGCCGCTTCGAGCCCGGTATCGTCGAAGCAGGCAATCACCGCCGCGTCGTAACCCGCCGCCTGCCGCTCCTTAAGTTCCAAGAGCAGGCCAGGAATCGCCAGCGCCCCGTCATAATGTCCCTCGATGGAGACCGGCCCCATGCTGGATGTCGCGGCGACGATCTCCGTGCCGGACGCCGCCACCGCACGCGCGGCGGCCGCAGCCTTCTCGGTCATGGAGGCCGTGGTATTCGGATTGACGATGAGGATGCGCATATCAGTCTATCTTTGTCTGCCGCCGCCCCAGCATGGTCATGATGCCGAGCGCGATGAGAATGATGGTGAAAGAAAACAGCGTCGTCACCGTGCCGAGAGCGTAGAGCACCGGCGTCGTGACGTTGGTGGTCATACCGTAGATTTCGAGCGGCAGCGTATTGTAGCTGCCCGATGTCATCAATGTGCGCGCGAATTCGTCATAAGACAGCGTGAAGCCGAACAGCCCGACGCCGATCAGGCTCGGTGCGATCATCGGCAGCACGACGTGGCGGAAGGTTTGCCAGGAGGTGGCGCCAAGATCGCGGGCCGCCTCCTCGTAAGCGGGCGAGAAACGGTTGAAGACGGCAAACATGATCAATACGCCGAAGGGCAGCGTCCAGGTCAGATGTGCGCCGAAGGCCGAGGAATACCATGCGGGCTTGAGACCGCCCTCCTGAAAAACCACGCCGATGCCGAGCGAAATGATGATGGACGGCACGACCAGGCTGGCGACCGTGGCGTAGAACAGCACAGTCGAACCGCGGAAACGGCGGCGGAAGGCAAGGCCGGCCAGCAGCGACACGACGACGGTCACCACCATCACCATCAGCCCGAGGGTGAAGGAGCGACGGAACGAGGCACCGAAATCGCCGACCGCCTGCTTTTCGAACAGGTTGAAGAACCAGTGCGTGGAAACGCCGTTCATCGGGAAGGTCAGGCCACCATCCGGTCCCTGGAAGGAGAGGATCAGGATCGCCGAGAGCGGACCGTAGAGGAACAGCACGAAGACGACGAAGAAGATCGCCAGCAGATAGAATTCGAGGCCGCGTTTTTCGTGACTCATCTCAAAGCTCCTTGCGAATATCAACGACCCGCAGGATGGCGGCGACCATCAGCAGCACGACCGCAAGCAGCACCACCGCATTGGCGGCGGCCGCCGGATATTGCAGCAGCGACATCTGGTTCTTCATCATCAGCGCTACCGAGGCGCTCTGGCCGCCGGACATCACCTGCACAGTCGAAAAGTCCGCCATCACGAGCGTGACGACGAAGATCGTGCCGATCGCCATGCCGGGTTTGGCAAGCGGAATGACGACGTTCCACAGCACCTGCCAGCCCGATGCGCCGGCATCGCGCGCCGCCTCGAACAGCGACCGGTCGATGCGCATCAGCGTGTTGAAGATCGGCGTCACCATGAACAAGGTATAGAGATGCACCATGGCAAGCACGACGGCGAAATCGGAATAGAGCAGCCATTCGATCGGCTGCGGAATGATGCCCATCTTGATCAGCGCCGAATTGACGAGGCCGTTGCGTCCGAGCACCGGGATCCAGGAGATCATGCGAATGATGTTCGAGGTCATGAACGGCACGGTGCAGACGAGGAAGAGGATCATCTGCGTCGAAGTCTTGCGGATGTGGAAGGCCAGGAAATAGGCGACCCAGAAGCCGATGACGAGCGTCAGCCCCCAGACGATGGCAGTGAATTTCAGCGTGTTGAGATAGGTCTTCCACGTCACCCATGAGCCGAGCGTGTCGGTGTAGTTCATGGTGAGGAAATCAGGATAGAGGCCGGCGAAGTCATAATCCCAGAAGCTGACGACAGCGATCATGGCGATCGGCAGCAGGAAGAAGAAGCCGAGGATGGCGATCAGCGGCGTCGCCTGGAGATAGGAGATGGTGGAGGGAGAGAGCCTCAGTCCACGCCTGCTGCGCACGCTCTGACCGCCCTCCTCCGTTTCCGCTGCGATGGTCGCCATATCCGGTTCTCCGTTCTGATTACGTCAAGCGGAAGAAGTGCCCGTGTCGCCCCCTCATCCGCCTGCCGGCACCTTCTCCCCGCTGGGGAGAAGAGAATCGCGGCGACGCCTGGGCCGCCGCAAGGCTTGCTTTCGTGGAGGGCTCAAAAGACCCCTCCCCAACCCTCCCCACAAGGGGGAGGGAGTTCTGTGCCGCGCGCTCACGGACTCCCTCCCCTTGTGGGGAGGGTTGGTGAGGGGAAGCGGTAACCGCTTAAGCCGCGATGAACTCGTTCCAGCGGCGGACCATGTAGCGGTCCTCGTCCATGACCGAGTTCCAGCAGGCGACCGCACCCATGCGGGCTTCGAAGGAACCGCCGTCGCGCACCGCACCGGCCTTTTCCATGACCTTGCCTTCGGGAGAGAGGATATCGCCCTGCGCCGGCTTGCCCTCGATCCAGTAACCCCATTCGTCTGCCGTCATGAAGTTCTTGGCCGTCTCCATGCAGGCGGAGTAGTAGCCCTGGCGGTTGAGATAACCGCCGACCCAGCCCGACGTATACCAGTTGATGTATTCGTACGCCGCATCGAGCTGTGCGCCCTTCAGATGCGAGGCAAGGCCGAGGCCGCCGCCCCAGGCGCGATAACCTTCCTTGAGCGGCTGGTATTTGCAGGCGATGCCCTTGGAGCGGACGGCGGCGACGGCCGGCGACCACATCGACTGGATGACGACCTCGCCCGAAGCCATCAGGTTGACCGACTCGTCGAAGCTCTTCCAGAAGGCACGGAACTGGCCGTCGCTCTTGGCCTTGATGAGGAATTCGATCGTCTTGTCGATCTCTTCCTTGGTCATGTTGCCCTTGTCGGCATATTTGATGTTGCCCATGGCTTCCATGATCATCGCCGCATCCATGATGCCGATCGACGGGATGTTGAGGATGGATGTCTTGCCCTTGAACTTGGGATCCATGATATCGGCCCAGGTGGTAATGTCGCGGCCGACGAGATCGGGACGAATGCCGAGCGTATCGGCATTGTAGATGGTGGGAACCATCGTCATCCACTGCGTCGGCTCCTTGGCGAACTTCTTTGCGCCCTGCGCCTCGACGAAGCCGACAGTGTGTGGTGCAGTGCCCTGGGCGATGACGCTGTCCGGCTTCATCTTGCCGTTGATGAAGAGCGGCACGATCTTGTCGTAATATTTGAGCTTCTTGACGTCCATCGGCTGCAGCACGCCTGTTGGAAATACCTTCTTGGCGATCCAGTATTCGATGTCGGCGATGTCGTAGCTGTCGGGCTGGGTGACGGCACGCTGGGCGGCAGCGTCGGAATCAGTCGCGGTCATCTCCAGCGTGATGCCGAGATCGGCTTTGCACTTCTCGGCGATGGCGTTGATGTTCGAAACGCCAGTGCCGAACTGACGAAGCGTGATGTTCGTCTTCGCCCAGATCGTGGGAAAGCCGGTGATGGCTCCGGAGCCGGCGATGGCGCCGACGGCGGCAGCACCCGTCTTCAAGAGCGTGCGGCGGGAAAGACCCTTTTCCGCCTTGGTCGGTGTCGTTTCAGTCGTCATGTCAGTTCCCCTTTTCTTGATGTGGAAGTTGATGTTTTTGATTGTTCATGCAGAGGCTCGGCCGAGAAGCACCGCATCCTCACGTTCCCAGCTGAGCGAGACCGCGTCGCCTACGGCGACCGGACGGGCGAAATAGTCGCTATCGTCAGCAATGACGGTGAAGTCGTCGCTGCCGGCGCCGAAAACGGTGATCTTCACCGAGGAGCCGCGATATTCGACGTTGGAGACTATGCCGTTGAAGCCGAGCGTCCACTCTGTCGCCACCTGCAGACGCACGCGATCGGTGCGGATGCCGATATCGACAGGTTCGCCGACTTCCCTGCCCTCGCCCCGCACGGAAAAGCTCTGCCCCTCCGGCACGGTCATGACGAGCATGCCGTCCGCGTTCGACGTCACCCGGCCGGACAAGACGTTGTGATCACCCATGAACCGCGCGACGAAGGCGGTTGCCGGCTTCTCGAAAACCTCGCGGGGTGCCGCCGCCTGCTCGATCCGGCCGTCATTCATGATGACGATGACGTCGGCGAGCGCCATCGCCTCTTCCTGGCTGTGGGTGACATGGACGAAGGTGATGCCGAGCGACTTCTGCAGCTTCTTGAGCTCTGCGCGCATACGGATCTTCAGGAAGGGGTCGAGCGCCGACAGTGGCTCGTCGAGCAGCAGCGCCTCCGGATCGGTAATCAAGGCGCGGGCCAGCGCCACACGCTGCTGCTGGCCGCCCGAAAGCTGAGCCGGACGCCTGTTGGCATAGGGCTCCATCTGCATCAGCTTCAGCATCTCAAGCGCCTTGGCCCGCCGCTCCGCCTTGTCGACGCCCTTCATCTTCAGGCTGAAGGCGACATTGTCGACCAGGTCGAGATGCGGGAAGAGCGCATAGGACTGGAACATCATAGCCGTGCCGCGCCTGGCAGGCGGAAGATCGGTGACGACCGTTTTGCCGAGCCTGATGTCGCCGGAAGAAATGCTCTCATGGCCGGCGATCATGCGCAGCGTCGAGGTCTTGCCGCAGCCCGACGGGCCGAGGAAGCAGCAATAGGAACCGGCCGGAATCTTCAGGCTGATCCCGTGCACGGCCGTCGTCGCTCCGTAGACCTTCGAAACGGATACTATATCGATCTCTGCCGCTTTCGACATCATGCCTTCCCCTGTTCGGGAAAGATGATGCATCTGCCGTGCCAATCGCTTCCAACGCCAACTAAGCCCTTAGCGGGAAAGGATTTTAACACTCAAAGCCGTGCAGGCCCATTTTATAAGCACCGCATCGTCTGCACATGATTTAGGCTATCGTCTGCAATTTACTCAAAAAATCGTATACAATTTAGCCGCCATTTCGATGACAAATTCCGTTTAACTTTTGCCGCGAAGCCGGGTATGGTTTGCCCGCCATCAGGGAATAGTTTTCATGAAATCCGCCGCCAAGGCCATGCAGGCCGAAGAAGTCGCCGAAACCGGCGCGCATCAGATCCGCGATGCCATTCGCGAGGCAATCGTCGAGCGCAGGCTTTCCCCCGGCACCAAGCTTTCCGAAAGCGATGTCGGCAATCTTTTCAATGTCAGCCGCACACTTGCCCGCGCGGCGCTGCAGGCGCTTTCCTATGAGGGCCTCGTCAGCGTCGAGAAGAACCGCGGCGCGTTCGTCGCCTATCCCTCCCCTGATGAGGCCCGCCAGATCTTTTCCGCCCGGCGCCTCGTCGAGCCCGGCATATTGCGGGAGGCGGCGGCGCGGATCACCGCTGATGACATCGGGAATCTGCGAGAGCTTTTGCAGGAAGAAGGCCGCCTGATGAGCGAGCGCGGACAGACGGCCCGGCGCGCCGAGATCAAGGCATCCGGCGATTTCCACCTGATGCTGGCGGAAATTTCGGGCAACGCCATCATGCAGCGCTTCATGGAGGAGCTCGTCGCCCGCTCATCCCTCGTCATCGCGCTCTACGGCCAGTCGACCGCTTCCAGCTGCGGCCATTCCGAACATGGCGATATCATCTCGGCGATCGAAGGCAAGGAACTCGACCGCGCCTGCCAGCTGATGCTGCATCATATCGCCCATATCGAGTCCGATCTCGACCTGCGCGAACGCAAGAGCCTCGGCCTCAAGGAAGCCTTCGAACTCTGAGCGGTTGGGCGCACGTCGCCAGCAGCTATCACGACGCCTTCTTCGGCAGCTTGTCCAGCGCGGCGAAAATCTCTTCCGCCGTCCGCGGCTCGCTTGAACGCAGCTTCACCGCGCCGTCACGCCCGATCAGGATCAGCCCGAACTCGCTGTAAGATGGCCCTTGCAGCCGCTCGCGAATATCGTCCGCATCAAGTTCCCAGCCATCGTCGAACAGCGAGAAAGCGCCGCCGCCGGCGATCATGAACACTTCGACGTCTTCCTCGATGAGGCGCATCTGCGCGTTCCGCAACCATTCGTCCTGGGTTGCCGCGCGGTCGTCCTGCGCATCGGCGAAGATGATCAGCACCCGTTTGCTGTCTCGAAACTGCTCGAGCGATTGCGGAAGTTCCGGCTCACGTCGCGGCGTGCCGATGATTTCATGAACGATGGATCTCAGCATGGTGCTATTCCTCGCCCGTCATCTACGGGCTGTGACTGCGCCATCCCAGCGCCGGCGCATTCAAGACGCGCGAGAACGCTGTAAAGCGCTGAATAACCGAATAATTCCCAAATCCGGTACGAACTGGGATCATGCAGTAAACGGCTGGAAATGGGGGAGGTTCCGACGAAGCGGAAAAGGATCGCAGCTCAACATCCGTTAGCCGCGATCCCTTTCCCGTCAGTCGCGGCTCTGGTCCTCGGCGGCATGCGCCGAGACGGCGACGAGGTCCGCTGTGCCGTTGGCAAGCAGGCGTTTGCGCACGAGCACGCGCATGACGCGTGCGGCCGTCGAGAAGGTCATCTGGTCAAGCGGACCTTCGCCCTCCCAGGGCTTGGTCAGCCGCTCGGTGACGGCACCGACGATATTCATCGGCACGATGTCGGTGCATTCGCGCATGGCTTCGAAAACGAAGCTGATCGGGATGACCCTTCCTTCATGGGTCACGATCGGTTCGGTCAATTCGCTGTCCCATTCCTCGAAGGCGTAAAGTGCTTCGCGAAATAGCTGCTGGAGGGTAAACGGCGCGTGGCCGTTATGAAGTGGCGGCAGGGCATTCATCATGTCTGTCTCCTCTTGATGGATTAAGCCAAAATCCTCCTGGCTCGGTCAGCATGAACGCGGGGAACACAGCGTTTTTTGCCCCTGCGGACCGAATAACACGATTGATTCTATAGAGTAATCTTTCGTGAATAAAGCCCATTTCTCGGCCGAGGCGGCACCCGTTTTCCTAAACGCATGAAATTCCTGCATGTTTTAGGCGAAAATTTCTCAATGAGTCGGATTCGTGAAAATCCATGCCTGCCGCGTGTGATTGTGCGGGAGGCGGGAAAAACCCTGAAAAATCACGGAACTTTTGCAGCTGTAATCTGTTTTGTTCGCGCACTTCGTAAATGCAGATGGGGTTACCACCAATGACGCAGATCCGTGAACCGGAGCGGCGGGCCAAAGTCCTGCGCGGCCGTCCTTACAGCCTTGATGAATTCGCCTCCAAATATGGCCTGCGCAGCGACCAGGCCGAGAGTCTGTTTACCCGTTTCGGGCCCTCCTCGATCGAACTCGATTTGCTGATGGCAGCCAAGCGCCGCGCGCCTGTTCTGTCGGACAGAATTGCCGAATAACGCCTTTCACGAACGGAATCGATAGATGAGCGACAGACGCCATGAGTGGATCAGCAAACGGGCCTATGCGATCTGGGAAGAACAGGGCCGCCCTGACGGCCGAGACAGCGAACATTGGCGCCAGGCAGTCGCCGAGCGGGACGCGCTGGAACGCACGCAGGCCTCCGTCGACGGACGCGAGGTGCTGGTGAAGTTCCGCCCGAAGCCGCAACGGCCGGAACTGCCGCGCGACGGCTGGCTCACTCCGCCCGCCAAGGCCGGTTAATCCAGGACGCCGGTGGCCGGCCTCGTCCTTCGAGGCCCCTGCGGGGCGCCTCGGGATGAGGGCGGAGAGAAGGTGCGGCTTGCCTTACCGGAGAACGGAGAGAGGGCGCAGCCTGCCTCCCTGGCGGCGGGAGCACCCTGCCGCGCGATTGCCCCCCGCTCGCTCCCCGTGCTAGCCTGCCGCCATGGAAGTCACCGTCTATATCCTCCGCTGCAGCGACGGCTCCTATTATACCGGGCTGACCAAGCAGGAGATCGAGGCTCGTGTGTGGGAGCACAATGCCGGGACCTATGACGGCTACACCGCAAAGCGCCTTCCGGTCGAACTCGTCTTTACCGAAACCTACGACCGCATCATCGACGCCATCGCCCGCGAGCGGCAGATCAAGGGCTGGTCGCGCCGCAAAGAAGGAGGCGCTGATCGCCTTGGACTACGAGACATTGCCAGATTTGTCCAAACGAGGGTCGGTCAAGGCCCGGTAAGCACCAGTGGCGGTGGCCGACCCTCGTCCTTCGAGGCCCCTGCGGGGCGCCTCAGGATGAGGGCGGAGAGATGGTGCGGGTTGTGGCACCGGACGGTCTTGGGCGTGTAAACGCCAGATACCGCGAGGGACCGCCCAGCCGCCTCAGCTCGCCAACCACGGCGCAGTGATCAGCCTCCAGCCACCCGTCACGCAGCACACCGTCAGATCACCAGCCACCCGGCTCGCCGATCAACCATCAGCTACACGGCACCCCGATCAGCCCTCATCCTGAGGCGCGTAGGCCAAAGGCCGGAGCCTCGAAGGACGGGGGCGGGTGATGAGCAGCACCCTCGCCTGCGGAGGAGACGTCGGTGGCCGACCCTCGTCCTTCGAGGCCCCTGCTGGGGGCCTCAGGATAAGGGCGGAGAGAGGTGCGGTCTCACGATGGCGGAGAGAGGGATGCGGCTTGCCTCGCCGGAGGGCGGAGAGAGGGTGCGGCTTGCTTCAACGGAAGACGGAGCGGCGCGCCGAAGACGGCGGGCGCGTAGATAATGGCACAGTCCACCCCTTCCCCGAACGCCGCTGTTTCCGCTTGAAACACTTCGTCAAGCATATTGGCATAAATCCATGGAGTACGGGTTTTTCTTTCACCCACCCGCGACATTGCCGCTCGACACTCTCCTCGCAAAATCGGAAACGGAACAGGGATGAAAAAGTGCGCATGCGCGAAGCGTGATTCCATCCGGCCCCGGCGCTGATTGCTGCCCGGCCGGGCCTCTCATGTCGGGGAAAGCCTTACACCGCCCGCCGGGGCGGGCCATGTCAGAAAGCGTTGTTTTCCTGGCAAAGCGCCCGGTGGACCTCGGTCCAGAACAGCGCCAAAGGGGTGTCGCCGTTGCGTTCGGCAACAAGGGCACGGATCAACGCTTCGGAACCTGCCATGTCCTGCCAGCTGGATTTCAGGCCCTTGGCGGCCTGTCGGCATTCGGCAATCTCGAACGGTCTCTTGCTGTCCATATGAGGTCTCCTCATGAAAGGCGCTAGCAGGCGGCGGCTGGATTGTCATTCCCCGCATATGTGGGGATGCCTTGTATTTATGACGGTCCTCGCGGTAAGATTGAGAGAACTGGGACAATGGAAATGATCGAGAATACCTACAGCGACAAGTTCGAACCCGCTTTCGAACAGATCAAGGCTGCAGCCAATGTGGATGCCGCCATCCGTATTCTCCAGGCGCAATATGGTCTCGATTTCGTGACCTACCATCTCGCCCAGACGATCGCGAGCAAGATCGATTCCCCGTTCGTGCGCACCACCTATCCGGATGCCTGGGTCTCCCGCTACCTCTTGAACAGCTATGTGAAAGTCGATCCGATCGTCAAGCAGGGCTTCGAGCGCCAACTGCCCTTCGACTGGAGCGAGGTCGAGCCGACCCCGGAAGCCTATGCCATGCTGGTCGACGCCCAGAAACACGGCATCGGCGGCAACGGCTATTCCATTCCCGTCGCCGACAAGGCGCAACGCCGCGCGCTCTTGTCGCTGAACGCCCGCATCCCCGTCGAGGAATGGGCCCAGCTTGTGCGCCGCTGCCGCAACGAATGGATCGAGATCGCCCATCTGATCCACCGCAAGGCCGTCTATGAACTGCATGGCGAGCATGATCCGGTGCCGACATTGTCGCCGCGCGAGATCGAGTGTCTGCACTGGACGGCGCTCGGCAAGGATTACAAGGATATCTCGGTGATATTGGGCATATCGGAGCACACGACGCGCGATTACCTGAAAACCGCCCGCTTCAAGCTCGGCTGCGCCACGATTTCGGCGGCCGCCTCGCGGGCAGTGCAGCTGCGCATCATCAATCCCTGAGAATCGGAATCGAATTTCTGAAGATACGACGTGTCGATTCAAAAGCCGGAGGATCGTGATCCTTCCCGGCCGCGCCTCGTCTTCGCCTGCGTGAGTCAATACTCATACTTTTGGGCTAATCCCCCCATCTGAGGGGGCCCATCTGAGGGAATTTCCGATCCGGCACGCCTGAACCATTCTGCTCTCCACGAACTGCAAACGCTGGAGGGCAAGATGTTCGTTATCATTCAGGCACATGAGTATCAGAAATACGCCGCCGTACTTGAGCAGATGTTCCGCCTGCGCAAGAAGGTCTTCGCCGACCAGCTCGGCTGGGACGTTCCTGTCATCGGCCCCTACGAACGCGACAGCTACGATTCGCTTTCTCCGGCCTACCTCGTCTGGTGCAACGACAGCCGCACGCGCCTTTATGGCGGCATGCGCCTGATGCCGACCACCGGTCCGACGCTTCTCTACGACGTCTTCCGTGAGACCTTTCCGGCCGCCGCCGATCTCGTGGCTCCGGGTATCTGGGAAGGCACGCGTATGTGCATCGACGAAGAGGCGATCGCCAGGGATTTCCCCAACATCGATGCCGGCCGCGCCTTCTCGATGATGCTGCTGGCGCTCTGCGAATGCGCGCTCGACCACGGCATCCACACGATGATTTCCAATTACGAACCCTATCTCAAGCGTGTTTACAAACGCGCAGGCGCCGAAGTGGAAGAACTCGGCCGGGCAGACGGCTACGGCAAGTATCCCGTCTGCTGCGGCGCCTTCGAAGTATCTGACCGCGTGCTGCGCAAGATGCGCGCCGCCCTCGGCCTGACCCTACCCCTTTATGTCAGACATGTTCCGGCCCGCTCGGTCGTGACGCAATTCCTGGAGATGGCAGCATGAAACGCCTCATTGAAACCGCAACACCGAAAGACATCTCCGCGCTGGAGCGCCATGTCCTCGCATCCCGCGACATCGCCACGCAGATAGGGGATCCCTTCCTCTCCTATCTGCTTTCGATGGCGCTGTTCACGATCTACGAAAAGAAGGCTCAGCATGAGAATGAGGCGCTGAAGAGCAGCTTCGGCTGAGGGCGCGGGTCCCCTCCGCCGCGCCTGAAGAGGGGCACGCCTCCCAGCGCGTCGCGCGCGGCCGCAAAACCTGTCCCCGTTTTGCGGCTGCGCGCACCCGGTCACCTCGGTTCGTCAACGCCTCAAGGACGTCAAGCCATCAGGGAATCGATCGTCGAAATCAGCGTATCGTGCAGATAGGGCTTGGGCAGGAAGGCGGTATTGGCAGGCAGGGCCATCGGATCGAGCCGCACCATGCCCGAGGTGATGATGATGCCGATATTCGGCCGCATCGCCCTCACCCGCTTGGCAAGCTGGATGCCATCCATCGAACCGGCCATGTTGACGTCGGTGAACAGGATATCGACATCCTGCCGGCCCTTCAGCACCACCAGCGCCTCATCCGCATTCGCCGCCTCCAGCGCCACATGGCCGACATCCTCAAGCACATCGAGGATATTGAACCGGATCAGCGGCTCATCCTCCACGATGAGCACCACGGCACTGCTCGAAGCCACCATCTGCAATCGCCCTTTTCAGCGGAATATGATTCGAATAAGTGTTTCCGCCGTGCGAAGGTTCCAGTGCCTCTGCCCACGAAATATGCATCATCCACAGATGTTGCCCTGCCCGCTTGTGGCTCCCTGCAATTTGGGCTAGAGCGAACCGATGCCGTGGGAACCATTGCCCCGGCATCCAGGTGCCGGCTTCCGGCACCAAGGGCCTGTAGCTCAATGGTTAGAGCCGGCGGCTCATAACCGCTTGGTTGGGGGTTCGAGTCCCTCCGGGCCCACCATTTTTTCCGCGCTTTTCGCACTTTACTGCCCGTTTCGTCGGCGTTCCTGGGCAGCGGAACGAAACCTGACAAAGCTCGTCCCACATCTTCAGATTAGCACATTTTTCGTTTTAAATCAAACAATTATGAGTTCCAGACCTGGGCATGATTGATGTAGAGCCATTCAAAAAGTGGTTCAACTGTTCTGGGCCCGGACGGCCTCAGGTTCGGGTACCTTGCTGATCTCCAGACAGACACATGGATAGCCAAATGATTATGGTCGGCGATCAAATTTTGGGCAGCGTTCTGGGCAGCAAACTTGGCTTGATTCGCCAGCCGCGCGGCCGCTTGGAGGTCCTCATTCCAGAGGGGCAAAACTTTAAGCCCCGCCAAAGTGCCTGTAGGTATAACGTACGCGTGTGACCAACGTCATCCGAACACCCGCGCCCGCACCTGGGTCTTCAGGTAAGACAATAGCTCCGTTCGCCGCGAGGGCTTCTCGCAACTTCATCGCCGCTTGCTCCGGCATGCGCGTCAATGAATCGTTCTCGATGCGTACAATTGTGTAACGGTTGACACCGGATATCGCTTCTAGGTCGTCCAAGGTCATTCCGAGCATCAGGCGGGCGGGGCGAAGCTGATCGATCCAACGTTTCCCTGTCGGTAGCCGCCAACGAATGCCCTCACCCTGCTCCTCGGTCGCTTCGAGAAGCTCAAGACCTTCAGCCTCTAGAGTTCTTTGGAGCCTCAGTAGCGCCTCGATCGACGGTCGCGCCCGCCTTGCGTCTTCAAGTAGTTGCAGAACGTGTCGTGCGATCCCCGCTTTTTCGGCGAGGTCCTGTTGTGTGAGCCTGAGCATGGACCGCCCAGCTCTCAGTTGGCTGTAGGTTAAATAAGCCGCCATGTGGTTGAGAAAGAAGCAAAAAATGCCAATGTCAACATTTAACGCTTGGTGCGTTTAACCAACGCCTATTGCGCAAAACCAACTGGTATTGCGCGAATCAGATATGTGCGGTCTAAGGAAATGCGCCTTAAACGAATCGAGGAACTCCTTAGATGAACGACAAATGGCTGGGCACACCGCCCGATGTGATCATTCCAAGCCTGCGATCTCTGCTCGCTGATCTCGAAAGGTTGGCGTCCCCCGGCGGGTTCGCTGGCGCCGACGATGCCGTCATCATCCGCAACTGCATGCTCGCGCAGCGCTCGGTTCCCTGCCTGATGGGCGAGTTCTCGGGACATCCGTCAATCAAGAACGGCCCTGGTATTACATCGGAGCTGTTTTATCTCGACAGGAAGCGGAAGGTGGCCAGAACGTTGAGCCGTTGGTACCGGTTCGACGAAGGCCTCATTTGATCGGACGCGGAGAATACTGATGGACACCGCCCTCCGAGACAACCTACCTCAATACATCAGCAAACTTCAGCGGATCGCCATCCAGCTGAACGGATCGCGATCCGCTCGCCCGTTCAGCGCCGGGCGTGATGGTGCGGCACTCGCAATGAAGTCAGCTCGCCTATTCCTCGCCTATTGCGCCATGGTGAGCCTGGTTCGGAGAAACATAAAGCCGATCTCTGATCCATTTTGCGTTGCCCTTGTCGTAGTGCCAGCCGAATGGCGGCTGAAGGACGTTCAAGAAGCGGCAGAAATCATCTTCAAGCATGAAAACATTCGCATTTGTCTGCATCCGGAGTCCAAGACGAGGCGCGGCTGGGACATCGATCCCACTGCGTATCTTACATCAGGCCGACTACTTGTATTCGTGACCGAGGGATCGATGATCCACGAGGATTTCGAACTTGCGGCCACGATCCGTGACCGCCTCCGACTGTGTGAGCCCCACCATCTCCGAGCCCTCGCGACACTCCGGGGCTGTGGCAATCTTTCAGACGACCATATCGCGGCGATCGCCAAACAGCCTTCCGAGAGGATGGAAGCCATCTTCCGGATTGGCCAATCAGCCGCGCGGGCGGCGCAAACACTTCTAAAGGAAAGCAGGCAAGGTCCGCGCCCCAGCGAAACCAAACGGCTGGATATCTCGAAAGGCTTCGGAGAGGCCTCGGTCTGGGCACTGGAGCTGAAGAAGGACCTACAGGATTGGCGCGACGGCAAGCTTGACTGGTCCGATGTCGACAAAGGATGCTTGCTGTATGGCCCGCCCGGAACTGGGAAAACCAAATTTGCCGCTGCCCTTGCCGCCGAATGCGACATGCATCTTATAGCCACATCGATCTCGAAATGGCAGAGCAATGGGGATGGCGCTCTGGGCGATATGCTCAAAGCAATGTACAGGACATTCGCATTGGCCAAGGAAAATGCGCCATGCCTTTTATTCCTCGACGAGTTTGACTCGATTGGCGACCGGGCCAAATTCCCGTCGCGACACGCGGACTACAGCACCCATGTGGTCAACGGACTTTTAGAGTGCCTCGACGGCATCGAGGGACGCGAGGGAGTTGTCGTCGTCGGCGCGTGCAATCACCCCCATCGCATTGACCCCGCGCTAATCAGAAGCGGCCGGTTAGAGAAGCACGTTTATTTCCCCTTGCCGGACGCGCAAGCGCGAGCCGAAATCCTTGCTTTCCATACGCCATCTCTGGCCGAACATGCTGACTTGAAGGAAATCGCGGCGAGACTTCCCGGCAAAAGCGGTGCCGATCTGGAACGGCTGTCTCGGGATGCTCGTCGAATTGCACGACGGGAGCGTCGATCTGTAACAATTGATGACCTTCGAGGGAAGATCGAACCCCTTCCCGTTTTGAACGAGGGCTATCAGCTCCAAATTGCCGTCCATGAAGCAGGACACGCGCTTCTTGCCCATGCCCTGCAGATCGGCGAGGTCAAACGCGTGGAAATCTTTGATAACGTGACGACCTTCGCAACGGATTTAGACGCCCACGGCGTCACGGTAATCGAATATCCGAATCCACCTTTCCGAACTAAACGGGAAATGATGAACCGGATAGCTTTTCTGTTAGCTGGCGCGGCTGCGGAGGAAGTCTATTACAAAGATCGTTCGACTATGGCGTCTGGTTCGGGTCAGAGCGATTTCGCGACAGCAACAGAGATTGCAGTCGAAATGGTCACCAAATGGGGGTTCGGGAAATCACCCTACTTTCTGCCGGGCTCCGTAGATGACAGCAGTCCGGCATCGCTTTGGCGCGATCACCGATTGAGAGCTGAAGTCGATGAAATCCTTCAGACGGAATACTCCCGAGCAAGAGACATCCTCAGCGCCCTGCGGCACACGCTGGCGATATTCGCCGCCGAGCTGGCCAAACACAAACGGCTGCAAGGAGATCAGCTGGAAAAGCTTTGGCCGGGGGCATCGGGGTTAGGTGAGCACGCAAGGAAATATTGAGCGGTCTTTCGGCCCCCATTTCCTTGCTGGTGAACGGCCAAAGCTGCGGGCCTGGCAACGCCAAGAAATCTGGCTGACGCAGCCAGCTCCCAGAAAATCCTGAACCAGAAGGACAGCGGCATAAATCCCGGCGCGTCCTCTCTACCCCTTTGTCTGCACGAAAGGATCGGCAAGTGAGAGCCTGGATCATCAGTGACCTTCATTACTCCGCAATGGACGCCCTCGGCGGGGCACCCTTTCGTATTCCGGATGCTGATATCTGCATCTGCGCGGGCGACATCTCCGAGAACATTTCGAGGAGCATTGCCTACCTGCGGCGCGAGATCGAGCGGCATATGCCTGTGATCCTGGTGCTCGGAAATCACGACTATTACAACAGCAGCATTGATTTCGCGTTGAAAACGGCCCGTCGCGAGATCGAAGGAACCCGCATCCACCTCCTCGAAAATCAAAGCATCGAGATGGCCGGTTGCCGCTTTATCGGCGCAACCTTGTGGACCGATTTTGCGGTTTCCGTCGGTGACGACGAACATATTCCGCCAGAGGAGCGGCGGGCCAAAGCATTCGGCCTGGTGCCGTTCTCAATGGCAGACTTCTCCTGCATTTATCGGTCTGACGCGCGACGCCCTGATGAAAACGGCATGGTGACCGTGCACGAAACCCTTGAGCGCCATATCGCGAGCCGATTTTTTATTGACCATGAACTCGAAAAGCCCTTCGACGGCCGCACATTCGTTATTACCCATCACGCACCGCTCATACAGAGCTTCGACCCTCGCTTCTATGGCCACATAACCAATGCAGCCTTCGGAAGCGATCTTTCCGATCTGATCGCGCGTCGACTGCCATCGGTTTGGATTCACGGCCACGTCGACAAATTCCGCGACTATATGGCGGACAAAACTAGGGTGATCTGCAACCCTCGCGGTTACGGCGGCGAGCGCGAAATAACTGGATTTCGCGCTGATTTCGTCATCGATCTATAAGAATCCTGACGAGGCAGTCGATATTGAAGACATGGCAAGCGTGTCGGAACACCAACGATTGATACGCTTCACATTCAATCGTCCTGATGTCCAGGGAACTAATTGGTACGGAAAAGACGAAAAAACGCTGCACTGCAAACCCATCGCGTGCATCGCAGTAGAAACTTCCCATTTATCGTGCATTATGGGACAAATCGAGGTCGGCTGCCAATTAAAAAAGGGATGTGATGTTACCTGGAATTGATCAACTAGAAGCGTTCTCGGCTGTCGTCGAAACCGAAAGCTTTACGCGGGCGGCGGAGAGGCTGGGGCTTTCTCGTTCCTTGATCAGTCGTAGAATTGCACAGCTTGAGCTGGAGCTTGGAGTTCGACTACTAAACCGGACAACCCACTATGTGACGCCTACCACGTTGGGTTATGCTTTTCATGATAGGGTCAAGCGAATACTGCAGGAGATGAATGACGCAGTCGGCTACGTGACGGGAGCGATTTCGGAGATTAGCGGTCTAGTCCGTATTTCGGCACCGACGTTGTTTGGAACAATGTACCTTACCTCTGCGGTGCAGGATATTCTCGCAAAGCACCCCCGACTTGAACTCGTGCTTGACTTAACTGATCAGCCTGGTGATCTGTTCAGCGAGGGCACCGATTTCGCGCTTAGGATAGGAATTCTTAAAGACTCATCTCTGATTGCGAAATATTTTAAGCCTGTGCGCCAGGTTGTGGTGTGCAGCCCTTATTACGCTAAGAAAAACCCCTTACCAATCCATCCTCGCGATCTGGTGCGGCACGAATGCCTCGTCTATTCCAACCCGTTTTGCCCGCCTCCGTGGCGCTTCCGGGCGGACGGTCAGTGGCTCAGTCAACGGCCGAACGCGCGGCTATCCAGCAATAACCCAGAATCGATCCGAGACGCAGCAATAGCGGGCATGGGCATCGCGGTGCTCCCGATGTTCGTTGTGAGCAATGCGATCTCAAACGGGGACCTGATCATGGTGATGGAGGATCATCCGCTAGAAGACATGGGATTGTTCGCGCTCTTCCCTCCCAATGCACTCCTCCCCGCCAAGGTCAGGGTTGTGGTCGACTTCTTGGCGGCCAGATGGAAAAAACCTTTGCCGGACGCCAGTGGCCTCAAGAGCTATAGCCCCGTGCATTTGGCAACGGATCGCCTTCCAGCAGCATAGCAAGGTTCATTCTGTCGACAGCCCTTGGCGAAGTCAGATCGAATCCCGTCCAAACAGCTTTTTATACGATGACCTAAGACGCTTGGGCGGAGCTATGTTTCAGCCGCAGCTATCTTAGGCATTGGCTGGCTGTCTCTCGTTTTTTTGAAAACTCTGATGGCCATCAGTACGCCTGCGATCATTAGGGCTGACCCTGCCCATTCCTCGACCGACGGCCACCTGCCCTCGAAAGCGAACCCATACGCCAGGCCAAAACATACCTCACTCACGATCAACTGCGCTGTGAGCGACAATGGCAGGCGGCGAGAAGCAACGGCCCATGCCCACGATGCGATCCACGAACCCCCTAGACCCGATACCAAGGCCCACAAAAGAAACCTTAAGCTTGGTTCATTCGACAATGAAATATCGAGAACTGCGTTGCCTCGATCGGCGTTGGACAAAGCAAGAATTGGCAGGGAGCCTAAAAGGGCACCAACACCATGAAGAGACGTCCATGGAAGCGCTGCTGGTGCATCAGGCTTCTCCATTACGCGAGCATTGATCACGCCGTAAAGAATCCAAAGGAGAAGGGCGGCAATTGAGGAAAGAATGCCAAGGTAAAGATTGGGAACATTGCTCACCTCTCCAGCGTGTTGCATGGCCCAGATATTGACCAGACAGATACCTGAGGCGATCAAACCAAGCGGCATTGTTAACGCGGACCAACTTACCGACCGATCTCTCATGTTCCCTGTTATGGAAAGGATTACGGGCATCAAACCGACAATGAGAGGTGGGATTGACGCTCCCGCCGACGTCACGGCAAACGAAACGCTCAGGAAAATCCCCACGTATCCTACAAACCCCAGAAACATAGAGATCAAGCAGTTACGCACGGAAATGCCGGTCGGTCGAAATGATGGGAGCACCATTAGCAGTATCGATGCGCCACCAAATACGAGATTTCTCGCGAGCGCCAGTTCCAGTTCTGTGAAAGGAACCACAGCGCGAGCAGCCACAAAAGTTATGCCCCACATGGCTCCCGCAAAAAGTGCGGCTATGATTCCAAGTGTCATGTCATGGCTCCCTCAGCAATATTCATCTCGGAAACGGCCGCGCGGCGAAACTCCGGCGCGGTAACCGGTTTCGCCGTCGTGAACTGGTATCGCGTGAGGATGGCGGCCATGTTTTCGGCACTCATGACTGATCGGATGTCCGGGACAGGGCGTCCATCCGTCAAGCGATCGATCTCGTCCAAAATGACATCAGGAGGACTGACACGGTTGAGAAGCGTCACTTCTCTTGTAAGTGGCAGCCGAAGCGCCTCATAACGCTGAAGAGCAACTTCCGTTGAGGTGCAATTCGAAATGCAATCGGCCAACGTCTGGGCGTCCACAATCGCTTGGCATGCACCATTGGAACCGAATGGGTACATCGGGTGAGCCGCATCGCCCAACAATGTGACCCGTCCAAATGTCCAACGCCGCAATGGTTCTTTATCGACCATCGGATATCGCAGTACGGTCCGTGCCGCACGGAGCATTGTCGGAACATCCAGTCCTGGAAGTTTCCAATCCCGGTTGGCCCACGACAGCTCATGCTGATCACCCGCATCGTCCCACCGAACGTCATGTAAATGGCCAGTTCGAAGTTCCGCTACCCAATTAACGAGTTGGAGCCCGGTCTTGGCATCCGCTGTTTGGATTGGATATGCGACTATCTTGCCGGTCCGCAGGGAACCAGCAAGGATCATGGTTCCTCCGGTTAGAAAACCTGCAATTTCTGAAACACCGCGCCACATCGTTACCCCGGAGAATATGGGGGTATCGTTTTCCGGACATAGCTGATTGCGCACTCTGGAGTGAATACCATCACAACCCACCGCCACGTCAGCGGCAAAATTGCCTTCAGTTCCCTGGTGCGCTGCTGTAACGACCACGCGTCCTGGCGTCTGATCGATCTGCTTACATCGGTGCCCCATAATCAGTGCTTGAGGGCCAATCCTGTTTCTGAAGGCATTCAGAAGGACGCCATGCAGATGCCCCCGGTGAATTGAATATTGCGGCCACGCGTGTCCTGCGGCAAGACCACGCGCCTCAGAGTGGATTTCCTGTCCATGCTGGTTGTAAAATTTCAATTCAGTGGTTTTGTTCGCAACGCGTGCCAGTTCAGCTTCCAGGCCCAACTGCGCGAATATCGCCACGGCGTGAGGCAAAAGGTTAACCCCTGCGCCGATCGGTTGATACTCATTTGCAGCTTCGAGGACGCGGCAACCGATCCCTTTCGCATGTAGCGCTAGAGCGAGGGTCAAACCGCCGATCCCTCCCCCAATTATAAGGACATCAGACATGTGGCGGCTCCTTGGTGACTAGACAGCGGTGCCTTCGACCACACCCATCAAACGGGATTCAGGGTAATAGGAAGCGGCCATCGACCATCCGGCTCGCTCAAGCAGCATGCGATACTCGCCTTCCGTTCTCTCCTTCCCCGAGCCCCAGCACATCATGTGGATGTCGTAGAGTTTGGCAAAATGCGGCTCGGACGTTGCGGGGACAACATGTTCGACGATGAAGACTTTTCCCCCATTGGAGACCCTTCGCCTGAGGTTGGCTAGGATTGTGACGCACTCGTCGTCGTTCCAATCGTGGAGGATCATTTTTAGGAAGTATGCGTCAGCGTCGGGAACATCCTCGAACATATTTCCGCTGACATAGTCGCACCGGTTAGAGAGCCCCATCCTTGGTGCCCAATGCCCGTTTGTGTCGGCAACGACTTCAGGGAGGTCGAGAACGGTTCCAGTTAAATGCGGATTCGCTTGAAGCAACGAGCACGCCAAGTGCCCTTGCCCACCCGCTACATCGCAGATTTTGTGAAACTTGGTAAAATCATAGGGTCGCAGCGCTTCGAGTGCCAAGGCGGACTGGATCGTCGAAAAACTTGACATCGCACGACGAAACACAGAGCCGTAGTCAGCATTGGTATGCGCATATTCAAAAGCCATCTGGCCGTATTCACGAACAAACGCGTTCTGTTTCCCATCCCTGATCATCGGCACGAGATGTGACCATATGGCATAGTGCTCCGGTCCCTCCTCAAGCAGGGCCATGTATCTTAGTGAGCCATCCACATTGCTCCGCAGAAGATTGCCGTTTTCGGAGAGCGCAAATCGTCTCTCTTCATTTTCCACCAGCAGTCCAAGCGCGGCGAGCGACCGAAGCAATCTGGTTAACAGCTCCGGTTCAACAGCTAGCTCGGCGGCCAGGTCGGAGCCGGATTTGAAGTCGGACAGGTCCAGATGGTCGAACACGTTGAGGGCCACACCAGCATAAAGTATCTGGCTCTTCCACCTACCAAAGATTAAGTCTGTAACGCTGCCGACTGCGACGTTCATTCGAAACTCCCACAATGTTTGCAAATCGATGGTTGCAAGGTAGAGGGCATCGCTGCCCTTGGGGAGTGCCGCAGCGCGGACAGCATTTTCGATAAAATGCAACACCGCTGATGGGCCACTTAGGTCGCGCTTCCTCGAAAGTCTTCGGCACCGAATATTCCCGCGACATCTGATGTTTGAAAAACCGCAACAGCGATGTTCGCTGTTACGCACTTCTAGCCTTGGTTGTCTTCTGCAATGGTGGGCGCATCAGACAGGTCGCATTATTCTTCAGTCACATAGAGGATGTTTTCATGCATTTGATCGCTCAAATGGGCCACCTTACGATTGAAACCCCGGACATCGAGCAAAGCGTTCGCGAAGCGGAGCAACTATTAGGTATGCGCGTTTCCTCCCGCTCCGAGGGACGCGTAGGCCTCACGTCAAACACTCGTCGCGTCGAACTTTCTTTCATCTCGGCTCCCATCGCGGCTGTCTCCTCCATTGGTTTTGAAGCAATCTCACACGCTACGTTGGAGGTGGCACGATCACGGGTATTGAACAGTGGCTTGCAACTGGTTTCTGATCATCCAATCGCGGACGGAGCAGAGGCAGGCTTCGTCTTTGCGGGGCCGAGTGGGCACACCTTCGAAATCCATACTCCTGTTCCCCGTGATCAGCCTGCGGAATATCTGACGATGGGCGTGCGGCCGTCGCGGTTAGATCATGTGAGCATCATGGTGGGCGACGTTCCCCAAACAAGAGACATGCTCAGGGATGTCCTCGGTATGCAGCTGTCTGACACTGCCGACAATGAAGAATTCGTGTTTATGCGGGCGGCTGATCGGTTTCACCACACTGTTGCTGTGGTGAAAGGGCCGCCAGGATTGCATCATTTTTCTTTTGAGGCTCGCCATCTCGGCGACCTCCTTCGAGTGTGCGATCAGTTGCGCCACTTTGACCGTACACTCGTGTGGGGTCCCGGCCATCACGGAGCCAACGCTCAAAGTTACTTTACATACTACCGGGACGGAAATGGTTGCATCGTTGAACATTCCTTCGGAATGACAAAGATCGACAACGAAGAAATCTACGAGCCCCAGGTCTGGCCCGCGAACCCAGCACCCGATGAAGAATGGCTTAATTTGTGGGGTGCCCCGCCTTCGAAAATGTTCGCATCTCCCGGAATTCCTGTCTCCGACCGCTGGAACAAGGCGACCGCTGCCTAGCCCATCTGTTGCAACGGAGATATCTCACAATGAGGTTTGATTGGCCCCACGGGCTTTCCCTTTCCGCCGGGGCACTGGCGGAAGCACCTACGTTTTTGGCGTTGGCAAACCAACCTGATGTGATCTCATTTGCGGGGGGAGTTCCCGACGGATCACTTTTCCCATACGAGACCCTTCATGAGGCGGTCACAACGGCATTTTCAAATGCGGATTTGCGCAGTCGCTCATTTCAGTATGCGCCGAGTATTGGATATGAGCCACTCCGCCATCTGATCGCCGAGAAAATGCAAGCCAACGGCATAAATGCTGACGCGTCTCGGATACTGATCACAAACGGGGCTCAGCAGGCCCTGGATTTGGTCGGCAGACTTCTCATCGATCCCGGCGACCGCATCGCCGTAACAGCGCCAACATTCTTTGCTGCCATTGATACATTCAGCGTATATCGGCCAATTTTTGAAAATATTCCATTCAACGAGAGTGGTTTTGACCTCGATGTGGCGCGGACTGTGCTCTCTAAGAGACCAAAATTCCTTTATCTCATTCCCGATTTTCAGAACCCCACGGGGCTATGCATCTCCAAAAACGACCGCCTGGCGTTGCTCAAACTTTGTATCGAGTTTGAGGTCCCCATTGTCGAAGACAGCCCATACGAACGTCTTCGTTTCACTGGCGACGACATTTCATCTGTAGCCAGCATGGCGGATGAGGCTGGTTTTGGAAGCAATGTCATCTACATCAACTCGTTCTCCAAAACGATCGCTCCTGGCCTGCGGGTTGGATGGCTATCGGCGTGCTCGGCTCTAATCAAAAAGCTGTCCGCGCTGAAACTCGCGGCCGATGTGCACGCGAGCGTTTTCAACCAGATCGTCGTTGCCCATGTGGCGTCCACCGTGCTGCCGTCACATGTTGAAACCGTGAAGAAAGCCTATCATGCGAAGAGGAACCGTATGATAGCCGCGCTCTCAGAGCATATGCCACGTAACTGCAAATGGACGGAGCCTGAGGGCGGGCTGTTCGTTTGGCTGCAATTCCCTGAAGCCATGGACACGTCCACGCTTCTTTCAAAATCCCTAGCGGTAGCAAAGGTTGCCTTCGTCCCTGGGGTTCTGTCCTACGCAGATAGATCGAAGAAAAACTTTTGCCGTCTGAGTTTTGCAACGGCTTCGGCGGCACAGATCACCGAAGGAATCGAGCGACTTGGTAAAATCGTCGCGCACGAGGGGCAGGACGACGTCTATCTCGCGGCGTCAACAGCGTAGGGGATTTCAATGATAGTTGAACATCGAACCTATCGTATCACCCCCGGCCAGTTGCACAATTACATGAAGCTGTATGAGGAAGAGGGATTGGAGCTGCAGAGCCGACACCTCGGAGACCCGATCGGGTGGTATTTCACGGATATCGGCGTCCTAAATTCCGTGATTCATCTCTGGCAATATCAGGACATCAACGATCGTGCTCGTCGCCGCTCGGTTTTGGCGGCTGATTCGGCCTGGCATGCCTATCTCCCGAAGGTCACTCCGCTCATCCAAGAAATGCGTTCCGAAATCCTTCTCCCGGCACCCTTCTTTAAGTTGTCGGAAAGGCACACATCGCCAGCCTCCTAAGGCGGGCCAAAGCCGTCGAAAATTTTGCGCCTGTAAACCAGGAGAGAAAGATGAAACGTAGCATTGCCACGGTGACGATGACTGGCACACTTCCTGAAAAGCTTCGAGCAGCTAGCGCCGCTGGCTTCGGAGGGATTGAGCTGTGTGAAGCCGACATCGGAGAAATATCGCTAAGGGATATCGCCTCCATGGCGATGGATTGGGGCTTGCAAATAGACGTTCTTCAACCCTTTCGAAATTTTGAAGGAATTTCATCCTTTCAACATGAACGCAACCTTGATCAAGCGGACCGTATTTTCGATCGTATGAACGAACTGGGAGCAGCCAGAATGCTGGTTTGCTCCAATACGCAGGAGCAAGCGCTTCGAGACGATAGGCTGAGTGCATCGCAACTGCGGGACTTGGCAGGAAAGGCAGCGAAGCACGGCCTGAAGGTTGGCTTTGAAGCATTGTCCTGGGGAACGCACATTTGCACGTTCGATCACGCTTATCGCATAATCGCGGAGGCGGACCATCCGGCACTTGGGTTGGTAGTTGACAGCTTCCATACGCTCGCCCTCCCCTTTGCTTGGGATACGATTGCTGAGATTGATGGAAGTCGAATTGCTTACGTTCAAATCGCCGATGCTATGAAGCTGGATTTGCCGGTTATTGAGTGGAGTCGACATCATCGATGCCTTCCCGCCGACGGAGATTTAGACGTTTCAGGGTTCTTGGCGGCTGTCCTTGCAACCGGCTATCGGGGGCCCGTCTCGCTGGAAATTTTCAGCGATGCGCTAAAGTTACTTCCGGCTGGAGAGATTGCACGCCGTGGAATGAGGTCTCTCATTTCTCTTGAGAGGCAGATCGAAACTGCCTTTGCTCCAGGTGATGACATGCGAGTATCGGCGGCGGGCTAGGTTCTCGTGACGGGCAAAATCCCCGCCCTTTCGCCCTTTCCTCGGTCAGATTATTCCGTTGAGATGCCCGCCGCTCGGATAATCGTTGTAGCGTGCGGAGGCGATGCTCGTTGGCCATCGGATGCTTTTGCGCGATCAATTGTCGATCGACGTCAAATGATCGGCCTGGACGCAGATTTGATCTATGACCCTGAGGCTCGACATCGGGCTCTTTTGCCGGGCGAGAGAACACCCAGGTCGCTCACGGCGGCAGCGACGAAGCGGATGCGCGGCTTGGCGAGGCTGCATGGACAGCGATCACACAGGTGCTGCAGTCGTGGTGCGGCCCATCGTCTAGGCATCCGAAACACCAGGCGACCAGCCGGTCGTTGCGGCCCAACGATCTGCGCGACGGATGACCTGCCACAGGTAATCCTCTTTGCCCGTAATGTAAGCCAGCCGGTCGTTTCGAAACTGTGCAGCCAAGCTCCGCTTCAGAGCAGCATATGTCCCGTGCTCCTCGACATGGAGCCGCATATAATCCCTAAAAAGCAACGTCCATTGCTCGTGCCAGCTACCCAGACGCCGGATATGAATATGGGTGCGCTCATGACCAGGAATTTCTCGAAAATATCGCTTTGTCAGCTCAGGGTTGGAAGAGCGCCAAACGTAGCCAACGGTTTCGAGAGCTTCGACCAAATCGTCCATATGATCAAAGTTAGCAACTGAGATTTGAATATCGATGATTGGCTTCGCCGCCAAGCCTTGGATAGCGGTCGATCCGATATGATCGATACGCTGCGCCTGTTTACTGAGCGCTTCACGGAGCGCAGTCGCCTTTGCCCGGAATTTTGTCGTCCATTCAGGAGACCAGTCGGATATCTCTACCGGTTCATTCGAGGTCACGTGTTGCTCCAACTGTGCAATGATGGGCAAGAGCCAGCACCACTAGGTATTGCCCCGCAATTCCTTCATCAGCACCGGATTTTCTCGCGCGGCGTCGATGATGGTCCATCCGAGCGCCTCGTAAAACCCAACAGCATCTCTCGCGGCATGAACCATCAGTCTTTCAATTCCATGCAGAGCTGCGAATTCGTCGAGACCTTTCATCAACGCCCGACCGAGCCCACGCCGCTGGAAATCCGAGTGGATCGCGACCGTCCGCACCGTGGCTTCGTTGTCGCCGATCAGATCGAGACGCGCCGCCCCGACAGGCGTGCTTCCAATCATAAGGAGCATCGGCAGATGCCCAGGCATCCTGTCATCGGGGTGGTTCGCGTCATATCCTGCCAGTCCCCGAACGTCGAACAGAACAGATCGGCGGATTTCGTGATAGGCTTCCCATTGTTGTGGGGTCGACACCTGAACGACCCGCAGATCGTTTTGCCGAGGCTCATTCATCTAAAACTCCGATAGGATTTGAGTGAGATGTCTATGTGGGCAAAGGCAATAGCGGATCAGCATCTCGCAAGTTCAAGACCGTGCCGGAGCTTCCGCCGACGATGAGGATGTTTTTATTCATAAAAACCAATTGGCAGCAACCTAAATGAAATAGGTCAGGACGCTGCTCTAGACGGCGCAAACCGATCCTCAATCCGAAGAGCTAGCTTGTTGGTCTGTCATTTCAGCGGTAAGCGCAATCCGAATGCGCTCTGCTAACCGCGCCATTTCGAGCTCATCAATCTGCAGGATGCCATTCTCGACCATCAGTGCATTGTATTGCTGCTTTTCTAGTGGAACACCTCTTGGTAGCGGTGCAACGTGAAAATGAAGATGACTATTTGCTTGCTGACTGCCAAGGGAGAGCACGTATATCCGCTCAGCGTTGAATGCCGTTTTCAACGCCCGAGACAGGAGGTAGACCATCTCTTGTAAGCGAAGGTACTCGGCTTTGTTCAAGTCTTTCGATAAGTCCTCACGATGCTCACGAGGGCATACGAGGCAATACCCTTGCAGGGTCGGATACTTGCTCAAGAAAATGATCGTCTCGGAGTCTTCATAAACGCGGTGATGAAAGAAGCTTGGATCATTCGCGACACAGCCGCAGATGAAGCATGGTCGCGTCTTGATTCCTTCTAGGTAGCGATCTAGGTCGAAGGGTACGCGGGTCGTCACAATTGTCCTCCTCTCGGGGCTTGAGCAATCACTCGAAATACAGAATGTCTTCGAAGCGGATCGCGCCCCTTGGCCAATCCGAGGCGCATGGCTATCAGTGGACGACTGCGACAACTGGAATCCCGGCCCCCTCCGCAGCGCGAACTAGCGCTGCACGCGCGACCTTTGCCGAAATATTACCCTGAATGGCATCTACACACGTCTTCACTGCCGCGACATATTCCTCTCCATCGTCCGTTGGCCATCCTGCGATAAGCACGTCGGCGATATCGGCAAGTGATCGGATCAGTCTGTCGTTTGCTTGGCCCCTGATCACGAGCGACAAGGGCGGGAAGTCTCCTCGTTTGTGCCAGTTCATCAAGCCAACTGCGGGCATCGATATTACCTTTTTTAACCCGTAAGACAGGTAGCGCGGTCGGTCCGCGAGACATTTCGCCGTCAAAACTTAAAATTTTAACTTTTTCATTGCTGCTGTAAGATAACCGGCGGCACATACATCGGTGTGATGAGGCCATCGCTTTGAATTCGTTTCTGGACATTGGATGGCGCTCTGCCAGAAGGCGTCGGCTTTGCACTCCCGCCTCTCTTTCCAGATGGCGCCGCTGCTGATACGGACTGCGATTCCGTTAGCGTCATTGCCTGCAGCACGGCAAGTGCGAAATCGCTGTATGATTTTCCTCCCTGTGAAAATAGCCAATACTTGCCGTAATGTCCCAAGGCCACACACGGTAAGTCAGCCGCTCCACAGCCGCTTGGCGGGGTCGAACTGCGACCATGGTATAGCCATCCATGCCGGGGAGGTTTTATCGTCAATGCTGCCAGGTCTTCAGCCCGAATCGGATCGCCATTTACAGCGTTTGCATACAGATCGCGCATAACCTGGACTGCTTTCGCGCTATTAACCGGCGTTACCGAAAGCGTTGACGAACTAGAAAAGTCTCCGACACTCAGCGCGACCTCGCTCGTAACACCTGGAGGCGCAAAAGTACGCTTCGGAGACGCATTTATCGAGCTGTCATATTTCAGGCTTGCGCCCGAGATGTTCGCAAAAGCTGGAACGGTATAGGGATCATCTATAGCTTTCGAAAGTTGCATCTTTATTTGGTCGTACGAAGCCGACTCAACGCTGCTCTGATATCTTTTTGCGCCCTGTAAGCTTAAGACGTCCGCACATCCCGAAATGAACACTGCAAACAAAGGTATAAAAAGTATCATTTTCATGGTCGCCCCCTAAATGGGAACAATACTATTGGTAATTACAATCGAGAGTCGAGTACCTTCTTACGTCACCAGTGCTATTCCGAAATTTCCTACATCTTGCTCCGAGGACAGCTAAGACGGCGAGGCTTTCCCCATCAGTTGACTGGCAATAGTGAGGGCGACCAGCTGTGGAATTGTGCGAGCGCCAGTCTTTGCCTTCATCCGCTCGATCCGATGTTCAATGGTACGATGAGACAGTTCGACCTGTTGCGCGATCTCCTTTGCGGAGAGCCCCCTGTATAACGCCTGCAGGATCCCATGGTCGGTTTCATCCGCATGCATGTCGCCGACAGGGATTGGAAGCAACAGCCGGATATCAATGACCGCGATGCACCAGCCCCCACCTTTTTGTGGAAGCAACAAAGAATCCAGCGCGGCAAACCTCCCGGCTTTTTCGATCATTTCCTTGTTCGCAACTGGTCGCTTATGCGTCTGCGTTTCGTGGTGCCGGAGAGCGAGCCGCTCGCGAGCGATCTCATTGGCAATTGGTGCGTCTCCGTCGACCGCCTCGTAACCCCTTGGGACAACGCATTTTCCGTCCACAAGAACAGCGAGAACCATGCTGGAAGTGAAGAGGCTCAACCCCGGACGGTAGACGAGTTCCGGAGAGCTGTCGGCCTCGCTGTGAATCCACGCATCCCAAATTTCTCTGGACGCGTAAGTAAAGCCCTTCCTGGGCTTCATCGGCGAGAAATCCGGTCGGCGGTTTTCTGGGCCTTGCTGAAATCCGGCGAAAACGACCGTTTTTGTCATCCCCAAGGTATCACCTTTTGTCGGATGCCAATTTCCTTGCCACGCTCATTTTCCAATCAGCCCGAAGCCGAGTGGCGGAAACGGTGGTTTTTGTCAACGTGAGAAGTGGCAAGGAATACGTATGAGAATTGGATACGCGCGGGTCTCGACGCTCGATCAAAACCTTGATCTACAAATAAGCGCGTTGAAAGCTTCGGGCTGCGATGCTGTTCTCTGCGACAAGAAATCAGGTGCTCGAAGGGACCGCACTGGCCTCTCGGACGCGCTACGAAGCCTCAAACGCGACGACACGTTAGTTGTGTGGAAAATGGATCGCATTGCCCGTTCCTTGGAGCATTTGGTGACTCTGATCAGCCGACTCCAGAAGCGCGGCGTCCATTTTATGTCATTAACCGAAGCCTTTGACACTTCCTCCCCAATTGGCCGCATGACGTTGCACATGTTGGGCGCATTTGCCGAGTTCGAGAAAGAGGTTATCCGGGAACGAACGCTCGCCGGTCTCGCTGCCGCCCGTGACAAGGGACAGCGGCTCGGGCGGCGTCCATTGTTGAGCGTTGAACAACAGGCGGAGATCATAGAGTTGGCGAGGTCTGGACTGGAGCTACCAAGCAAATTGGCGGAACGATACAATGTGCACCCAAGGACAATCCGGCGATGCCTTGCCAAGGGTACAGTCAGTCCATGATCACCTAAACAGCTGCACAATCGCCTGCGGGCTCTGGTTGGCCATGTTTAATGACTGAATGGCAAGCTGCTGCTGTGTCTGCAGGGCAGCAAGCTTCGCCGATTGTTGCTCCATATCGGCGTCAACGAGCCTGCCAACGCCCTTGTCGACGTTGTCGATCATGTGGTTATTGAACTCGTCCTGGATCGCAACACGCTTCTGAGCAGAGCCTACTGACGACATGCCGGTGACGACGGCTTGGATACGCTCGTCCAACTGGTTGATGAAGATATTGTATTGCTGATCGCGGTCCAAACCACTCTGCGCGATGCGTACCTCAGAGTTGCGAAGCGTATATTGGTTCTCGTTCTTGATCACTTCGCCGCCGCCATCGACATAGGTGAGCGTGGAGGTGATTTGCCCGAAATAAAGGACACCGTCGAGGTAGCCCATGTTTTCCGAACCCGGAGCACCCCAGGAATTGTCGACCGTACGACCATAATTGATCATAGTCGTGTCTTTGGTATCGAGGGATATCGTCAGTACCTGTCCATTAACGAAGCCGGTGGTGAACTCTGTCTTTGCACCCGGCAGGTCCGGCTCATCCTTGTCGTTCCTTAGAAGGTTGACGCCGCCGAATGAGGAAGAATCCACGATGGAGTTGATCTGCTGCCAGTGCTGGTAGATTTCCGCATCCACTTTGGCGACCAGCGAGGAATCGTAGACGCTATCGGGCTGATCCTGGACAAAATTGGTATAACCATCGGTTGCTGGCGGCGGCAGGCTTTGGGCGGTGATGACGAGATTGCGGATGGTGGTCAGTTCCTCGCGGATGCTGTCCATGCCGTTATAGGTCGTATCAAGAACGGCCTTCGCAAAGCCGATGCTGTCAGAGACTGCCGACATTGCCTTTTTGTCGGATCGCATCGTTGTGGAAATCGACCAGTAGGCGGCATTGTCCGATGCGTTCGCGACGCGAAGGCCGGACGACACCTGCTGCTGTGTTTTCGTCAAGTCGCCATCGACCGTCCGCAAGGTCTGCAGGGCAGCCATGGCTCCGTTATTTGTAATGATTGATGTCATGATGGCCGCCATTGAGCTTTGGCTTCGTCATGAAGCAACAACCTATGGCGTCATTTTTCCAGCAGGTTGCGTTAACAATGCTGCCCAAATTCGAGGGGGAAAATACCCTCGACGGCGCATTGACGATGAGGTGCGGCAGCACGGCGCAAAACACAGTCATAAAAAGCTCATGAACCTCGTCGACTACACAACCCCAATCCCATCACTCGTACTCGATCTTGATTCGGCAAGGTCAGTTGCCGGAAAGCAAACATATGATTTATCTCCTGCGTCACGGTGAGACCGTTTGGAATAGGCTTGGCCGATTTCAGGGGCAGTTAGACTCGCAGCTGACAAACCGTGGGATTGAACAAGCGGATATTGTTGCGAGGCTTCTTCATGCGACGGTATCTCGCGACCTCGGCTCGTTCGAGATGCAAGTAAGCCCCTTAGGAAGAGCCCGAGAGACCGCCCAGAGGGTACATCATGTTCTCCCCATAGTTATCCGGGAGGTTGATCTGCTTAAGGAAGTGACCGTCGGTTCATGGGACGGAATGACCCGGTTCGAGATCGACAACGAATTTCCTGGTATCCTCGATGGGACCGACGCTTTTAATTGGTATTTTAGATCACCTGACGGTGAGAGCTTCGACGCTGCATGTAGTCGGGCATCCAGTTGGATTGCTAGCGTCAAGCGACCGACTGTCGCGATTTCACATGGTCTCTTCGGCCGGATAATCCGAGGCGTCTACGCAGGTATGTCACGGAAAGACATGCTCGAACTTCCCGTGCCCCAAAATGCGTTCCATTGCCTTAAGAACGGGGAGATCAGTTTTATCAGCGGCGAAGCAGACTTGCACAGCAGCGGGATAGCTTTGTCCACACCAGGCTAAGACCAACATTCTCACGGTTGCGAGCACCATGAACTTTGAATCGAGCAGAGATTTCCTTGAGTTCCACTCGCTTCCGCTGGCGGCAATCACCTCAATCATTGACCGAGCGGGCCACCTCGCGAAGCAGTGGCCGCCCGCACCATGCCGCAAACACTTCAAGGAAAGCGAGTCGGCCTAATCGTCGACGACACAGGTTGGCGGAATACCGCTGCTTTCGACCTCGGCGTGAAAGGCGATGGGTGGCGTATGCATGCAACCGCTCATCACCTTCGATGTTCGCGAGACCACCGCCGACCTCGCGGGCTATTTCGACAATTGGCTTGATCTTCTCGTCGCGAGGACGAGGGAGCTTGCCACCTTGAAGGAGCTTGCGTCTGCCATGGACGCGCCGACCGTCGTACATCTCCTTGCAGCAGCTAGCCATTTTTGCGACCTATTTAACCTGGTATGTGTGTCGCTCATTTCTTGACCGGCTGCGGGCATCTCGAAGTGAAGTAGGACCCTTCGCGTGATAAACATCTGCGATGTCGATGGTGGCCTGATGCTTCGTTATGACCCGATGCAGTTCGAATTCACATAAGGGAGGGCTGATGGTAAAGGCAGTTTTCTGTCACATCAGCTTAATGGGTGAAATGGGGAAACATAGGCACATTCGCCTTAGAGAAGCGCTTATTCTGGGGATTTACCCCACCGTGTTTTTACTATTTATATGGTACAATTATTTCTCGCAGTATAACTTGGTTTTAAACCATAAAATACTTGGCGATGAGGCTTGCTACAACAATATTAGACTCCATTACCTCAGGCATGTCGCAGCTTCTGCAGGCTTCCTTGCGACTTATTTTCCGATCCTCGTGATAATCAGAATATGGCGCACGCCTACAGGCGCAGGTGTTTCGGCGTTTCTCGCAGCTGTAGTTTCTGTCCTTGTTGCAGGACAGCTCGTAAGTAAATTTGTTTGTACTTGATTTCGGGCGATCCAATGTCTGATGAATGAACTCCCAGGTCGACTGCGGGGGCCGCCCACAGCCTTCTCCGACCTAAGTCCCTACCGCGACCAAATCGGCTGTCCGCTGTTTCCTTCGCATGACGAAGGAGGACTGCCATGCCCATTGAGCCGGAAAATCTCGCCCCCGATCAGCTTGCGAGCGTGCAGGCGGCGATGTCCGCCGACCAGAACTGGAAAGCTCGTCGATCTCTGTGAGCAATGGTCGGCAGAAGCGTCCTGTTGGAGGGCTATGTGTCCGATTTCGGTGATCGGGAGAAAGCGACGGCTATCGCCGCAATGATTGGGTCCGGAGAATGTACACGACCGGATGCGAGACCGCGAAGAGATAATCGGATAACGCTTCATCTCAAAGGCGTCCGACGGGCATGGTGGTCCCCAGTGGATCGAATGCACTCTTGGCGCACCCGGTGATGGTCCTTGGGCCGACGGCGACTTTTCCATTTTGCGAACAGGGTGGATCATTTGCAATTTTAGCCGTTTTCTTGACGAACCGGCAGTCATCGAGGTGTAAGCTATCAATGTCGAGGTGGAGCCATTGATCACACAACGTCACTTTACGCTTGCGGTCGTTTTGTTCTGCCTGTTCGCAGGTATTGCTGGAGGCTATTCGCTTTTAGGGTTGTCCCTGGAGGGAATGAATCCAACCCGCTACACCTACGAGAGGGATTGCATGTCTGGTCGCCATGACTGCTATTCTGAAAGACGCGACCTTTGGCTTTCGAGGGCACTGGACGAAAAAACGCGAAGTGGTCGCTGACTCGTCTGTTGGAATCTCAAAACTCAGCACACGCGCTCCGTTTTTAGCGGTTTTCTTGACGCTTTTTTGGTGAACTCAACCGCTTCATGTCGAGCTAGCTGGATATCGGGTCGTCATAACTCTTATCCGCGTTCTTGATCACGTCCACAAGTCAGCTCTTTCAAATGGAGGCGGCAGTGATGAAGGCCTTTTGCTGTGCGTTTTACAGCTCCTTGGAAGCACGTGAGATGGTGGCATGCTCCGAAAAGCGCTCGTGACAGACATAATGGCGCTCAAAGCTGTCCGGTCGTCAGTCGTTGAAAATACCTTAAGCGACGTCTCCAAGGTCACCGACGCGGACTACGAGTGGTATGTGACGAACCCTGGAGTCGCCGTTTGGGAAGAGAACGGCACCGTGGTTGGCTTTTCCGCCGCTGATCCACGCGACGGAAACATTTGGGCGCTTTTTGTCGCTCCCGGATTTGAAGGAAGAGGGATCGGCTCGGCTCTGCTGGCCGAAGCCTGCGCCTGCTTGAAGGAGGCGGGCATCGAACGCGCTTGGCTCACCACTGATCCGGATACCCGAGCCGAGAGGTTCTACCGAGCGACTGGATGGGAGCATATTGGAGAGAAGGATAACGAGCTTCTCTTCGAACGATCACTATGAGTTTTCTGCGAAGTTTTGGGCGACCCGCAAATGTTCGAGAGGGCTATGCCTTTCTCCAAAGGGCGACCGGTAACTCGTCTTTTACGTGTAACGGATTATATTCTCTGATCGATATTTGCGGCGGTCAGCATGCTCAACCACCTATCGGCATTTCTTTTCCGGACACTGACGGTCGTGACGTTAATCGCGAGTTGCATGTTGTCCTCTTCGGCATTCGCAACTAACACGCCCTGCAGTGGCAAGAAGGGTGGCATTGATCATTGCCAGGGATCGACCTTCATCTGTCGTGACGGCTCAGTGAGTGGAAGCAAGAAGTCTTGTGAAGCGGTGATGGGTGGCGGTCTGGGTCTCCTGGGGTCTGGCGCAACTGAGATGGAGCCGAGCAGCTCGACGAGCTGTTCGTGTCGAAATGGCTCCTATTGCACAGGTCCGCGTGGCGGGCATTATTGCATTACCGATGACGGGTCGAAGAGCTATCTGCGACGTTGATAGAGGCTGTCAACTTCGGTGCTGTGAGCGTCGAAGGCAGCCGTGCACAGTCCTCCGGTCGGCTCCGGCAACTCGCACTCTGGGATCAGTTCGCGAGCGTCCTGGTACGGCCGCATTCGGCATCTCATCTCTCGAATTTGTCCTGGTTACCTCGTGCGAGTAGTGCGGAACGCAAGTTGCTCTCCTCTGCTTCGAGGCATTCATTGCGGCGTGATTCCACCTGTTTAGAGAAGTGCCTTCGGCCACTCGCACTCGGGGATCAGTTCACGAAGCGTCTTGGTTCGTTCGGCGTCAAGGATGATTTCTGCGTCGAGATTGCTATCATCGACCTGCCGCATGAATTCGCGGCAGACGCCACAAGGCGGCAGAACGTGAAGCTGTCCGTTTTGATCGTTCCGCCAAACCGCCACCGCCTTGTGAATGCGATATTCGCCGTTAGTGATCATCGCCGCCATTGCGCTTCTCTCGGCGCATAGTCCCCAGCTTGGAGTATCGACGCAAATTCCGACATATCGGTTTCCCGTGCGGGAAATAACCACCGCACCGACATCGCCGAATAATCGACCACCTGGGGTCTGATAAGGTTTAATTTGCTCTGCAGCTTGTTCGATCAGGTCTTTGTTCGTCATACGGGCAGGCTAGCATCTCGATCCGATTTACCACAATCCTCATGTATCAATCGACAGTGTGCCCACGGTCAGGTGACTCGCGAACTCCACCCAAAGACATTGAAGGATTTCCTCACGGGAGTGACCTTGGGAGCGCAGGTCTACGACACGCGTCACGAAGCCCTGATGGTCTGGAGAAATCTTCAGCTCGTTGCATGCATCGACAAGGATCGCCTCAAGGAATTCAACATCCTCGATGTCAATCGCGAAATCAGAAAGCAGGCCCAATTCCCACCCCTCAGACAGAGGCAGAGAGCGTCAACATCTCCCAAGCTGGCCCCCAAAGACCAACCGAGTCATCATAGCGCGAACGCGCCCGCAATCTACCGAAATTCGGATCGTCTCGAACGATACGAAATGGTGAAGCACCCACTCCCTTATAGCTGGATGCCTTCACACCTGGTCACGCAGAGTAATCAATCGTCAATTACGATTTCGGAATACGCGCGTAAATTGCCCCCAAGGATCGATCCCTGCCTCGAGGTCGACGGCACTGGACTTGGACGCAACCTCTGCATTCACATCCGTTGGGCTGGCTCTGCACGGCCAGCCAGTCGGCCCGCGATACACTCGAGTTTATTGAATGACCTCAATGACCGTGCGGGTCTTCGGATTAACGAGCACACGCTTTTTGTTGACGACCACATAACCGTAATCAGGTTGGTCGGGGATTGTGTGAATCTCGACCGTGTCAGGAAGTGCCGTACCGACTGCAACGTCACCTTCGAATGTAACAGATGGCGTTTCCTGTTTCATGACATAGGTTTTAACCTCGCCAGGGACGACGACCGTAGTCTGCGCGACCGCCGCTCCGCCGAGTGACAGGAACAGCGATGCGGCAGAGATGACCAGAATTTTCATGTTATCCTCCAGGACTTTGAATGTCCGAGCACAACGCTGCCGATAAAATATCGTTCCGCCGCTCCACGAAATGGACTGCGAGCATGTTCGAATACTCACGTCTCAGATGATGGCGACGATCCATGACCGTATGCCCGTCGCTCTGCATCGGAATGACTATTAGCGCAGGCTGCCCCGACCGATCCGTTTGGCATGATGACGCGATTTGATGCCGAGGCAATGCCGATACGGCTGATTACCCGCCGCGCAGACTGATACAAACGCTGGACTGGTCTTGGCGCGAAATAACCGCAGCAAGATTAGTAAGCTAAGGCTAATTGACCAAATTCCGAACCATGTCATCTTTCTTCTTACCGTGTCCCCCGCGGCTCGTTGCAACGGAAGTACAGAATGCCTCGTTAGTGCGCGGGGCATTCTGCCCAATCGGGACAGCGGTGGCGTCAGCAAAATTTTCCCAAAATAGGGGCAATCCCCTCGCCTGCTGATCACACCGTAACTGTCTCCGGCCGACATTCCCGCTCGCAATGATTGAAGACAGCGGATCACGAGGAGCCCCGTACCGGGGGCAGGTCCGTGAGCAGCATACCGCGCGTCCGCACGAAAATTGACGTTTCGGCGGTTGGGGAATAACTGGCTACGTTGGCTCGCGAGTTCGTAGCCTCGGCACGGCGGCTTTTCAGTTCTCCTCCGTCAGCAAGGAGCCGCCTCTTCACCCGCGTTTGGCGCTTTCGTAATAGCGCTTAACGATGTCCTTGACTTCGCTTGACGTGAACCCAGGAATCCATCTGTGCGGTATCGCGACGGTCCTTTCAAGAGGCTGTCGCTTGCGCAAATGTCCAAGAATCTCCGGATCAGCGTCTTTGCGAACTGTCAGATAGATGAATCCCGCCCGCCAGGTCTCGGGGGTATCGACACGTTCGATCATCGACCAGGGGATGAGCTTCGGTAGCCTCTGTGCAGCGATGCCGTCCGGCCCGATCACCATTATCGGCTTCGCGAAGTCAACCTTCCGAGCGTTTACCAAAACATAAACGATGACGCCGAGGAAGATTATCGCGAAAAGGCCCTCTCCGACACCGCTCGTAGGTCTGCTCATTTTGATCTGCCCAAGAGCGATGAGTGTGAGGTAGCCGAAACAGAGTGTCATGACGCCGAGGACCGTGAGTAGATATCGAACTCTTCCACGCAAGACGAGCACCGGCTGCGTAGCGCCGCTGTCGCGGTCAGTGGTCCAACGATGTGCCTCGGTCATTTGGTGATTCAGCTCCCTGGTATCAGCAAGTGCGCCCTGTCGTCTGGAATGGCCGCATGGCTGGAGGCCCTTTCAGTTAGTCGGAGGGCGCTACGGGCAGCGTCGAATTCTTACGACGAAGCCATGCGGTTGCGATGAGGGCGAGCGTAGCGAAACTATACCAAGTGACGATGAGAGTGAGCACCCAAGTATGCTGCCCGTCACGAAGGGCGAAAACAGCCACAGCGAGAGCGGCATTAGCAATGAGAACGCCAATCGCAATGAAGAGCACCAAGCGCAACCCTTGTTAGCAACTTCGATATAGGAAAAACAACCGAACTCTCCAAGCGAGGACTGCGTCCACGTTTGAATCTGGTAAATGATTACGAAACGCGATTGAGGTTGCAATCTGGCCAGAATTGCGTCATTTGGGCGTCCTGCCATCGGCCGTCATCGCAACAATAGCCGGTGCAGTTTGGGGCGCTCCGATACGACATCGTAGAGCGCCCTCCTCTCGTGGCATACCTTCACACCCCGTCACTCCGGTTAATCAATCGTCAATTAGAAATATGGAATACGCGCGTATATTAGAAGCTCGAGGACTACAATCCATACCTTGAGCGGTCGAGAACATGGGCTGGGACGCCACCTCTGCATTCACACCCGTCGGGCTGGCTCTGCGCGGCCAGCCAGCTCACAGGATCGTCCGCACCCTTCGTGACGCGGCATATATGCTGCTCAAGGACTGGCCTATTGATGACGGCGAAGAATATGTGACTGCGGTGAAGGCTTGCGTCGATGCGATCAGCGGGAAGATCGCTCCGGAGCAATTCTGGGAAGCGTTCCTGCGCGCGGCCGATGAAGCGGGCATCGCTGCTCTGACCATCGTTCAACGATAACAACGAGTAAGAAGCATATGGTTGCGCGCCGGGTCCTGCGGGCCGCAATTAGGTGGAGCACACCGACAACAAAATTTGATCGGCGGTAATGTCTCGACATGCATCGAAGAGACTGCGATCCTCTCTGACACCGCAAACGGAATCACAACTTGAATCATTCCCAGACGAGCTTGATCGGAAAGGTCCAGGGAACGCTCCTCACCCCGGACAGGCCAAGCGAATGGGGTGTGCTCGTGCTGGGTGGTTGGTCATTGGCATTACGATGGTTTGGCGGCGACGCAGCGCGGTTGATCCGCCGAAATCACGATGCGACGGAGGGACTTGTGGCTTCACCTGCGGGGCAGAGCGTTGAACTTGAGGTCGTGTGCCACAACGACCTGTCGCCTTGCAACTTCGTATTTCGTTCGGGGCGACCGGTGGCGGTCATCGACTTCGACAGCGCATCACCCGGACTGCGGATGCACGATCTTGGCTACGCAGCCTGGATGTGGCTCGATCTCGGCGATGAAGATATTGAGCCTGATCTGCAACGACGTGGATGATGACCTCCTGATCGACCACCGGTTGACCTTGTTCTGCAGGGCCAGGTCGTCACCATGTTCGAGCCGCAAGAGTGCACCAATTACTTCAAATCCTGCGGCATGTCTGCGCAGCCACTTGATTTTCCTTCTTTCATGGTCACAACCGCATAGGGTTTAAACTCAGACCATCTTTCATCGTGGTCCTGATAACCCGCCTTCGAAACGCACCAAGCCCATCGGTATTCCACCATTCCGTGCATCATAAGCGGATATCTAGTATGCCACTCCTTCACCTCAGGAAATGAGGCCCTCCCATCGGTGTCCGTCAACACGACGGCTACCCCGCGCTTGGTACTGGGGATCGCGTGCATGTTGAGCCTCACCTGCGCCCCTTGAATCGGCGTGCCCGTCTCCGATCTCACTGTAAGCGACGCCTCTGGTTGGACGGTCTCATGGAGTGGCAAGCCGCATCCCACCAGCATCAAAACCGCTCCCGACGTGATGCCGCGCGCCATGGTATTGGCCAAAGTTACCGTCACGCCCAAACCGCCTCCTCCTGGATGTACCGACGCCTCTTACGGCGTCTTTGGGTGAGCGCCAAACGAATGCCGGTGATTGTAACTTACTGCCCGTTTGCAGTTTCTTACCTTCCTCAAAGAACGGTTCGACCATCAGTTTGCACCTCATGGCGGTGTAAGAAAGTCCCAAACATTCCCTGACCGAATGCGGCCGGTCAGAGCTAGAGTGTGCCGCCATGGTATCCGCACCCCGACTAATCGAATTTCACAGGCGTCGGGAGGTGCAATGCACCTGTTGCAAGCGGTGCGGCAGGTATGGGACACCGGTCGGGCAGGTCGTAACCACAACCCAGCCGCAGGAGTGCGTCAACTACTTCAAATCCTGCGGATACCCCGAGTAAAGTGGACGCGCTCTAGTTCTTGCACTGATTTCAAGAAGGTACACCAAGGATATTGCCGATGGGATGGGACGCACTCAGGCATTGGGGTGAAGACGCGGTTCGCATCGAACGGCTCACGGGTGGCGTCGCCAACGATGTGTGGAGTGTTCGCGTCCGAGGGCACATCGCGGTTGGTCGTCTCGGCCGCAGAACCGATGCCGATCTCGCATGGGAAACCGAGCTGATGCGATACCTCGACAGTGAAGGAATGCACGTTCCAGTGCCGATTCCGACGACTGACGGTCGGCTGTTCGTGGATGGTTTGGTGGTGATCAAGTATATGGAAGGCGGACCGCCTGAAACGGAATCCGGCTGGCGTCGCGTCGCCGACACACTCCGCGAGCTGCATCGGTTGACACAGGGCTGGCCGCAGCGCCCAGGCTGGCGATCGTCGACCGATCTCCTTCACGCCGAATCCGGAACGAGGATCAACCTTGCCTCGATGCCGCCCGAGGGCGTCATTCGATGTCGAGCAGCGTGGGCGCGGCTCATCGGACGTCAGACATGCGTTGTCCACGGCAACCCCAACAGTGCTGCCAACATCCGCATGACCGCCGATCGGGTCGCGTTGATCGACTGGGACGAGTCACATGTCGACGTTCCCGACCTCGACCTGGTGCTGCCCGGCAATGCCGCCGGTCTCGACGATGGTGCGCATGACGTCGCCGCGCAGGCGTCCGCCGCATGGGAAGCCGCCGTATGTTGGCCGGACGAGTACTCGGTTAGACGGCTTGGCGAAGTTCGTGCGGTCTAACGAGTTCGACGCCGGACTAAGACGGTCAGGCGGTCATTATTTGCACCCTCGTCGCCACGTTTGCGTGGGCGTGGAAACACCGCCAGCCCCGGCGAATGATACGAGGAAGAACAAAACACCTCAGCCGGAGCGAGTACACCGACTGAGGTTTGCGAGATTGCGGACGTCTTTTTGCTAACTAGACCAGCAGGAGATCGGCATCGAAAGATCGCTGTGCGGATTGCCACAGTTCGAAGCCGTCCGGCGAAGACGGATCAGCTATCAGTTGCTGCTCTGGTTCCGGGAGACTAGGGAAGACGCAGAGGATTTTTTTTGCATCGTTCACTTCAGTGTAGACCACGAAGAAATCGTCCACCATTTTACCGAGGACCTCTTCCTGGAACGATCCTCCGCCGGTATTGAAAGTGGCTAATCCGATGAGGTATGGGTCACCACTATAGCCACTCAGGGCTGCGGCTACCATTTCACTCGTCAGTACAAAGTTGGCCCATACGTTATCCTGAACGATTTGAATGTTGGCGACAAAGTCATTGTCGCTCTTATCAAGCCAGTCTGATTTTTCAATCGCATCCCAAGTAATTTGACTACTCTGGACTCCGCCGTAGTATCCCTCGGTGGCGAAAATGTAGTACGTGTCGAAACCATCGCCTCCCCTAAGGAAGTCTACCTCGCCATCATACCACTCAGAATGAAGGGTGGAGAGGTTTAACTGATCTGGATTACCCGCTCCACCGATCAGGATATCGTCGTCTGCTCCTCCCAAAATGTAGTCGCTACCAGCCTCCCCAAATAGCTTGTCGGAATACGAATTTCCCGCAAGGTAGTCATCGCCGTCTCCACCGAACAATTTGTCGCCACCCGTGCCCCCGTACAGATAGTCGTTCCCAGAACCAGCGTGGATTACGTCATCACCGCTGAGGCCAACTAATAAGACCGGGTCCGAGAAGTCCCTTGTGTCGATCTCATTTCCCCCGCGTATTCCCGCTTCTCCGAGATCATCAACAAGCACCAACCCGGTCAGATCACTCAAGAAGTCCCCGAAAGGGTCAAGCGTCGCTAGTTGGTCCTCTGAGAGCGTCGAATGATAGGACGCGCGCTCGACGAAAAGAGGATCGTAATAAGAGTCCTTAGACATTTCACCAGCAATAATCTGCTCAGTTCGGACCGTGTCACCCACGTAGTCATAATTCCCTGTCAGAAAATTAGGAGGAACGCCCCTGTTCGCACCGTCTGTATAGCCCATGACGCCATGTATAATCTCATGCATGAGCGCCTGTTCGAAGGAATAATGTGATACTGTCCCCTCAGTATCGATAACGCACTTGCCGTCTAGGGCCTGCGGGTCGTACTTAACCAAAAATGAGCTTTCTTCCGACTTCATCGTATTTGGGACGTGCTTGAACGTAAGGAGTTGTGTGCCAGCTGCCACAACATCGAAAACAGTCCGCGCCGTTGGTGAGAGCCTATACAGATCAGTTATCAGCGTTTCGATGCGTCCCTTCTCATCGCCGACGGCATCTTCAAAAACGAGCTTGGCCAGAACATCTTGAATTCCCATCAGAGTTTCTCCTTCAATATGATGGATTTCAGTATTGAGAAAAGAACTGGGACATCACGATCAGGTAAAACCCCTTCGCCTTCCTCGAATAGTTCTAAGTTTATTTTAGCTATTGCGTATCTGCAGTAAGCGCTATCGGGATCAGCAAAATACAATATATCCGCATAACAATACAAAAATGGCCTCTCAACACCGGTTTTCTCGTATTGGCGAGATATATGCTCCAGTGTGCTGGGAGCGACCGGAGCTTGCACTCCATGCTCCGGCTGAGCATCTCGGCTCGCTTGTGCAAATTTGGCGAACATCAACAGGATTCGCCGAAGCTCCCCGTCATCGTGCAGATCGAGAAGAGGTTGTTTCAAGGCCCTCTGCGCGAGAATTATTGCTCCTCGGCTGCCCGGACAGAACCGGCTTTGATAGTCGCCTGAGTACTCTATCGCTACCAAGCAATACATATAGCCGCGATGAAGTGGATACCGCGAGACATAGGCGTACAAAGCTTCATCTCTAGCTGCTGTGGCGGCGGCGGGTGACGGGGCATGAAGTGCCGACGCGAACGCAAGAGAGGCCAGAACTGCGGCAAAAGGGACAGGCCTTCTAACCAATCCCGAGCGTGCCGCAGCCGGGATTAACCAGGAGGGCCACCACCGATTGAGAGACTTTGCAAGGATTTCAACCAATGCCACGGAAAATGCACCCCCATAAGTTTCATGGCGAAACACCAGTAGTGCTTCGGTTGCATACAATGCAAGCTCATTCGTCGAAGCGGTGAAGATAATATTAACAGACGCGCCCGCCGCACTTGGGCCGGTGCCCGTTAGAGCAGCAAATCGTGGAGAAACATGAATTTCGCTGTGCAGTGCCCAATGACAGCGGCAGAGTGAAGCCATGACAATGCCCGACACCGCCGCCCTCCTCGAAGACGCCGCCGATCGGATCGCCGATATCTCACGAGCGGATATTCAGATCATGCTTCGCCGTGCGGCGCTTCTGTTGCGCAACGCGGGATCGATCGCCTTTGATGACGATGTGGACGAAGCCCTTCGGGACCTCTCAGGCGAGTTCGGTAAAACGCGCAACGATACGGTCAGGTTCATCGTCAGGGAGTGGATGGAGAAGAACACCTATCTCCCGGTCCACGAACTCGACGAAGATGGCGACGTTGATGGGAGTGCCTGAGCAGCGTATTCTTGGTGGGCACCGACGTGCGAACATGAATGGAGCATCAGCATGCCAACCCTCGCGCAGATGACTGGATCACTCCATATCCACAACTTCTATATCGGAAAGCTGAAAGCTAAGCAGGAACAGCTTTTTGACAGCGACCCTGACCTGGCGATGCTTCTCGACAATGTGGCTACCATTCTATCCGAGCACGCCGCTGTCTTGGCTGACGACATTGCTGACACAGAAGATGACGACACGTGAGAGCCAATCAAGGCGGTCTCCCGGGGGACCTCGTTCGATCATGCATGCAGCAGGTCATTGCTTCCTGTCACGTTGATGGATACCCCTTTAGCAGCTGCCCGGCATTAGCCCTGTCGATCCAAGGCGTCCTCGACCTTTTTCCGGCTGTTTCCAACGTCCTTCACTGTCTCTTTGACCGCCTGCTTGGACAAGAGGATCTTCGACCTTGGCGGCAAGGAGACCGTCTACATTCTGCCAATTCAGCACGATCCCAATAACAGCCTGACGCAAGTTTACGAGGGCGGAGTACTAACAAGCCTGGGCGTGAAGAATAGCATTGGATCACTGTCGGAAGCAGACTTTGCGCTACTACGTGATGCCAGGGGCCGTCGCCCGTTCAGATACTATAAGACAGGCAGACTGCCCGTCTTCGTGTCATTCAAGAGCGAAGCCGATCCAAAAACGATATTTGAGGTTCGGCCGCAGGATTTAGGTCGGCACTTTCCGGGCGTCCAGTTCACGGGCCTCGGCATTGAAATAACGACGGATCGGTTCACCCACAAATTGCGAGACCGGCTTCCCTGGCTTGACATGACCGCTGCACCGCGAAAAATTTTACCGCGCGATCCTCCAGGGGTCTCACGTCCCCACCGCGAATTGCCGTTCAGCTATATGATAACTCCTGCTGATTTTTTCGGGGATGGAAGCCGATAGCGGACAACCGGGATCAGATCGGAGTGAACATGTACGCATCGATTGTTGACAGCGCCATGGCAACTGACGGCGGCTCGCGGGCGCTGTTTGTCGAACGAATTGACGGAAGGGTCGAGCGCTTCGTTATAAACCGCTCTATCGCCTCTCGCGGGACGCCCGCCTACAATGTCGTAAGCTCCGATCTTCGGACCCTCTCCAAATGTGACTGCGCAGAGATTGCGGAAGCGTTGAGGAAGCTTTCTACCGAGGTGACAGCAATTCACCAAGTCAACGAATTCATCAACGCACTGAAAGCACAATCTTCAAACTCTGTCGAATGATCAGCTCGACGACAGCTGAATTTTCCGGCTTCCGCTAACAGGCGAACCAGTGCGTTCAACTTCGCACCCGCGCTTGGTCGAACTTGGTATTGGAAAACCGTGGAAATTTGCATAACCTGATAAATGTCTTTTGGGGGTTTACTTGAGATTCGTTTGGTTATTTCTTGCCGCGGCAATTGCTTCACCAATGGCGGCCCTTGCCGATGAAAGCACCGACCACGCCTACCGCATGTGTTCGGCAATGGAGAACACGGGAGTTGCTTCGGTCTGCACCGTGTCCACCGCAAGCCACACGGTTACGATTACCATCAACATGGTGTCGAGCGAGGCTCGGACCTTCTGCGCCGGTGCCGTCAGCCAGATGCATCAGGTCGGTGCTCAATTCGCGCCGGGCTGGACACTTCAGATTGTTTCGCCTGTCAGCGGCTCCAGCGTCGCCGAGTGCAACCTCTAGGGCCGCAGCGATGCGAAGGTTTCTAGCGTTTCTCAGTGCCTTCCTGTTCGCTGCCGTCAATGCGGCGGCTGGAAGCTGGTATCCGAACGAGCATACCGTTGAACAAGGCATCCGCACGGGGACAACTCCCAGCGGAGCGGAATATCGGATCATGCCCGACAAAACCGCCACCATTGCGAAAGAAGGTGTCATCTGGGTCGTCAGCTGCAAGGTCGACCCTATTAACGACGACAAGAACTGCGGCACATACGACATTTTCGAGCGGGTCGTTGTCGGGTTCGACACCACTGACCATCCGACCGAAATCTGTCTTCCCGGCCATGATTTCCCAGGGCGCACGGCGTTCATGCGCGTCGACAAGAACAAGGCGGTCGAAACGGGCGACGACGGCTGTCTCGGCGGCGGGTACATCGCCCAGATGCTTAAAGGCAAGCAGCTCGTCAGCCGGATCGTCGTGTGGCCGTACGACAAGTTCGACGACGACAAGACGGACCTTCTCGTACTCAAAGACGCGCTCGAACTGGTGAAGTACGTCAGGGCGCTTTGATTTTTGGGCACTGGGGGCAAGATTAGGTGACCGGCCATCCATACCGGCGCGCCCGTAGGCAGATATGCAGCGCCGAGTTGACAACCGGACCGGTCTTGCTAGCTTGAGATCGGACGGAGGCAAGCTATTGGCTTGCTTGGGGTCGGTCGAACACCGTCAGCGTAGCGCGGATTTAGCCGCGTCGTACCGTTCAAAGACTGCGGAGTGACGCCAATAGGCGTCGTCTTGTGCGAGGATTATCCTCCCAACTGAGGGGCGGCTCTTAAGTCGCTGCACGTCCGCTTCAGCAATGAAGCAAAGGACGTGGGAATCATGAAATCAAAGAACCGAATACAATATCTG